>NZ_JBVJGT010000151.1:0-1081 GCF_055587185.1 Micromonospora sp. NPDC048040 | reverse complement strand
CCGGTGAGCGGCCGGGCACCACCAGCAGCGATGCGGAACGCCTCGCCGCGTTGGAACGGGAGGTGCGTGAGCTGCGGCGGGCGAACCAGATCCTGAAGTCCGCGGCGTCTTTCTTCGCGGCGGAGTTGGACCGTCCGTCGCGATGAAGGTCGAGTTCGTCGACTCCCAGCGGGAGCGACACGGTGTCCAGCCGGTCCTGCAGGCGCTCGAAGACACGCCGGCACAGATCGCACCGTCGACCTACTACGCTGCCAAGACCCGTCCCGCCAGCGCCCGCTCGCGACGTGATGAGGAGCTGACCGCGGTGATCGAGCGGATCCACGCGGAGAACTACGGCGTCTACGGGGCACGCAAGATCTGGCACGAGCTGCACCGCCAGGACATCGAGGCGGCCCGGTGCACCGTCGAGCGGCTGATGCGCGAGTCCGGGCTACGCGGGCTGCTGCGCGACAGGTCCCCACGCACGACCCGGCCGGCGGCCGAGACCAGCCGACCCGCTGACTTGGTCAAACGTGACTTCACCGCAGCCGGCCCAAACCAGCTGTGGGTCGCCGACCTGACCTACGTGCGCACGAGTGTGGGCTGGGTGTACGCCGCGTTCGTCCTCGACGTGTACTCCCGGCTGATCGTCGGCTGGCAGGTGTCGACGAGTCTCTACACCGACCTGGCTCTCGACGCGCTGAAGATGGCGATCTGGCGTCGCGAAAATCAAGGCGCTGACCTGGGCGGACTGGTCCACCACTCCGACCGTGGAGTCCAATATCGAGCAATCCGCTACACCCAGCGGCTCGCCGAGGCCGGTGCCGTCGCCTCTGTCGGCACCAAGGGCGACTCCTTCGACAACGCGATGGCCGAGGCGTTCAACTCCCTCTACAAGGCCGAACTCGTCCGGAACAAGGGACCATGGCGCGGGCTCGACGACCTGGAGATGGCCACCGTCGAATACATCGACTGGTACAACAACCGCAGGCTGCACGGCGAACTCGGCCACGTCCCACCCGCCGAGTACGAGGCGCTACACGCGATAACCCACCCAGTCACCGCACCCCTGGAAACCAGCTAACCAACTCTCCATCAAACC
>NZ_JBVJGT010000150.1:0-1111 GCF_055587185.1 Micromonospora sp. NPDC048040 | reverse complement strand
CCTGTGACGATCACGAGCGAGGCCAGATTGGCGACGAGTGAGGTCAGGACATGCGCCCAGAGCACGGAGGGTCGTGGGATCGGCATCGACTGGAAGCGCTCGAAGATGCCGCCCTGCATGTCGAGGAACAGGCGGTACGCCGTGTAGGCGATGCCGGACGCGATCGTGATGAGCAGGATGCCCGGGAGCATGTAGTTGATGTACGACTCGGCGGATCCGGTGTTGATGGCTCCGCCCAGCACGTACACGAAGAGCAGCATCAGCGCGACCGGGGTGACCGCTGTGGTGATGATGGTGTCCGGGCTGCGGAGGATGTGACGCAGGGAGCGGCCGGTGAGGGTTCCGGTGTCGCTGAGGACGTGGGCGGTCATCGGGATTCCTCTCCTGCGGACATGGCTGCCTTGTCGGCGGTGTCACTGGTGTCGCCAACGAGGGCGAGGAAGACGTCCTCGAGGGTCGGCTGCTTCTCGACGTACTCGACCTTGGCGGACGGGAGGAGCTGCTTCAGCTCGGCGAGAGTGCCGTTCTGGATGATCGTGCCCTTGTGCAGGATCGCGATCCGGTCGGCGAGTTGCTCGGCCTCGTCGAGGTACTGGGTGGTCAACAGGATGGTGGTGCCATCCTTGGCGAGCTGCTTCACCGTCTGCCAGACCTCGATGCGGGCCTGCGGGTCGAGGCCGGTGGTCGGCTCGTCGAGGAACACGACCGGCGGGTTGCCGACAAGGCTCATCGCAATGTCCAGCCGCCGGCGCATGCCGCCCGAGTAGGTCGCCGCCCGGCGGTTGCCGGCATCAGTGAGCGAGAAGCGGGCGAGCATGTCGTCGGCGATCGCACCCGGGTTCTTCAGGTGGCGGAGCTTCGCGACTAAGACCAGATTTTCCCGGCCGGTGAGCACTTCGTCGACTGCGGCGAACTGGCCGGTCAGGCTGATCGACTTGCGTACGTCGCCCGGAGCCGAGGAGACGTCGAAGCCGTGGACGGTCGCGGTGCCGGTGTTCGCCTTCAGCAACGTCGACAGGATCCGCACCAGCGTGGTCTTTCCGGCGCCGTTCGAGCCGAGCAGAGCGAAGATGCTCCCGGCTGCCACGTCGAAGTCGACGCCCCGCAGCAC
>NZ_JBVJGT010000149.1:0-1160 GCF_055587185.1 Micromonospora sp. NPDC048040 | reverse complement strand
GCTTTCCAGCGCATGGTCCAGCGCCGGCGGCCGGTGCCGGTCGGGTCGAGGCTCATCAAGGCCATGTAGACGCACTTGAGCGCGGCCTGCTCGTTCGGGAAGTGTCCGCGGGCGCGGACGGCCTTGCGGATGCGGGCGTTGACGCTCTCGATCGCGTTCGTGGAGCAGATGACCTTGCGGATCTCCACGTCGAAGGCCAGGAACGGCACGAACTCGGACCAGGCGTTCTCCCACAGCTTCACGATCGCCGGATACTTGCGGCCCCACGCCTCAGCGAACTCGAGGAACCGCTCGGTCGCGGCATCCTCCGTGGGTGCGGTGTAGACAGGCTTGAGCGCCTTGGCGATCTTGTCCCAGTCCTGCCGGGCCGCGTACCGGAACGAGTTGCGCAGCAGGTGCACCACACACGTCTGCACGATCGTGCGCGGCCAGACCGTCTCCACCGCCTCCGGCAGGCCCTTGAGCCCGTCACACACGAGCATGAGCACATCGGCGACGCCGCGATTCTTCAACTCGGTCAGCACGTGCAGCCAGTGCTTGGCGCCTTCGCCGCCGTCACCGGCCCAGATGCCGAGGATGTCGCGGTGGCCGTCGACGGTGACGGCGAGGGCGAGGTAGATCGGCCGGTTCGCGACCTGACCATCCCTGATCTTGACGTTGATGGCATCGATAAACACGACCGGATAAACCGGGTCGAGGGGCCGGTTCTGCCACTCAGCCATCCCGTCCATCACCTTGTCGGTGATGGTGGAGATGGTCTGCTTCGACACCTCCGCGCCGTATACCTCGGCCAAATGGGCGGCGATCTCACCGTGCGTCAGCCCCTTGGCCGACAACGACAGAACCATGTCGTCAACCCCGGTCAGGCGCCGCTGTCGCTTCCGCACGATCTGCGGCTCGAACGTCCCGGCGGCGTCGCGTGGGACCCGGACCTCGACCGGTCCGACATCGGTGAGCACGGTCTTGGTCCGGCTGCCGTTGCGGGTGTTCCCGCTACCTCGACCTGCCGGGTCGTGCTTGTCGTAGCCGACGTGGTCGGTGATCTCACCGTCCAACGCCGACTCCAGGACCCGCTTCGTGAGCTGCTGCAGCAGCCCGCCCTCGCCGGTCAGCTTCAGCCCGTCACCACGAGCGCGATCGACCAGCATCGCGATCAACTG
>NZ_JBVJGT010000148.1:0-1225 GCF_055587185.1 Micromonospora sp. NPDC048040 | reverse complement strand
GCGGTGCTGTCCACGCCGCGCCACCGCGATCGTGCAGGCCATCCTTGTCCTGCACCACGTCGATGCGAACCGCTACGCAGGATGAAAATGGCTCAATGGACATACGTGATCTCCTGCCTAGACCGGTGGTATGACGTTCAACGCCTCGGGCATAAGAGTGCTGCTGCAGAGTTACTCCTGATCCGGGAAATCGTGTTCAGCCAAGCAGAGGATTGTCTGCCAGGACAGCTCTGAACTTGGCGTTTCCAACCGTGTATCGCGGACGCACGCTTCTGCCAGGTCAACCGCTAACCTGGGAGGGGAGGGGTGGCCGCCGGTGGCCAGCTTCGACCCCGGGAGCCGGGTCCGTAACGGGCGAGGTTGGGTCATAGGCCGGTCATGCCGGCGAAGGGGTGTGGCCAGCCTGTGAGGCGAGTGCCCGACAATCAGGGTTCGCGCCCGTGCGTGCACATGTAGGGTCTCCCGGACAGTTGGGTGACTATTTGGGTGACGATCGGGGCGGACACCGGCGGAATGTCGCGGACACTGGGGGATCGTCCTTACAGTTCGGCGGCTTCGGAGCCGCAGGTCTGCGGGCTGGTCCGGTGTTGGTTGCCTGGGGGGCAAGGGGTCGTCCGGTTCGAATCCGGCCGTCCCGGCGGCGGGTCGGGGCCAAACCAACCTCGTCCGACTTGTCACGGCATGCCCGCGTATCGGAGTGGGAGCGGAGGTCGGGGCCGGCGCCACACAACATAGGTCAGGATGGCGAAGGTGATCAGAAGCACCATCGCGATGAGGACCATGAACCATCCGGATTGATCGCCAACCTCGCGCATTCTCAGGCAAGGGTCGCTCTTGGCGTAGTGGACTCGGATGCGCTGGCCGGTACTCACAGTCCGGTTCGCGTCGACCGTAACGCGCAGGATTGATTCACACACCTCGCCACGGTTTGTAGTGAACTGGACGGTCAGGAATGTTCTCGCCCCGCGATGCTCGACGTCCAGCACGTCAGCCACTGACTCTGATCCCCGACGTTCGTCTGCTACTGACCATGTGCCGAGCACCGTAAGCGCAATCGCAAAGACAAGACCGAACATCGAGAACACCCGCAGGAAGACTCGGCTTGGCCGTCGACGGTCCACAGCCGGACTCTAAGGGACGTCTCGTAACCGGGTGAAGGCGTTGCCTGGGACGGGGTCGGCGGTCAGCCGGCGAGGATGATGTTGTGGAGGTTGGCGATGCCGGA
>NZ_JBVJGT010000147.1:0-1245 GCF_055587185.1 Micromonospora sp. NPDC048040 | reverse complement strand
CTAGTGCCGTGACCACGAACGTTCGCGGTGTTGGGATCAGGCTGCGTGGGTGGTGGGTTGGCCCCAGCGTCGTTGTCGTTCGCTGCGGATGCGGGCGCGTTCGCGGCGTTGGGCGGCCAGGACGTCGGGGTGGCGGGCGTTGGCGTTGCGCCAGCGCAGGTAGGCCTGCAGTTTCCGGGCCAGGACGGTGTGGTTGGGGTGGTTCGAGCCGGCGATCACGAAGGTGCGTAGTGGCCCGAACTGGGCCTCGATCGGGTTGGCCCAGGAGGCGTAGGTCGGGGTGAAGCAGAGCTCGACCTTGTTGCGGGCCGCCCACGCCCGGATCTTGCGGCCTTTGTGCGCGGACAGGTTGTCCAGGATGACGTAGATCGGCGCCCCGTCTGGACGCGCGGCGCGGATCGACTTGAGGGCGGCCAGGGTGTTCGCGGCGCTCTTACGGCGTCGGACGACGCCCCAGAGCTGGTCGTCGCCGACGGAGTAGCAGCCGTGGAACTGCCGGACGCCGTGCAGCTTGTGGTAGTTCGCGGGCAGCCGGTGCGGATGGCCCGCGGGCGCCCACCCGGCCCCAGCCTGTGGGCGGATGACCAGGGGCCCGAACTCGTCGAAGGCGAACACCCGTTGCGGGAAGTGGCTGGTGACGTACTCGATGCGGGCGAGTTTGGCGTCCCGGTGCGGGTCGGTGGACTCCTTCCACGTCTTGGTCCGCTGGAACGTGAGCTTGTGTCGGTGCAGGATCTGCCGCAGTCGCTCACGCCCGATGCGGATTCTCCGGACGGCATGCGAGCCCAGATGGTCGGCGAGTTTGCGGATGCTCCACCGGGTGAACGGTCGCCCCAGCTTCTCGGGGCGGGTGTTGGCCGTCTCGACGATGAACTGCTCTTCGTCAGGACTGATCTGGCGGGGACGGCCACCCGCCCACTGAGGGTCCAGGCTGGCCATCCCCATCTCGTTGAACCGGTGGATGACCTGCCGGATCGTGTCCTCGTCGGCCTGGACGAGGCGGGCGATAGCCGGCACCGTGTTCCCGCCGGCCGAGGCGAGCACGACCATCGCCCGTCGCAGTCGGATCGCCGAGCCGGTTCCCCGGCGGGTGATTTTTAGCAGCTGCTGACCTTCCTGATCACTGAGCCGCCGCACGCGTACAAGATCTGCCACCGCCACAGCCTGACCGGCACAACGCCGCCCGGCCGACAGGCCGCGCGGCGTGTCAACCAACACCGTGAACGTTCGTGGTCACGGCACTAG
>NZ_JBVJGT010000146.1:0-1267 GCF_055587185.1 Micromonospora sp. NPDC048040 | reverse complement strand
GGACTGTACATAGCTCCTCTGTCAAGCCTCGGGTACGCAGTTGGTTCGTAGGGCCTGGTAGACGACGTCGGATAGGCGTCGTTTCAGCACGCGGAGGGCTTCGAGGCCGCCGTCGCCGGAGTTCCTCCGGCGCGTGATGAGGTCCTTTGCGGGCTGGTGACAGCGGGCCTGGGTCATCGCGATGCGGTGCAGGGCGGCGTTGAGCTGGCGGTTACCGGTGCGGCTGAGTCGGTGGCGGGCTCGGTTGGATGACCAGACCGGTAGCGGTGCGGTGCCGTTGTGCCGAGCGTAGGCTGCCGCGGAGCGGAATCGTGTGATGCCGGCTGTCTCGCCGAGAATCTTCGCGGCGGTCAACGCAGCGCAGCCGGGGATGGCGATGAGGGCTGGTACCAACTTCTCGGCGAGTTCGCGGATCTCGGCCTCGATGGTGTTGATCTCTTCGGTGAGGGTCCTGCAGCGTTGGGTGATCGCGGCGGCGAGGTGGGCGACGGTTCCGGTTGAATCGGCCAGTCGGTGCAGGATGTGGTTCAGGTTGCTGACCCGGTCGAGGGATCGCGCTGGGGGGTCCCATTCGGGGTCGAGTTCGTGCAGGTGCCAGCGGAGTCGGTTGACTGCGCGCGTGCGTTCAGCGATCAGGTCTTCGCGATGGTCGACCAGCAGACGTAGGTCGCGGTCGGGGCCGTCGAGGTGGGCGGTGGGTAGGCCATCTTCGCGGAGTGCGGCGCGAGCGACGGCCAGGGCGTCGATCGGATCTGACTTGCCGTAGGTGCGGGCGGCGTCGCGGGCATTGGCCATGAGCTTGGGTGGCACCCGGACGATGCGTTCGCCGGCGGCGAGCAGGTCGTGTTCGAGGCGGCGGGTCATGTTGCGGCAGTCCTCGATGGCCCAGACGCGTTCTTCGCCGTGCCCGGCCGCCCAGCGCAGCAGCGACAGATGGTCCTGGCTTGTTGTCTTGCAGGTCTTCGTGGCGAGCTTGCGGCCGTTGCCGTCGATGATGACGGCGGTGTGGCTGCGCTTGTGGGCGTCGATGCCGATGACCACCATGAGGGTGTCTCCTTGACCGAAGGGGGCGCAGACCGGTCGGTGGCATATCCCAGTCGGGCGCTGGCACGCTCCTCTCAAGCCATGCCGGCCGGTCCTTTATGTCCGGCGGGCCACAATATGTACACCAGCCACGGAGGCAACTAACGGCAGAGCGAACCCGCCGGACCGATTCAAGCCTGACACTGGAAATAACGGCTGATCGACCGATCAGGGGAGAGACGCC
>NZ_JBVJGT010000145.1:0-1310 GCF_055587185.1 Micromonospora sp. NPDC048040 | reverse complement strand
TGGCCACCGACTTCGCCGACCTGTTCGAGATCAAGGACGTACGGCAGAAGACCGGGAAGACTCTGACGAGCGTCGAGGACGGTCATCTGCGGTTCCGTTACGAACGAGGCACCTTCCACCGTGAGACGATCATTTCGAGCACTTCGCCGGCCCGCGTCGACGAAACGGGGATGACCTTCGACCTCCGGATCGCACCGCGCGGCAGGTGGAGCACGGAACTGCACGTCTACCCGATCGTGCGCGGCGCGCGGGGCCTCGACATCCGGGCCAGCCTGGACGCCCACCAGGGGCAGGTGAAGCCGCAACTGCGGCAGGACCTCGACGACTTCCTCGTCCAGACACCACAGCTGGTGTGCGACCACCGGTCCCTGCAGACGGCGTACGAGCGCAGCCTCACCGACCTGGCCGCGATGCGGTACTCACCGCTGGCCTTCCCCCGGCGGTTGCCGGCCGCGGGGCTGCCCTGGTTCATGACCATTTTCGGCCGGGACAGCATCTTCATCAGCCTGCAGACGCTGCCGTTCGTGCCGGAACTCGCCTCGACGGTCCTCCGTGACCTCGCCTTCCAGCAGGGCAGCAAGCTGGACGACTACCGCGACGAGGAACCCGGGAAGATCGCGCACGAGTTCCGCTACGGCGAATCGGCGGCGTTCGAGGAGCAGCCGCACAGCCCCTACTACGGATCGGCGGACTCCACCCCCCTGTACGTGATCCTGCTCGACGAGTACGAGCGGTGGAGCGGGGACGCCAGCCTGGTGCAACAGTTGGAGCTCGAGGCCCGCGCGGCGCTGAACTGGATCGACGAGTACGGCGACATCCTGGGCAACGGCTACATTTCGTACCAGCGGCGAAACACCGTGAACGGCCTGGAGAACCAGTGCTGGAAAGACTCCTGGGATGCCGTCTCCTACCGGGACGGCCGGCTGCCCGGACTGCCACGCGCGACCTGTGAGCTGCAGGGGTACGCCTACGACGCGAAGCTGCGCGGCGCCCGTCTGGCCCGGCACTTCTGGAACGACCCCGCCTACGCCGACCGGCTGGAAGCCGAGGCGGCCGACCTCAAACGGCGTTTCAACCGCGACTTCTGGATCGAGGAGGGGGAGTACTACGCGCTCGCCCTCGACACCGACGGCAAGCCGGTCGACGCCATGTCATCCAACATGGGCCACCTGCTGTGGAGCGGCATCGTCGAACCGGACCGGGCCCAGAGGATCGCCCAGCACCTCCTCGGGCCGAGCATGTTCTCCGGGTGGGGCGTCCGCACCCTGGCCGACACCGCGGCGCGGTACAACCCGGTCGGCTACCACGTC
>NZ_JBVJGT010000144.1:0-1315 GCF_055587185.1 Micromonospora sp. NPDC048040 | reverse complement strand
TGGGCCTGCCCCGTTTCGACGGACATCCGAGATCAGGAGCCGGTAGGGCTCCGGGAGGATGTCCAGCATCATGGAGAGCGTGGGGAAGAAGCGATCGAGGCCGAGGCGGGCGTTCACGCCTGAGTTCAAGGCCGAGATCGTCGAGTTGTGTCAGCGCGGGGACCGCAGCGTCGGGCAGGTCGCGAAGGATTTCGACCTGACCGAGACCGCGGTGCGGCAGTGGGTGAAGCAGGTCGAGATCGATGCCGGGACACGTTCGGACGGGCTGACCAGCGACGAGCGGGCGGAACTGGCTCGGTTGCGGCAGGAGAACCGGCGGCTGCAGCAGGACGTCGACATTCTCAAGCGGGCGACGGCTTTCTTCGCGAGGGAGACCCGGTGAACGTGTATCCGTTCATCGAGGCGGAGCAGGCCGGCAAGCACAGCGTCAAACGCGCGTGTGAGCTGCTTCAGGTCTCCCGATCCGCCTACTACGCCCGCAACAACAAGAGCACCCGCGAGCGCGACGACGAGAAGCTCACCGCGAAGATCCTCGAAGTGCACGCGGCGTCGAAGGGCACGTACGGGGCGCCGCGGATCCACGCTGAGCTCGCCGACGCCGGCCTGCGGCACGGCCGTAAACGCGTTGCCCGGCGGATGCAAGCAGCCGGGATCGCTGGCAAGAGCCCGCGCCGCTGGCAGGTCACCACGATCCCTGACCCCACCGCGGCACGGCGCCCGGACCTGATCCAGCGGGACTTCACCGTCGACCCGACGGCAATCAATACCCGTTGGTGCGGCGACATCACCTACATCAACACGTGGGAAGGCTGGCTGTATCTGGCCACCGTCATCGACCTGGCCTCGCGCCGGGTCGTGGGCTGGGCCGTTGCGGACAACCTCAAGACCGACCTGGTCGACGCCGCCCTGACCGACGCGCTGCGACGCCGCAGGCCCGCCGACGGGCTCGTGTTCCATTCCGATCGCGGCGCCCAATACACCAGTACCCAGCACGCTCGACTCGCCCGCCAGCAAGGGGTGCGGCTGTCGGTCGGCCGGCGCGGTCAGTGTTGGGACAACGCGGTCGCCGAATCGTTCTTCGCCACGATCAAAACCGAACTCATCCACCGGCAGGCCTGGCCCACCCGCACCACCGCCCGGCAGGCCATATTCGAGTACATCGAGGGCTGGTACAACACACGCCGTCGACACTCCAGCCTCGGCTACCTCAGCCCCGCCACCTACGAGAACGGCACCAGCATCCGGTTGCTACCCGCCCTCAAGGTAGCCTGAAGATCAACACATCGACCCTGTCCGTCGAATCGGGTCAAGCCCA
>NZ_JBVJGT010000143.1:0-1505 GCF_055587185.1 Micromonospora sp. NPDC048040 | reverse complement strand
GAGTACAAGCCTTCCCGGCGCAGGATCGCGCCCTTCTCCCCGTTCGGAGCGTTCTCGTACTCGGCGACCATCGCGAGCTTGTACTCCGGGCTGAATACCCGCCGCGACGGCTTGGGCGCCGGATCAGCCCCGCCGCCGGACGCCGACTGCTGGCCAGTTGAAGTGGACACGTACGCAAGGATCTCCGATCCCCGCCCTCAGATCAGCACCCCGCTCGCACGGGTGTCTCACACCATCTTGACCAAGAGGGGTTTGCCCCCCGATTCCGTGCGGAGCTGAACCCGCCGGCAACGGCAGCCGAGATCGGCACTGTTGCAACCGCCCTTGGTGTGGCGCTCCCGGCCGACCTTAGGATCTGGTGGGGGCTGTCCAACGGAGTCCGGCACGGTATCGGCCTACCAAGTGCACGTCTGATCCCTGACTTCTTGAGTCCCTACCCCACGTCCATCGCCTTGGAGCGTTGGCGGATGCACCTGGAGGTCCAACAGAAGTCGTACCCGCCGGGGCTGCGTGAGGAGATGGCACGATTCGTGGCCAGCCAGAACACTCAGCCAGCCGGCACCCTCCAACCCCAGTTGTACTGGCTCCCCCGATGGCTGCCCATCGCGGGTGACGGTGGGGGAGGTGGCCTATTCATAGACCTACGCGAGGGTCCGCTACATGGATGCCTGGTGGAGTTCTCCCGGGACCACCAGGGCACAACACCGCTGTGGGAGTCCGTGACGCAGCTGTGGGTAGACGTCGCTGACGAGCTGGAGGCCGTCGACACCGACATGCTCCGCAGCGACCGCATTGACGACCTGGGGTTCGGCGGGTGGGCACCTCCCAACTCCTAACCCGAACGCTACTGCGGAGCGTCCTGACCGAAAATGGTCGAAGGCAGCAAGTTCACGCCGCTCGCGCAGCGTGAGAGCAGAGCCCTGCGCCAGCAACTTCACCCGTTTCGGGTGATGACCGTTCATCACGGGGTGAGTGAGGCTGTAGCAGTACGATTCGCGAGTGTCGGGAGGAAGTTCTGATGACGGACTCGACTGCCGATTTCCTCAGCCGGCTGGGCGGGCAACCATCCTCGCCGATTGGTGTCTCGATGAAGGCCCGGGGCACTATTCGGTTGGACATCGAACGCGCTGCGGGGACCGATTTCTGGTTCGTCACGGTGGGCAACGGAACGGAGGTGTCGCGGCAGGACCGGCAGCCGGACCTGGTGATCCGCGGTCACCAGACGGTGTTCGACCGGCTGGTCCGGGGTCAGGCAAAGCTCTTTGCGTCGCTGCTGCGCAACGAGATCAACGTCGAGGGCGACTTCGCGCTCCTGCCGTCGCTTGAGCGGCTGCTGCCCGGCCCCGAGGGCGCCCACCATCCGCGCGATTTCGCCGGTGCAGGAGGACAGGGCTCATGAGCGAACGAGGTGTCAGCATCCTGGACGGCAACACGTTCGTCGTCAGCGACGAACGTGGCGACCTGCACCCGTCGCCGACCTTTCCCACCGGGCTCTTCTCGTTCGA
>NZ_JBVJGT010000142.1:0-1553 GCF_055587185.1 Micromonospora sp. NPDC048040 | reverse complement strand
CCCTGTCTGTCAGGGTGAGTTGAGGCCAGCGGCTCATAGCAAGTCCGCCGGACAGGGCGAGTTCAGGATCGAGAAGCGTTGAATGCTGCTGTTGACGTCGCGACGGCCCAGGATGGGGTCATGAGTCGCAAGAAGGGTCCGCGTTCGGGCGGGCCGCGGGCGCGCCGGTCGTTCACGCCGGGGCAGAAGCTGGAGCTGCTGGCCGCGTATGAGCAGGCCGTCGCGGCTGGTGAGGGCGGTGCGTTTCTGCGGCGTGAGGGCTTGTACTCGTCGTTGATGTCGGAGTGGCGCCGGGCTCGGGACGCGGGTCTGTTGCAGGGCAAGCCGGCTGGGGAGACGGTCGGGAGGCCGTCGGCGGAGCAGGCCGAGATCGCCCGGTTGCGCCGTGAGCTGGAGTTGGCGCAGGCGAAGCTGGCGCGGACCGAGACGGCGTTGACGATCATGGGAAAAGCGCGCGAGCTCTTGGAGGACATCTCCAGGAGCGAGCCGGACGGTCCGGACGTGTTCGGGCTCGGCAGGCGCTGATGGCCGCCTATCATGCGCTGACCAGCGCGAGGGTCACGACGCGGGACGCGAAGCGGCTGACCGGGATCGCCCGGTCCAGCGCCGAACGCGACCGGCGGCGGCCGACATCGGCCCCGCCGGTGCGGCGAGCGCCGGCGAACGCGCTCACCTCGGCCGAACGCGAGCAGGTTCTGCGCCTGTTGAACAGTCCGGAGTTCGTCGACGCGGCCCCGGCCCAGATCTACGCGGCGCTGCTGGACCAGGGCGTGTACGTCGGTTCGATCGCCACCATGTATCGGGTTCTTCGCGAGCACGCGCAGGTTCGCGAGCGTCGCCGGCTGGCCCGGCACCCGGCCCGCCGGCGTCCCGAGTTGGTCGCTGACGCGCCGCGGCAGGTTTACACCTGGGACATAACCAAGCTGGCCGGACCGGCGAAGGGCGTCTACTACGACGCCTACGTGATGATCGACATCTACTCCCGGTACATCGTGGGTGCCCGTGTGCACGCCCGCGAGTCCGGCCCCCTTGCCGAGTCGATGATGCGCGAGGTGTTCGGTGTCCATGGCATCCCGCACGTCGTGCACGCCGACCGCGGCACGTCGATGACGTCGAAATCGGTGGCTGACCTGCTCGAAGACCTCGATGTCACTCGCTCACACTCCCGGCCGAAGGTGTCCAACGACAACCCGTACAGCGAGGCCTGGTTCAAGACGTTGAAGTACGCGCCAGTCTTCCCGGACCGGTTCGCGTCCCTCACCCACGCGCGGGCGTTCATGAACGACTTCGTGACCTGGTACAACCACGCCCACCGGCACTCCGGGATCGGCCTGCACACCCCCGCCGACGTCCACCACAGCCGTCACCACACCGTCCGCGCCAACCGCGAGGACACCCTCGCCGCAGCCCGGACGGCGCACCCGGAACGGTTCGGCACCACCCGGCCCCTGCCCAAGATCCTCGACCTGCCCGAGCAGGTCTGGATCAACAAGCCCGAACCGCAACGACAAGCCGCTTAACTCCCGTTGGCCTCAATCCCTTGACACGTTCCG
>NZ_JBVJGT010000141.1:0-1588 GCF_055587185.1 Micromonospora sp. NPDC048040 | reverse complement strand
CTAGTCTTGTTTTTTAACCTTCGGCTCTCTGGCCTGATGTCTCGCGCTGTCGTGGGTGGACACGAAGACGGCTTCGGTGATCATGTCGTCTCGCCAAAGAAGAACATGACTCACAACCGAAGGCCGTGATGAGCAGTGTGCCCGACCCCGCTGGCCGCGTCGAGTCGCTGCGGCGACTCGCGGGGTTCCGGGAAGAGTTTTACGGCTGTCTGACCCGTCGGGCGGACGCCCTGTTCGAGCTGACCGACGCGGTGTTGTGCGCGGATGGCCCGGTGGACAGCTTGGTCGGGTTGAGCCTGACCGCCGAACATCGCCGGGGTCATGGGGCGCTCTACGATGCGGTCAACCACGGGCGTCTGGAGCTGGCCCGGTTGCGCCGGGCCGTGGCCGCGTTGCCGGTCCCGCTGGCCGCTGACGGGCGGATCGTGCTTGCGGTGGACGTGTCCGCGTGGCTGCGCCGGGAAGCCCACACCAGCCCGGACCGGCTCTACTGTCACGTGACCGGGCAGACCCGCGCCCAGGACCAGCGAGTCCCCGGCTGGCCGTATTCGATCGTGGCCGCCCTGGAGACCGGCGCTACCTCCTGGACCGCGCTGCTCGACGCGGTCCGGCTCGGTCCGGCCGACGACGAGACGGCCGTGACCTGTGCGCAGGTGCGCCAGGTCGTGGACCGGCTGATCACCGCCGGACACTGGCGTGAGGGTGACCCGCCGATCCTGATCGTGGCCGACTCAGGCTACGACTCCGCCCGCCTCGCCCACGAGCTGCGTGATCTGCCGGTCGAGATCCTCGGGCGGCTGCGTTCCAGCCGGGTGATGCGCCTACCGGCACCGGCCCGCACCCCGACCACGATCGGCCGGCCTCGCCACCACGGCCCGGAACTGCGGTTGTCCGACGAGACCACCTGGCCCCAGCCGACCCACCACACCCACACCGCCACCGCCCGCTACGGCACCGCACAAGCCCTCGCCTTCAACCGGGTGCATCCCCGGCTGACCCGCCGCGCCGCATGGATCAGCCACACCGGGCCGCTGCCGATCCTGGAAGGCACTCTGCTGCGGCTGACCGTCGACCGCGTCCCCTCCGGTCAGAACCCCAAACCGATCTGGCTGTGGTGCTCCACGCCTGATCTGACCGCCGCCCAGGTTGATCTGCTCTGGCAGGCCTACCTACGCCGCTTTGACCTCGAGCACACCTTCCGGCTGCTCAAACAGACCCTCGGCTGGACCCGACCCCGCTTGCGCAACCCGAACGCGGCCGACACCTGGACCTGGCTGATTCTCACCGCACACACCCAACTACGGCTGGCCCGTGGCCTCACCGACGACCTGCATCGTCCCTGGGAACGACCCGCCGACCCCACCCGACCCGAACGCCTGAGCCCCGCCCGGGTCCGCCGCGGGTTTCGGAACCTCCGGCCGAAGACCAGCCATCCCGCGCAGGCACCTAAACCCACCCGGCCAGGCCCCGGACGTCCACCCGGCAGCCCCAACCGACACCGCGCACCCCGCCACGACGTCGGTAAAACCATCCACCGTGCCCGCACCCAAGCCGACCAGCAAAAACGCAAAGGTTAAAAGACAAGCTA
>NZ_JBVJGT010000140.1:0-1663 GCF_055587185.1 Micromonospora sp. NPDC048040 | reverse complement strand
CCTCGGCCCTTCGTTGAGGGCTGTCCAAGGAGTGGACTGAAAACGAAGAAGTGCCTTCTGATCAGGGAAAATAGGGCTTGTCGAGAGTCCTGTTAACCCGTCACGGAAGGCACTTGCTGGGTGAAGGCTACCGCAACACGTCCGAAGATCACGGTGACCGGGGGTGGGCGGGGCGTGGTCGGTCACGCCGGTGCCCGGCTGCTCGCCGACCTCGCTGATGCGACCAGGTTGACCAGCGCATTCAGTCAGGCCCTGGCTGGGCTGCGGCAACGGCAGGGCGGACACGACCCGGGCCGGATCGCCGTCGATCTGGCGGTGATGCTGGCCGACGGCGGCGAGGCCATCGCCGACCTGGCGGTGCTGCGTAACCAGGCCGGCCTGTTCGGGCCGGTCGCCTCCGACCCGACCGCCTGGCGGCTGCTGTCGCAACTGGACGAAGCGACACTCGTCGTGCTGCGGTCCGCCCGGGCCCACGCCCGCGAGGTCGCCTGGGCCCAGTATGCCGACACCCGCGGTGACCTGCCGCAGGCCTTCGCGGCCGGCCTGCCGGTCGACGGGCTGATCCTGGACATCGACGCGACGATCGTGCTCTGCCACTCCGAGAAGGAATCAGCGACCCGCACCTGGAAGAAGACCTTCGGTTTCCACCCACTGCTGTGCTTCCTGGACAATACCGGCGAAGCCCTTGCCGGGCTGCTGCGCGAAGGCCGGGCCGGCTCGAACACCACCGCCGATCACATCACCGTGCTCGACCAAGCCCTCGCCCAGATCCCCGACCAGCATCGGTATGGCACCCCGATCCTGCTCCGCGCCGATTCGGCCGGTTCCAGCCAGGGGTTCCTCGCCCACATCCGATCCTTGCGCGACCAGCACCTGGACATCCGGTTCTCCGTCGGTGCCGCGATCACCGAACCCGTACGCGAGGCGATCCGGGCCGCGACCGGCTGGGTTCCCGCCGTGGACACCGGCGGTGACCTGCGCGATCATGCCGAGGTCTGCGAGATCACCGGCCTGTTCGACCCGACCGGCTGGCCGGAGGGCACCCGGTTCCTGGTCCGCCGGGAACGCCCGCACCCCGGCGCCCAACTGTCGCTGTTCGACACCATTCAAGGCTGGCGGCATCAAGTCGTCGCCACCGACACCCCACCCGGCGGCGGCAGCGTCCAGTTCTTGGAGGCCCGCCACCGCGCACATGCCCGCGTCGAGGACCGCATCCGCTGCGGCAAGAACACCGGCTTCGGCCGGTTCCCGTCCCGGCACTTCGCCATCAATCAGGCCTGGCTCCAACTCGCCCTGACCGGCATCGACCTGCTCGCCTGGACCCAGATTCTGCTCCTGAACGGCGAGTTGGCCACCGCCGAGCCGAAGAAGCTGCGCTACCGGCTGCTGCACGTCCCGGGCCGGATCACCCGCACGGCCCGGCGAACCCGCCTGGCCATCGCCGCCAACTGGCCCTGGACCGACGCCCTGACCAGCGCATTCAGCACACTCGCCACACTACCCCGACCCACCGGCTGACCCCGGACTCCACACCACGACCAGCAACACGGAGGAGCCCGGCCCCGCGCCGGGCCCTCAGCATGCCGCAGAACAGCGGCAATCACGCGGATCGCGCTTATCGAGAAGTGACTATGAAACCGTACTCAAATGAAAGACCGAGGCT
>NZ_JBVJGT010000139.1:0-1839 GCF_055587185.1 Micromonospora sp. NPDC048040 | reverse complement strand
CCCCCTCCCCCCCCCCTGCCCCCCCCCCCCCCCCCCCCCCCCCCCCTCCCTCCTCTCCCCCCCCCCCCCCCCCCCCCCCCCCCCCCCCCGACGTAGCCGGGCGTGGTCAGCCCGGCCCGACGGCCCCTACCACCGGGCCGCCCCGGCGGCCACACCGTCGGCCCGGGCCCGCGGCCAGTCCGCCACGAGCAGGGGCACGAGCCGCAGGTCGGCGGTGGCCAGCCGGTCGAAGCGACGCCACAGCGTCGCCGCCTCGCCCGGGTCCATGGCCCGCAGCGCCTCCCGGGCCACCTCGGCCGGGTCGCCGGCGTGGCCGTCGGACGGCCACATCCGGTGCACCAGGTCGCGACCGGCGTCGCCGGCCCAGGCCGGCACCCACTCGTGCAACACGACGTCGACGCCCGGCCCGCCGGAGGGGGCCAGCGGGACCGGCACGAGGGTGATGCCGTACCGCGCCAACACCGCGACCAGCGCGGCGGCCACGGCGCCCAGCCGCGAGCCGGCGGGAACGCCCAGGGTCAGCCGGGTCCCCTCCCCCAGCCCGGCGGCGTCGAGCAGACGCCTCGCCCGCTCCGGATCACCGGTGTCGGGTGCGTCGTCGGCGCCGCGTTCTGCCGCCGGGTGCCCGGGTTGCAGGACGCCGTGCTGGGTGGCGGCGCCGTCGGCGCCGGCCGCGCAGGCCGCCTCGGCGAGGGCCGCACGGTCGAGCGCCCACGACAGCGCATGCCGTACGGCGTGGGGCTCGGCGGCCCCACCGGCGCCGGCGGAGAGGTAGTAGCTGCACCCCGTGCCGGCGAACCGGGCCGCCGGCGACGGCACCGACCAGGACAGCACCCCGAAGCCCGACGCCGGGTCGACCGGCTGGCCGTCCGCCGCCGCGACGACCTCGATGCGCCGCGCGGTGCGCCGGCGTACCGGGTCGGTGCCCGGATCCCACCGGGGGTTGGGCTCCAGAACGAGGTCGCCGCCCGGGGACAGCCGCTTGGCGATCCGGTACGGCCCGGCGGAGGGCGTGCACCGGTACAGCTCGGGGCTCTCGGGCACGTAGTAGTCGTACTCCCGGGGGGCCGCCGCGGTGAATCCCGTGGCGAGCAGGTCGACGAGGTCGTTGGCCGGCGCGGTGAGCCGCAGGACGACGGTGTCCCCCTCGGCGCGCAGCCCCGGGATCCGGGTGAACTGCTGGAACTGGGCGAAGGCGGGGGCGTGCGCCTCCCAGTGCCCGAGCGCCTCGTCGTACGCCCGGTAGTAGTCCGCCATGCCCTCGATGATCTCGCCGAGGTACGGGCGCATCGCGCGGGCGAGGGGGTGGGCGGTGCGCTTGAGGCCCCGGACGACGTCGCCGGCGGTCAACTCCCGGGCGGCCTGGGCGTCCCAGCGGATGCCGTCCCGGAGCCGGATGCGCCAGGTGCGCCCGTCCGCGCTGATTCCTCCGTTGTCGACCGTGGGCAGTTCCGCGGCCGCGTCCGCCACCGGCCGGACGGCGGGGTCCGTGCCGGTGGGGTACGCGAACAGCTGCCGGGTGAGCAGCCGGAGGATCTGTCCGGTCCCGATGCGGCCCGGGGCCGGTTCGTCGGGCAACCCGCCGTCGACCGGGCCCAGGAAACGGAGGGTGTCCGTCCCGGTGGGCGCGTCGGTGACGCGTTCCTGCTCGCGTACGCCGGTCATGCCGTCACCGCCCCGGCGTCGGGGACCGGCCCTGTCGGCGGCTTGTGGCCGCCCCGGAACACCAGCTTGGACTTGGCGGTGTTGCTCGGGTCGCCTTCGCAGTCGACGACGACGATCTGGCCGGGGGTCAGTTCGTTGAACAGGATCCGCTCGGACAGGTTGTCCTCGATGTCG
>NZ_JBVJGT010000138.1:0-1950 GCF_055587185.1 Micromonospora sp. NPDC048040 | reverse complement strand
AACGAGCAGGCCGCGCTCAAGTGCGTCTACATGGCCTTGATGAGCCTCGACCCGACCGGCACCGGCCGCCGGCGCTGGACCATGCGCTGGAAAGCACCCCTGAACGCCTTCCAGATCGCCTTCGAGGGCCGGCTCACCCCGGCCAACCACTGACCACCTCAACAACCAAGATCAGCCGTTAACTTGGCCCTGTCTCGCATTCGGTGGTGACGGAGGGTGGCGGATGTCGTTGTCTCCTATGTGGAGGACGTCAACAGGCTTGTGCAGGCGGTGTTCTCGGGGCTATCCCCGCTGGTTATTGAGGACGTAGTCGACGAGGGTGAGCGGATTGTGGTGCTGGCCCGGACGCCGCAGGACACCGCGGTCTGCCCGATGTGCGGGGCCTCGTCGGGACGGGTCCATGGCTATCACTGGCGGACGGTGGCGGACGTTCCGGTCGACGGGCGGCGGGTGGTGGTCCGCGTGCGGGTGCGGCGTCTGGTGTGCCCCACGCGCGGCTGCCGCCACACCTTCCGCGAACAGGTTCCCGGGGTGCTGGAGCGATACCAACGCCGCACGGCCCGTTTGAACAGGCAGGTCAAAGCCGTGGTCAAGGAGTTGGCGGGCCGGGCAGGGGCACGTCTGCTGGCGATACTGGCCATGGGCCTGTCCCGTCACACGGCCCTACGCGCCCTGCTGCGCATCCCGTTGCCCACCGGGCGGACGCCCCGTGTGATCGGCGTCGACGACTTCGCTCTGCGACGGCGGCACCGCTACGCCACCGTCGTGATCGACGCCGAAACCCATGAGCGGATCGACGTACTACCCGACCGCACCGCCGACACCCTGGAGGCGTGGCTGCGCGCGCATCCCGGCGTCGAGGTCGTGTGCCGCGACGGCTCGGCCACCTACGCCGAGGCCATCCGCCGCGCCCTGCCCCACGCGGTGCAGGTCGCCGACCGGTGGCACCTGTGGCACAACCTGTGCGAAGCCGCCCTGAGCGAGGTCAAGGCCCACAGCACCTGCTGGGCCACCGTCCTGGACGCACCCATCTACGACGGGCCCCGCGCGCGGACGACCCTGGAACGCTGGCACCAGGTCCATGACCTGCTCGACCAGGGCGTGGGCCTGATGGAGTGCGCCCGCCGCCTGCAGTTGGCCCTGAACACCGTCAAGCGCTACGCGCGAGCCGACCGGCCCGAACGGATGCTCCGCGTCCCCAAGTACCGTGCCAGCCTCGTCGACCCCTACCGCGAACACCTACGCAAACGTCGAGCCGAGAACCCCGCCGTCCCCATCAAGCATCTCTTCGCAGAGATCAGGTCCCTCGGGTTCACCGGCTGCCTCAACCTCCTGCACAAGTACATCAACCAAGGCCGCGCGGACGCCGACCGCAGCCACATCTCCCCGCGCCGGCTCGCCCGGATGATCCTCACCAGACCCGACACCCTCAAGCCCGAGTATCGAGACCTACTGGCACGGCTCACCGCAGCCTGCCCAGAAATGACCCAACTGGCCGCCGCAGTTGAGGACTTCGCCGAACTCCTGACGCCTCTGCCGGGAAACGCCGACCGGCTCTCGCTCTGGATGGTCCAGGTCCGCGCGGGCGACCTACCTCATCTGCACGCCTTCACCCGAGGCCTGGAACGGGACCGCGACGCCGTGAACGCCGCGCTCACGCTTCCCTACAGCAACGGCCCCACCGAAGGCGTCAACACCAAGACCAAACGGATCGCACGCCAAATGCACGGACGAACAGGCTTCACCCTGCTCCGCCACCGCATCCTCCTCGGATAGCAGCACCCTCCGTCACCACCGAAAGTGAGACAGGGCCGTTAACTTGACACTCCCCACCGCGCCGGCGAAACCTTGCTAAGGGACGTCTCGTAACCGGGTGAAGGCGTTGCCTGGGACGGGGTCGGCGGTCAGCCGGCGAGGATGATGTTGTGGAGGTTGGCGATGCCGGAAGCG
>NZ_JBVJGT010000137.1:0-1980 GCF_055587185.1 Micromonospora sp. NPDC048040 | reverse complement strand
GCCTGGGTTCCACAGATGTGCTGGTCGGCTAGTACACGAATCTTGGGGTTGAGCTGCGGAAACACGGCTTTGGACGCCTAGCAGGCGTGTCACTAGGCGGCGGCGTTCGTGCTGGTCAGAGGCTTGTGGCGAGTTCGATGATCTTCTTGGGTGGGGCGAGCTTGAGAGCGGCCAGCAGGTCGCGTTGGGCCTTGGTGAGCTCAGTGGTCTGCCGGAACGTGCCGGCGGGGCCGGTGAAGGTGATGGCGTGCAGGCGGTCGAGGTCGGCGCGGATGGTGGGCCAGGTGCGGCTGGTGGCGGTCTCGGTGATGCGGACCAGTAGGAGCGCGAGCCAGCAGAGCAGGACGTGGGCGCGGATGCGGTCTTCGAGGCGGTGGTAGACCGGGCGGAGGTCGAGCACCGATTTCATGTCGCGCCAGCCGCGTTCGACCTCCAGGAGTTGCTTGTAGCCCAGGGCGATGTCCTCGGCCGACAGTTTCGGGTCGGAGCAGCGCAGCAGGTACTTGCCGTCGAGGCGGGCCTCGGCCTTGACCTTGGCCTGGTCGACACGGAGTAGTCCGCCTGCGGTGACGCGCAGGAATCGGTGCAGGCCGGGCTGGGTGGAGATCTGTCCGCGTAGTTCGGCGCGTTTGGTGTCGCTGAGCTGGTCGGTGCCGGTGATCTTCTCGGTCAGCCGGGTGACGAGATGCTCGCGGACGTGCTGGTCGCGTTCGGCTTCGTCGGGGTTGAAGCAGATGATGAACCGGTCCCCGGTGTCGTCGAGCTTGACCTCTTTGACCTGCAGATTCTCGCTGACCTGGGCGTAGCGGCCCTGCCTCGACAACGCCACGGTGGCCTCGGCCGAGCCGGAACGCAGTTTCTCGCCGATGATGTAGTGCCCGCTGCCGCGTTGCAGGTAGCGGCGGTTGGCAGCCGAGCTGAAGCCACGGTCGGCGACCCAGACGATGCGGGCCAGGCTCCAGTCACGCATGTCGTCCTTGACCTGCCGGATCAGTGCCGAGTCGCTGTAGTTGCCCGGCCAGGACCAGACCCGGACCGGGATCCCGGTCCGGGTCACGGCCATCCCGACCACGACCTGGGGCAGGTCGTCGCGGTGGTCTTTGCTCTTGCCGTGACTGCGGAACCCGCTGTCGCGCACCGTGTCGGCAGGCTCGGCGTCGGGCCGGACGCGGCCGTGGTCGTTACGGGCCACCGGCTCGTCGGCCTCGCCAGTCTCGAAGTAGGTGCTGGTGGTGTCGAAGAACAGCAGGTCCACTTCGAGGTTGAGCAGGTCGGCGACCTGACCGAAGACCTGCCGGGCCACCGTCTGTTCGACGCCGAGCAGGGCGTCCATCGCCCGGTAGCAGGCCTCGTCCACGACCTCGGCCAGGCCGTCGATGTGCACGTCGTGGGCGATCCAGTCGGTCGCGGCCAGCTTCGACGACGGTTTGAGCGCTCGGTTGGCGGTCAACGCGAACAGGATCCGTTCCACCCGGGCCGCATCAGCGCGGGTGCCGGCCAGGGCCTCGCGGATCACGGTGTCCACGCCGAGGCGGCGCCACAGCCCGTCGAGGGCGTAGGCGCCGCCCATCGGCCGGGCATCAGTCAGTGTCATCTGGTCGGGAAGAGTCGCTGCGGCCGCGGCCGCCGGGTCCAGCAGCCGGCTCAGCGCGGCGACCAGGCGTTGCACCGCGGCCCGGTCGAGTTCGTCCTCGCGGCCGAAGGAGTACAGCACCTTGGTCCGCGACATCCCGGCTGCTGGGTCCCATTCGTTGTGGGCCAACTGCAGGTAGCGCACGGTCTGGCCGGTCTTGTTCTTCCGTGACGACACCCGGACATACACGTGACTAGAGGTTACGGATAGATCACCTGAACAGCAAGGTCTGATACCGGGAACCGTGTCACTAGGCGTTTTCAGCCGTTCCGCTATCCGGCAACGCTCTGACCTGCATCTTCCCGTGATCCATGTGCCTAGACCGCCCAACATCTGTGGAACCCAGG
>NZ_JBVJGT010000136.1:0-2022 GCF_055587185.1 Micromonospora sp. NPDC048040 | reverse complement strand
CTACGAGAACGGCACCAGCATCCGGTTGCTACCCGCCCTCAAGGTAGCCTGAAGATCAACACATCGACCCTGTCCGTCGAATCGGGTCAAGCCCAGTGGGGTTCTGTGCCTGTAACGACCAGGGGGAGTACGAGTCTTCGCAGGACCGCTGGAAGAAGTTCCGGCCTGCCAACGCCAAGCTGGTTGTTGACTACGACTCCAAGCCCGCTAAGCCCAAGGACCTACAGGTAGCGGGAGTGGCCTGTGTTGACGGCGGTGTCACGATCGGCACCACGGCACCCACCTTCTCGGCCGTCTATCCGGACGCGGACTCCGGCCAGACGCTGACCGGCACCTACGAGTGGATCATCGTTCCACCTCTCGGCATGGTCGCCGTTACTGACAGCTACCCGCCCCGCATCGCCGCTACACCGCCCCCGGCACCAGCGTCGGCGAACGGGCGTGCCACGACCGCCCCCGTGTCGGCCACGGCCGGCAAGACCTATGCGTTCCGCGTTACCGCCGTCGACCCGGCGCCCTACAGCCAATGGAGCGGCTGGTCCAACTGGTGCGAGTTCTCCATCGACACCACTGTCCCCCGGGAACCCGTCATCACTACGGATGCGGCGACCACACCCGGCCCGGGTCAACCGATAACCTTCGACCTATCAAGCACTGACGCAGGTGTCAGAAAGTTCCGATACAGCTGGACGGGACCACCGGCGCCTCTGCACTTCCTGACCACATACGCGGGGAACGGCACAGGCGGATTCTCGACCACGCCGAACAATGCCGTCACCGGCTGGTATGCCGACGGCACGGTGCTCAGCCCCGGCGACTTGTCCGGCGACGGCAAGCCAGACGTGGTCTTCCGACGCCAGGAGAATCCCCAGTTGTATCTGGTTCGCGGCGACGGCAGCGGTGGTTTCCTAGCCGAGCCAGAGCTCCTCGATGGCGTCAACTGGTCGGCAGCGCAGTACCTGTTCTCCCCGGGTGACTTCACTGGAGACGGCAGACCTGACCTGCTCTACCGAGACGCTGCCAGCCAGAACCTTTGGATGCGTCCGGGCGCGGCTGCCGGTGGCCTGCAGACAACCTCTGTCCAGATCGGCACCGGCTGGTCGTCCGCGACGTGGATCTTTTCTCCCGGGGACTTCAGCGGAGACGGCAAGGCCGATGTGCTGTGGCGCAAGACCGACGGCACCCTATACATGGTGCGCGGCAACGGCACAGGCGGCTGGACCACCGGCGCCTCGGAACTGATCAGCGCCGGCTGGAACGGGGCTGCCCTGTTCGGCCGGGGCGATTTCTCCGGCGACGCCAAGACCGACATGTTGTACCGCATCAACAGCACCGGCGACGTCAGGCTCATCCGCGGCAACGGTAGCGGCGGCTGGCTTGACAGCACCGGCGTGTCCAAGGGCACCATTCCGACCGGGGGCGCGATCTTCGCTTCCGGCGACTTCACCGGCGACGGCAAGCCCGATGTCCTGGCGACGGCCCCTTCCTCGGCGAACTTCGGCGAAGTGGCGGCGATCGACGGCCCGGGCGGGAAGACCGCCAAGGTCACTCTCACGGTCCACAAGTACGGCAAGAACATTCTCTGGGCCAGAGGCATCGACGAGGCAGGAAACCTTGGCCTCACAGGCTCGGTGGAGGTGACCGTCGCCCGGCCCTCACCCCCCATCGCACGGTGGGGCCTCGAGTCCTACCCGGGGAAGAACCAAGCGCAGGCCCTGGCCGACGACCGGCCGAGCGCTGGGGACAGCGACGGCGACGGACCGATCCACAACGACACTCCGCTAACGGCCGCCGGACTCACCTGGTCCCGGGACGCCCACCTGGTTGGGGGCGACACCGCCACCATCACCGGCGCCGGCAACCAAGCGCACACCGCCGGACCCGTTGTCGACACGACCAAGTCCTTCAGCGTCGCCGCCTGGGTTCGTGTTCCGCACCGGGTTTGATGGAGACATCGAAACCTGGGAGGAACACCAGCGATGCCCGCACCGAAGAAGTACAACGATGAGCTGCGTGAGCGTG
>NZ_JBVJGT010000135.1:0-2525 GCF_055587185.1 Micromonospora sp. NPDC048040 | reverse complement strand
GCGGTGCTGTCCACGCCGCGCCACCGCGATCGTGCAGGCCATCCTTGTCCTGCACCACGTCGATGCGAACCGCTACGCAGGATGAAAATGGCTCACTGCAGGGAAGACGGCTGAGCCCCCAACTGCGCCAGACCCTCGGCAATCATCTGAGAGTGGAGGAAGACCGCTCGGTGCGTGACACCATCCAGAGGATGCTCGACCACTCGCACTGATCCACACGATCCCGCAGGTCCGCGGCCGTGCGGGCCGGCTCCGCCGGTGGCCCGGCACCGTTCGCCTACGACCGTTGCCGCAAGATTCCAAGATCCGTCACTCTTCTGTCGCCGACGCGCGTCACGCAGGGTAAGCAGCAAACGCGCGGCTCAACTTACGGTCGCGCCGAGACGAGAGCATGATCGCAGGCGAGCGGGGCCCGTGGTCAAGACGCGCACGTCGCGCTGCCCTTAGGCTTCGCGGTTATGACCGGGGCTTCTGCCATGTCGATGTTTGCGGCACTGCTGGACCGTTCGGTGGCCAGCATTGGGGAACTGGCGGCAGATGGTCGCCGTTTCGACCGGCAGGCTGTCGTCCGGATCGCGGACGTTTGGGACAACAACGCCTTTCCGCTGTTCGATGCGGCGCTCAGTCGGCCGGCGTGGTTGCGTGAGCGGCGCGCGAGGGCGGCGCTCGTGTGGATGGCGGATCTGGGGCCGTCCCGCCGGGCGTGGATGATCGAGCAGGCCGCGGTCGCCGGACACCGGTTGGAGCCCCTGCTGCCCACGCTCGTCCACCGTGCCGGGCACTACCGCGACTACCAGGGGCGGGTTCAGCCCGGCATCGCGCCGCTGACCGCGACGGCTGTCGCGAGCGTCGCAAAGGACTACGACCTGGCCCGCGCCGAGGTCCGGACGGTGCGGGTGGAACGCGCCGGGCAGGAGCTGTCCGGTTACGTCGCCCTGGCGGTGCCGCGCCGCTACGCCACCCGAGGCGAGCGCGGGGACGCGGTCGTGCAAGTGTTCCTCAGCGACGTCCGGGCCGTGCGATTCGACAGCGATGACGGGGCTGGTGCGACCTTGGCTGCGGATGCCGCCGGAGTCGAGGTCTGTGTCGGCGTCCAGGGGCGCCTTCGCGCGGCCTCGGCCACTGTGGGGTTCGACGACTCGTTGTGGCACCTGTCGCACGCCGGGCAGGCCGCCGACGCGTCCACTCCACGCCGCCGCGCCGGCCGGCGCAAGCCGCGGCAGGTCCAGCTGTCACTACCGCCCGGTGGGGCCGTGGATGCCGTCACCGTGCTCCACCAGGGGATGCTGGAGATCCGGTCGGTGCGTTACGCGCAGGCCGTCGGCCGGGTTTCGCTGCGGGAGTTGTGTGACACCTTCGCAGGCGCCGGTGACGCTGTGCTCACCGCTGCCGGTCGGCCCCGGGTGGCGCGCGACGATGCGTTGCGACGGTTGGCCGAGGGATGGCTCACCAGGAGTCCCCTCCTTGCCCACCGGATCGCCGGCCGTTTCGCAGATGACCACTGGGTTCACGCGCTGGTTCCGACCAGCTCACCTCGCTCCACGGTGGCCGGTCAACCAACGCAAGCGCAGGTCACGTTGGCCGACTACACCGCCGCCCACGCCTGGTATGGTGCGGTACGCGACGCCTCAGCAGTGGTCAACCTCGCCGTTCCCTGCGATGACGGCACGTGGGGGCTGCGGGCGGTGGAGTTCCAGCGACCGGCGCGGCTGGCGCTGCGCACAGCCGCGCTGACGGCCCCCCACGCCCTCTCGTACACCGCCGGCGAGTCGCTGTCCCTCGGCGACGACGCCTTCATCGTCACCTGCCACGAGCCGCACCCTGGTCATGGCTCAGTGCATGGCTGATCCGGATGCCGTACGTCCGGTCGTGGCGGATGGGTTGGTGGTCCGCTCCTTGTAGCGCTGGCCAGCCGTGGCGTCCTCACCTGCCGAGAACAGCGCACTTGCGATGATCAGCGGATGGAGGTTGCGCTGGAACCGCTGCATGGTGACTGGGTCGAAGCCTTTCGTCGTCGACCCATCGGGAGATGATCATCAAGTGCCTGCCGTGCGCTCAAGTTCCTGTCGGATCAGCCGGTCCGCGAGCTCGTAGTCGCCGTTGACTGCGGCTACAGCCGGCGGCATCACCCTCTTGGTCAAGATGGTGTGAGACACCTCGTGCGAGCGGGGTGCTGATCTGAGGGCGGGGATCGGAGATCCTTGTGTACGTGTCCACTTCATCTGGCCAGCAGTCGGCGTCCGGCGGCGGGGCTGATCCGGCGCCCAGGCCGTCGCGGCGGGTTTTCAGCCCGGAGTACAAGCTCGCGATGGTCGCCGAGTACGAGAACGCTCCGAACGGGGAGAAGGGCGCGATCCTGCGCCGGGAAGGCTTGTACTCGTCGCACATCATCGAATGGACACGAGCCCGTGACGCCGGGCACCTCGGCCGTGTAGGCACCCAGAAGGCGGATGCCGGCACGGTTGCCGCGGGACCGCGGGTGAAGAAATCCGCAGAGCAGATCGAGTTGGAGAAACTGCGCCGGC
>NZ_JBVJGT010000134.1:0-2703 GCF_055587185.1 Micromonospora sp. NPDC048040 | reverse complement strand
CATGGCGTTGAGTCACCTCGACTCGCCGACGGCTTCCGTTTCGCCGGCCCAGCTGGCGCGCTGGCGGGACGCCGATGGCAACCTCGGCACTCCTGGCGCGTACCACTCGCCCTATGTCCAGGACGGTTGGGTCTACGGGGCGGGCATCCAGGACGACAGCGGCCCGACGCTGGCGACGCTGCTCGCGGCCAAGGCGCTACTCGAGGCGGGGTTGCCCCTCGACCGACGCATCCGCATCGTCATGGGAATCTACGAAGACGGCGGTCCCGGCACGCCCTCGACGACGAACACCGCCACCTTCCAGTCCATCCCGTACAACTCGAACCCGAGTTTCTACGACAACTGGGCCTACAAGAACCTGAACCGCGAGGAGATCCCGATCGCGGCCTACACCTCCGACTCGCGGTTCCCGGTCATCGTCGGCAACTCCGGATCGGTGACCCCGTCGGTGTCGATGAGCCTGTCCGCGGACAGCACCAAGGCCTTCCGGCTGACGGCTGCCACAGCTGGCGTCACCCTGCGCGAAGGCGACCCGACGCTCAAGGACATCGCCTACGGCAGCACCACGCAGATCGCCTCGCGGGCCATTTTCACCCTCGACGTGGCGGGGGCCGGCTCCGCCGAGCGCGGCCGGTTCGTGTCGGCGATCACCGCTGCCGCGACCACGAAGGGTTGGCTCCCGGCTGCTTCCGGCACCACCCCCAAGGTGCAGACCACGATCACCGGCGACTCGCTCACGCTGGAGATCAACACCGATGTGGCGATGGAGATGCCGACCCCGCAGTACGGCAAGAATGCCGTCGTGTGGGGGATGTTCCTCCTCTCCCAGGGCCTCGGCGCACTGGGAAGCACGGCCGCCGACCTGCAACTGAAGAAGGCCGCCGACGGCATCACCGACCTGTTCTTCCGCGACGGTGTCGAAGGCGAGGCCTATATCGGCAAGTACATGGGCATCCCGGCGAACCTGTTGCGCAACCCGAGCAACGGCACGCCGAACCTCACCTTCGCCCTCATGGGCGGCATCAATTCAGAGACCCCGACGAGCTTCTACACGGACGCCTCCGGCAGCCTCAGCATGCCGATGTACGTGCGCAGCATGCACGTCACCGCGGCTGACTCCGGCCATGCGACGGCGGCGGTCACGGCCGCCTTCCAGGCGAAGGGGTTCACCATCGGCAACCTCGGCTCGCCCGTCGGCGCCGGGTTGTACGTCACGCACGACAACCCGCTGACCGCTCTTCAGTTCGGGAGCTACCAAGCCTCGATCAACCGCAACCCGGGGGCGTTCCCCGATCCGTATTCCCTCCGGGACGTGGTCTATCCGCAGGGCACGACCGGTGGCACCCTGGCCAGCAGCTTCCGCAACAAGATGACCGCCTTCGGCGCCGTCATCCCGGGTAACGAGCGCTGGTGGCACACGGCCAACGAGCGGATGAAGGTCGACTCGGCAGTGCAGATGACCAAGATCATGGCCGATGGCATGCTGGAGATGGCCCGGTACTCCGGGCCCGCCGGTGCCAAGTTCATGTGGGCGGACATGCCGGGGCTGAACGCCGACCGGGCCGACCTCGACCTGCTCGACGTCACGATCGGAACCTACAAGGACGCGTCGGCCGCTGTCGGCACGAGCCAGTTGGGCAACCAGGCCCTGCTCGGCGCCACCTCGTTCAACATCCCGATGTGGAACGGACGCGGCAACTCGACCCCGACGGCGTCGGCTTTCGCACTGGGGCACGCCCCGGGAGGGGTCTACCTGCCCCTGACCGACACCGAGTACCAGAACAGCACGTACGTGGCGCCGATGCGTCTGGAGTTCAAGGTGGAGCGCCCCGACTACATGTCGGACGCGGCTTGGGCGAAGTTCGTGGCCGGCGGCTACGGCGACTTCCAGTTCAACATTCTCGTCGGCGACAAGGTCGTGCCGCTGGCCGTTCCTGCGGGGCAGAGTGCGGACAAGTATTTCTCCTCGCGCATCTCGGCCAACAACCCCGACGCCATCTACCTGTCGGTCAACCTCGCGATCACCGATGCCCCGTACGCCGGGGTGCGGGCCGTCCTCGCGGATTCCAAGACGGACCTGTACAAGGTCAATCCGACGTACTTGGCCTCAAACCCGGATCCGTTCCCGGGGCGCGGGGCCGTCGAACAACGGGGCTTCTTCCTGTTCGGTGATGGGCAGAAGAACGCGGAGTTCTCTTCGCCCGACGCGGTCTACGTGACAGTCGCCAACGCGGTCATCGACGCGAAGCCGTCGGCGGTGGTGAAGAAGTTGAAGGGCGACACGAACGAGTTGACCATCACGGTGAAGCAGACCCACATCGACGGCAGCGAGTCTCCTGTGACGGCCACGTTCACCATCGACAACAACGCTGCTGGCACTTACACCGTCGGCGATTACAAGGTATACGTCGATACCAAGGGCAACACCCAGGTGCGGTCGATCTCCATCGTGTGACGCGTGTGAACCGGAAGTTCAGCGCGCGCACGAGAGGGTGCTTACTACGGTAGAAGGCCCTCCGGCTGACGAAGTTTGTTCGCCCGTTTCTGGTGCGACGAGCCGTGGGCCAGGTGTGGAAACAGACGTGGGGGGGGGGGGGGGTGGGGGGGGGGGGGGGGGGAGGGGGCGTGGGGGGGGGGAGGGGGGGGGGGCCACGGACGAGCGGCACGCCCCCCGATCCCGCCTCCCCCCCGCCCTCTACCGCT
>NZ_JBVJGT010000133.1:0-2900 GCF_055587185.1 Micromonospora sp. NPDC048040 | reverse complement strand
TTCGTGATCTACACGTCCGGTTCCACGGGCACCCCGAAGGGCGTCGTGCTGACCCACGACAAACTGACCAACTTCCTCGCCTGGATGGCCGACGAGTGTGCGGTGGACTCGGACAGCCGCATGCTGCACTGCTGCGCGCCGGTGTTCGACGTGGCCCTGGGCGAGATCTACACCGCGCTGACCTCCGGCGCACGCGTCGTGGTCTGCTCCCGCGACGACCTGCTCGACGCCCGCCGACTCACCGACCTGATCGCCAAGGAGCAGGTGACCCACGCCTTCTGCCCGCCCACCAATCTCGCCGCGGTCGACCCCGCCGACTGCCCGAGCATGTCCTGCGTGACCCTCGCCGGGGAACCTGTCCCACCCCACATGGCGCAACGCTGGCTGACCGCCGGCGCCCGACTCGTCAACGCGTACGGGCCGGCCGAGGCCGCCGTCGCCTGCACCTGGTACGACGCCGGGGCCGGGTGGAGCGGCGCGTACGTGCCCATCGGCCGGCCCATGCCCAACCGACAGATCCGCGTCGTCGACGCGAACCTGAACCTCGTCCCGATGGGCGTCCCCGGCGAAATCCTCATCACCGGCTTCGGCGTCGCCGACCGCTACCTCAACCGCCCCGAACTCACCACCCAACGCTTCGTCACCGACCCCCACGGCGGCGGGGTTGCCTACCGCACCGGCGACCTCGGCCGATGGAACACCACCGGCGCCCTCGAAATCCTCGGCCGCATGGACCACCAGGTCAAAGTCAACGGCATCCGCATCGAACTCGGCGAAATCGAAACCACCCTCGCCCAACACCCCGACGTCGGCGCCGCCGTCGTCACCCGCCGCGAAGACCACGGCGTCGCCCGCCTCATCGGCTACGTCACCGGCCGCGACGGCCGCACCCCGGTCACCGCGGAGCTACGGGACCACGCCGCCGCCGTGCTCCCGCCCTACATGGTCCCGGCCGTGATCATGGTCCTCGACCGCTTCCCCGTCGGGGGCACCGGCAAGATCGACCGGCGGGCACTGCCCGAACCCGGCTCGCAGCGCCCCGACCTGGACGTGGAGTTCGTCGAGCCGGCGACGGACGAGGAACGGCTCGTCGCCGGGGTGTTCGCAACGGTGCTCGGGCTGGACCGGGTCGGCGTACGGGACGGCTTCTTCCACCTCGGCGGCACGTCGTTGCAGTCGGCGGCGGTGGCCGCGGGCATCGACGAGGCCGCGGGCGTGGTCGTGCCCGTGTCGCAGATCCACCGCACGCCCACCCCGCACGGGCTGGCCCGCTGGCTGACCACCGCGCCCCGCCGCCCCAGGGCCGAGCCGGCGCCGGCCGTCACCGGCCGCTCCGGCCCGGCCAAGCCCATCCCGCTGACCCTGTCGGTCGCCAAGTGCGTCTGGCTGCCCTTCGAACTGGTCTGCCCCACCACCTGGTGGATCGAGGGTGAGCTGGACCTGCGGGCGCTGATGGCCGCGCTCGGCGACGTGCACCGCCGGCACGAGGCACTGCACGCCCGCTACCGACGCGTCGACCCGCCCGTCGCCGTCATCCCGCCGAACCCGGGAATGCCCCAGCTACGACTCCTCACCGACGCCACCAACGAACAGGACGCCCTGGACCAACTCGCCGAAGCCGTGCAACAACCCCTCGACTACACCCAGGGCCGCAACTGGCGCGCCGCCCTCATCCGCGAACGCTCCACCAACCGCATCCTGTTCGGCGTCGGCATCCACCACATCGCCTTCGACGGCTGGTCACACTCGCTGCTGGTACGGGACCTCAGCCACGCGTACGCCGCCCGGCTCGCCGGCGAGGCCCCAGTGTGGGAGCGGCCGGCGACCACGCTGCGGCAGTCGTACGACGAATACACCCGGTTGCGCGACGCCGCCGACCTCGAAGCCCAGCGGGCGTACTGGCGCGAACAGTTGCGGGGCCTGCCCCGTCAGGGCCACGGCCAGCCCCAAGCGCCCCTGGAACAGGCACTGGCGTGGGGCCCGAAGGCCGGACACATCGTCACCGTCACCCCCGAGGTCATGCGCCGCTGGGACGACGCGGCACGGGAACAGCGGTTCAGCCGCTCCAGCTACTTCGTCGCCGCGTACGCCTCCGCGCTGCGCGCCATCCACCAGCAGGACGACATCGGCCTGCTGATGATCGTCGCCCGGCGCGGCAGCCGCATCCTCGACTCCGCCTTCACCACCCGAATCAACTCGAACTGCGTCCGCGTCCGGTTCCGGCCGGAGACGGACCTGCTCCGGCACGTCCAGCAGACCGTCGACGAGCTGATGGCCGCCCAGGACATCCCGTTCTCGGAGACCGCCGCCGACCCGGCCGTCGGCCTGCCCGGCGAGGTGGTCGCCAGCGTGCCCGGCTTCGCCTACCAGGACAACGTGGTGCTTCCGCTGGAGCTGCCCGGCTGCCGCACCGAGGAGGTCGTCGAGCCGTACGCCCGGGAGGTGATGAGCGGCCTCACCGTCGAGGCGATCCCCCGCGAGGACGACGCCCTCCTGCGCATCACCATCCGCACCGACCTGATCCCGTTCACCATCGCCGAGCAACTGGGCGCCCACATGCTGCGCTTCCTCGAAGCCGGGCCCCAGGCGGCCAGCACCACTGCCTGAAGGCTCGCCCCGTACCCCTCATGCCGTGGGCGCGGACAGCCGCGCCCACGGAGTTCCTGGTTCCTGACCCCGGCCGTCCCCGCGCGAGTGACGCCGGTCCTGATCGGAGGTTGACTCATGTCCGTCGAGTTCGTTCCTGCGCGGGCACAGGCTGCCGATGTCGGCGGGACCGGACCCGACTTCGAGGTCCTCGACGTCGTGGGTGATCTGCGTCGGCCGGCGGTGTGGCCGGCTCGGGCGGCGTCGGTGTTCCGGGCGTTGTCCTCGTCGTTGCCTGCCGGGGCGACCGGCGA
>NZ_JBVJGT010000132.1:0-3001 GCF_055587185.1 Micromonospora sp. NPDC048040 | reverse complement strand
ACCGGCCACGCGCACCCAAACTGCCCGACGAAGCGTGGATCAACCAGCCAACCCAGCAGACACAGACCGTCTCAGTTTGACTTGACAACTACCGTCACGAAGCCTGCCCGTCGTCGGGACGACGTCGCCGCCGAGACGCGCCGCTGGCTGGTGCGAGCCGGCTGCGTACTGAAGGCGTGGGCGAAAGTACTTAAGCATGTCAGATTCCCCGTCGTTCCTGTGTCCCTAGCGTGGTGTTCACAAGAGGGCACGACCACGGAGGAGAGAGACATGAGCGACATGAACGAGCTGGTCCAGCGCTACCTCGCCGCTTGGAACGAGACCGACGCCGCCGCGCGGCAGGCCGTTCTGGCGGAGGTCTTCGCCGAGGACGCGGTGTACACCGACCCGCTGGTCTCCGTTCAGGGCAGGGACGGGCTCGACGCCACCATCGCGGCGGTCCAGGGGCAGTTCGGCGGGCTGGTCTTCAGCCTCGGCGGCGCCGTGGACGCCCACCACGACATCGCGCGATTCACCTGGCACCTGGGACCTGAGGGTGCTGACCCGGTCGTCATCGGCTTCGACGTCGCGGTGATCGGCGCCGACGGGCGGATCAGCCAGGTGCTCGGCTTCCTCGACAAGGTGCCGGCCGGAGTCTGAACACCGCGGGGCGGACCGCTGGGCCGGTCCGCCCCAATCGAACAAAGGAGAAGCCATGACGGCCTATGTGATCGCGCATCTTCGTGATTCGGAAGAACTCCACCCGGATGTGCTGGAGTACATGGAGAGGATTCAGGCGACGATGGATCCGTTCTCCGGCCGGTTCATCGTCCATGGCGGACCGGTGGATGTCCGCGAGGGCGGGTGGCCCGGGAGCGTGGTCATGCTCCAGTTCCCGTCGGGGCAGGACGCGCGGGACTGGTACGAGTCGGCCGCCTACCAGGCGATCCTCCCGCTGCGTACGAAGCATCTGGAGGGTGAGGTGATCATCGTCGGTGGTGTCGGTCCCGACCATGATTCGGCCGCGATGGCCGCCGCGCTCAGGAAGGGTCTCTGATAGTCGTCAACCGATAGCGTCGTAGTTGAAGCCGAAGGCGCGCACGCCGGTCTCAGTACGGGGCCGGTGGCTCGTCTTCGGGCCGAAGGCGACGTAGGTGCCCGGACCGTGGATGCGCTCGCCTTCGATGATTTCGCCGTGTACGACGAAGTACGCCTCGCCGTAGGTTTCGTGGACGTCGAGGTCGGGCCATTCGGCGCCCGGGGCGATGTCGATCACCCACGTTCTGATTCCCGGCATGCCCGGCAGCGTCCGTACATGGACACCGGGAGCCAGCGCGACCGGCGGGACGTCATCGACGTCCACGGAGAGCATTCGTCCAGGAAGCACTTGTATCGGACTGATCATCGGGACAAGGTCTCACAGCCCCAGTTGATCGGCGAAATCCTTGAGCTCGCTCCGGGAGGCGATGCCGAGCTTGGGATAGGCCTTGTAGAGGTGGTAGCCGACTGTCCGGTGGCTGAGGAAGAGTTGCGCGGCGATGTCGCGGTTGGACAGGCCTTGCGCGGCGAGCCGGGCGATCTGCAGTTCCTGCGGGGTAAGGCCGGCGGCCACGCCTTCGGCCGGCGCTGGGCCCTGGTCCTGGACGCCGCTTGCGGTGAGCTCGCCGCGAGCGCGTTCGGCCCACGGCCGCATGCCGAGCCGGTCGAAGACCTCCAGGGCATCGTTCAACGGCCAGCGCGCCTCGGCCTTCCGTCGAGCCCTGCGCAGCCACTCGCCGTAGAGCAGCGCGGTTCTGGCGTACTCCAGCGTGCGGCCGTCCCGGTCGTGCAGTTCGAGGGCCGCCGTGTAGAACGCCTCGGCCTGGTCGTCGGCGGCGAGCAGCCCACGGCAGCGCAGCACGAGGGCGTCGGCCCACGGTTGCCGGACCGACCCGGCCCAGCGCTGCAGGCGCGCCAGAGGCTCGGCGGCGCGATCCGGTGCCCCCATTCGTACGGCCGACTCCACCAGGTCCGGAGCGGAGCGGGTGGCGCAGATGTGATGGCGCATCGGCTCGCGGGTCAGGCGCTCGAAGCGGGCGAGCGCCGCCTCGGCGCGGCCGAGACCGAGGTCCAGCAGCCCGAGAGACCAGTACGCCCACGGCGCGCCGGGAGAGACGGCTCCGGCGGTGGTCCCCGCCAGCCCCTCCTCGGCGTTGCGCCGGCAGGCCGCCTCCTCTCCCTTGGCCGCGTGGAGGTAGGCGAGCACGCTGCTGAACTGGCTGACCCACTGCTGCTGGCCGGTGTCGCGGGCGAGCCCCAGGGCTTCGGTCGCCGTGGCGAGCGCGTCCAGGTGTCGTCCGGCGAACACCTCGCCCTCGGCCATGAAGAACAGCACCGTCGGCAGCCGCCCGGCGCCGCCCCGGGCGCGGTGTTCCGCGGCGAGCGCGGTCGCCAGCTCGTAGGCGTCGGCGTCCTGACCCAACGCGAGCGCCGCTCCGCAGAGGATCATCAACGCCTGGTCGGGAACTCGGCCCCGCCGTCGCACCGCCGCGAGGGTGTCGCCCAGCGGCGGCGGCCGCTCGGAACGGGCCTGGTCGAGGTGGACGAGGTAGCGCCGCACCGGCGCGAGTGGATCCGCATCGTCCAACGGCAGCGCGGCCAGCCGGTCCAGCGTTGCCGCGAGCTGCCGTTCCCCCAGGTACCAAGAGGTGTGGACGGCCTGGACCAGCAACGCGGCGGCCTGCCCCGGATCGGTGTCGCGGATGAGGCCGGCGCCGTCGAGCAGCAACCGGTGAGCGGCAGGGTAGGAGCCCTGCCAGAAGTCCGCGAGGGCCCGCACCTGGGCGATTCGCGCCTTGACCGGCGGGGCCTCGTTCAATCGCCGGGCGGCGCGGCCCCCGAGGACTCTGGCACGCTCCACATCACCCGCCTCCAGCGCCGCCTCCGCCGCTAGTACTCCAACGTCACCTGGCCTGTCTGCGCTGGTAGTGGGATCGGCGGGCTCGGGATTGGGATGTTCGTCGCCAGATCGACCAGTGCAGGA
>NZ_JBVJGT010000131.1:0-3035 GCF_055587185.1 Micromonospora sp. NPDC048040 | reverse complement strand
TCAACAGCAGCATTCAACGCTTCTCGATCCTGAACTCGCCCTGTCCGGCGGACTTGCTATGAGCCGCTGGCCTCAACTCACCCTGACAGACAGGGACCAGGCGGTCGCCACCCAGCTCGACCTCTCCCTGCGAACCCTGCAACGCCGCCTGCGCCACCTGATGGATCTGGCCGGAGCTCAGAGCCGGATGCAGCTCGCTTGGTACGCCGTACGTCACGACTGGACGTGACGGGACAGCAGCCCCGGGAGGGACACGTTACCTTCTGAGACCATCCGGGTGTGGTCTTCGCCGAGGGAGCGGCGCCGGTCGACCAAATCCGCAGCAGGGCGAGTTGTTCCGACTCTGCCGCTGACCGGGGCGCCCAGGGGCAGTGCGCCGCTGGACTACGTGTCCCGCGAGAACTGGCTCCATGCGATTCACGGTCAGGAGCCCTCTGGGCCCGCACATCAACAACCGCTCCACCAGGTCGCCGTTCCCACCCACCAGCGCACCACCGAGGCCAGCCTGGTCCGCCGCCTTGAGGCGGCGCACCGCCGCAACCAAAGAACTCACCCGGCAGGTCGCCGAGCTGCGAGAGCAGCTTCAACCGCCCATGGCGCGCTACGTGACAGTCGAGCAAACGACCGGTCGACGCCGGTTCTCAAGCGACGGCTGGCCAGTCCGTGGCTGAGGCCGCGATATCAACACAGCGCCAAGTCACTCTGCGTGAACGCTGATGAAGGTCGCTTGCCCCGGCGGTGCACGGATCTGTCGATGAGCGGGCATCGATCGAGGTGGTGTCACTGCCTTCGGCCGCCGGCCGGCCCCTTGGGCCTACCCTCCCGGTATGACGGGCGCCGTGGCACCGAAGGCGGGCATGACGATCAGCATCCGGACACGACGCGATGTCGTCGTGGTGGACCCGGACCGGTTCTTGGCCGCAGCGCGGCAGGCGCTGCGCGACCGTCACCCGGGTCTTACCGGCGCCGAGGCAGCCGAGGTGGTGGCCGACGTTCACGACGCTGTATATGCCTTGCTAGATCGGGACGGAGCCCTCGCCGCCGACGCCGTGGACGGCGAGGCAGTCGGCATCGGTGGACTCCTGCCTGGCACTCGGGTCAGCGACCGGCCGGACGGTCTGTCACCCGCCGGTTGGCTGCAACAGGTGGTACTCGACGATCCGCAGCCACTGCAGGACTATGGCTGCTTCCTTCCCGCGGATCCCTTTGCGGTGCCCCCTATCCGGGGCGGTTAGCAGCAACGCTTGTCAGGCGCCACAGATAACTGAACGAGCACAGCGGCATGCGCACGCTCACTGCGCAGACTCTTCCTGTCGGCGGTCTCGTCGGGCACCGTGTCTGGTGCCGGCGATCTCGGGTCGTCGGCGCACCTGGTCCCCACCGGGCCACCGCCTCGTCCGCTCGACCGTGAAAGGTCCGGCATGAGTTCCGCGGGGCCCGGTGGTCCCAGGGCACGTATGACTGGCGACAGGGCTGCGCGCCGTCGAGCGCCGATCAGTGAGCGACCGGCTTGCGTGTCCTGAGACCACTGGGTGCCCACCTGCTGCTGCAACAGCAAGGAGGACACTATGAGTGTCGGACACCACCGGTCGATGCGTCGACCCACTGCGGGCATCGACTGGGCCAGTACCGAGCACGCCCTCGCGATCGTCGGCCCCGACGGTGTCGAGGTTCAACGGATGCTCGTCGAGCACACCGCTGCGGGCCTGCGGAAACTGCTGCGATGCCTGCAGCAAGCCGCTGTGCTCGAGGTCGGTATCGAACGCCCCGACGGGCCCATCGTCGAGACCCTCCTCGACGCGGGGCTCACGGTCTTCGTGATCGCCCCGAACCAGATCAAGCACCTGCGCCGCCGCTACGGCGCAGCCGGCAACAAGGACGACCGCTTCGATGCCTACGTCCTGGCCGACACCGTCCGCACCGACCACCATCGCCTGCGTCCCCTCACCGTCGACTCTCCCGCGACACTCACCTTGCGGATGACCGTCCGCGCCCGCAAGGACCTCATCGCCGCCCGCGTCGCGATGGCCAATCAGCTCCGCGCCCACCTCGAACACGTTTTGCCCGGCGCGATCGGGCTGTTCCGCGACATCGACTCCGCCATCACCCTGAGCTTCCTCACCCGGTTCCCGACCCAGGACAAGGTCGACTGGCTGTCGCCACGCAGACTGCAGAACTGGCTGCGCACCGTCTCCTACCCCAACCCGGCACGAGCCGGGCTGCTGCACGCCCACCTGGTTGCGGCTACCCGCGGGACCACCGGTCCTGAAGCCACCGCCCGAGCGCACGTCACCGCTGCGTTGGTGGCCGGGCTCACCGCCCTGCGGGAACAGATCAACGCGCTGGAGGAGCAGATCGAACTCCAACTGCTGCAGCATCCCGACGCGGCAGTGTTCACGTCCCTGCCCCGAGCAGGGATCGTACGAGCAGCCCGGCTTCTGGCGGAGATCGGCGACGCCCGCGGCCGCTTCCCGACGCCGGAGGCACTCACCTGCCTGGCCGGCGCCGCGCCCTCGACCAGGCAGTCCGGGAAGGTAAAAGTCGTCGGCTTTCGCTGGGCCGTCGACAAACAACTCCGCGCAGCGGTCATCGACTTCGCCGGCGACTCCCACCACGCAAACCCCTGGGCCGCCGACCTCTACCGGCGGGCCCGGGCTCGAGGCCATGACCACCCCCACGCCACTCGAATCCTCGCCCGCGCCTGGCTGCACGTGATCTGGCGCTGCTGGCAAGACCGCGTCGCCTACGACCCCACCCGCCACCGAGCGCTGCAGGCCGTCCTCGCCTCCGCCGCTTGACACAGGGCTACTCATGCCGCCGACCGTGCGCGTCGGTCTCCTACGCCTCGTTACCGTGGGTAAACGGACGGGCGAGGCAGGTAACCAAAGGCGTGACGGTCGAGGCGGCGTCGGACTCGCGAAAGTCGATACGGTGGGATGTCCTAGTGCCGCATCAGGCAACGTTTGCCCCGTGACGACGCGCCGCGCGGGGTGCTGGTCCGGGCGGCGTGGTGTCGTCAGGCTGTCCGGGTGGTG
>NZ_JBVJGT010000130.1:0-3174 GCF_055587185.1 Micromonospora sp. NPDC048040 | reverse complement strand
CACGGCGCGCGGGTCGTACTCACCGTCGGCGCGGTCGCCCCACGCGTCCCGGCCGAGGACGGCGTACGGGTGGTCGCCCTGGACGACGACTGGCCCACGGTGGAAGCGACCGAACCCGTCGACCTGCCGGTGGTGGACACCTCCGGGCCGGCGTTCGTGATCTACACGTCGGGGTCGACCGGGAAGCCGAAGGGCGTGGTGTTGACCCATGCCATGCTGACGAACTTCCTCAGCTGGATGCGCGAGGAGTGCGAGGTCGGCCCCGACAGCCGGATGCTGCACTGCTGCGCCCCCGTGTTCGACGTGGCCCTGGGCGAGATCTACACCGCCCTGACCTCCGGCGCACGCGTCGTGGTCTGCTCCCGCGACGACCTGCTCGACGCCCGCCGGTTGACGGAGCTGATCGCCAAGGAGCAGACCAGCCACGCGTTCTGCCCGCCCACCAACCTCGCCGCGGTCGACCCCGCCGACTGCCCGAGCATGTCCTGCGTGACCCTCGCCGGGGAACCGGTCCCGCCCCGCATGGCCCAGCGCTGGCTGGCCGCCGGCACCCGTCTGATCAACGCCTACGGGCCGGCCGAGGCCGCCGTGGCGTGCACCTGGTACGACGCCAGGGCCGGCTGGGGCGGCGCGTACGTGCCCATCGGCCGGCCCATGCCCAACCGACAGATCCGCGTCGTCGACGCGAACCTGAACCTCGTCCCGATGGGCGTCCCCGGCGAAATCCTCATCACCGGCTTCGGCGTCGCCGACCGCTACCTCAACCGCCCCGAACTCACCACCCAACGCTTCGTCACCGACCCCCACGGCGGCGGGGTTGCCTACCGCACCGGCGACCTCGGCCGATGGAACACCACCGGGGCCCTGGAAATCCTCGGCCGCATGGACCACCAGGTCAAAGTCAACGGCATCCGCATCGAACTCGGCGAGATCGAGGCCGTCCTCGAACAGCACCCCGACGTCGGCACGGCGGTGGTCGTCCGCCGGGAAGACCAGGGTGTCGCCCGGTTGGCGGGCTATGTGACCGGCCGGGACGGCCGAACCCCGGTCGTGAACGAACTACGCGCACACGCCGCGACCGCCCTGCCCCCGTACATGGTCCCGGCCGTGATCATGGTCCTCGACAGGTTCCCCGTCGGCGGCACCGGCAAGATCGACCGACGCGCCCTACCCGAACCCGGCTCGCAGCGCCCCGACCTCGGCGTGGACTACGTCGCACCCGCGACCGACGAGGAACGGCTGGTCACGGGCGTGTTCGCCGCCGTGCTGGGCATCGAGGGCATCGGCACCCGCGACAGCTTCTTCGACCTCGGCGGCACCTCCCTCCAGTCCGCTGCCCTCGCCACCGCCATCGACGAAGCCGCCGACGTGGTCGTACCCGTCTCCCAGATCCACCGCACCCCCACGCCACACGAACTGGCCCGCTGGCTCACCACCGCACCCCGCCGCACCCATGCAAGGCTGGAACCGCCCGTCGCCGGACGCCCCGACCCGTCCGGGCCCGTGCCGCTGACCGTCTCGGTCGCCAAGTTCGTCTGGCTCCCCTTCGACCTGGTCTGCCCCACCACCTGGTGGATCGAGGGTGAACTGGACCTGCGGGCGCTGATGGCCGCGCTCGGCGACGTGCACCGCCGACACGAGGCACTGCACGCCCGCTACCGACGCGTCGACCCGCCCGTCGCCGTCATCCCGCCCAACCCCGGCATGCCCCAGCTACGACTCCTCACCGACGCCACCAACGAACAGGACGCCCTGGACCAACTCGCCGAAGCCGTGCAACAACCCCTCGACTACACCCAGGGCCGCAACTGGCGCGCCGCCCTCATCCGCGAACGCTCCACCAACCGCATCCTGTTCGGCGTCGGCATCCACCACATCGCCTTCGACGGCTGGTCACACGCACTGCTGGTACGCGACCTCAGCCACTCCTACACCGCCCGGCTCGCTGGGAAGGCCCCGGTGTGGGAGCGGCCCGCGCCCACCCTGCGCCAGTTCCACGACGAATACACCCGCCTACGCGACGCCACCGACCTGGAGACGCAGCGGGTCTACTGGCGCGGGCAACTGCGCGGACTCTCCCGCCAGGGCGAGGGCCGACCCCAGGAACTCCTGGAGCAGACCCCGACCTGGGGCCCGAAGACCGGGCACACCGTCACCGTCACTTCCGCCGTGCTGGAACGCTGGGACCGCGCCGCCCGCGAACGCCGGTTCAGCCGCTCCGCCTACTTCGCCGCCGCCTACGCCTCCGCACTGCGCGCCATCCACCAGCAGGACGACATCGGCATGGTGATGATCGTCGCCCAACGGGGCAGCCGCATCCTCGACTCCACCTTCACGAGCAGGATCAACACCAACTGCCTCCGGGTCCGGTTCGACGGGCCGCGGAAGGACCTGGCGCGGGCCGTCCAGCAGACCCTGGACGAGCTGATGGCCGCCCAGGACATCCCCTTCCTGGAGAGCGCCGCCGACCCGGCCCTCGGCCTGCCCCGCGAGGTGGCCAACAGCCTGCCCGCCTTCGCCTACCAGGACAACGTGGTGCTTCCGCTGGAACTGCCCGGCTGCCGCACCGAGGAGGTCGTCGAACCGTACGCCCGGGAGTGGTCGGGCGCCTGCCTCGTCGAGGTGCTTCCCGGCCGAGAGGACGTCCTCCTGCGCGTCACCGTCCGCACCGACCTGGTCCCGCCTCCTGTCGCCGAGGTGCTGGCCGCGTCGATGCTGCGCTTCCTCGAAGCCGGACCCCAGGTCGACGACGACCCGACACACTGAGCGGGCAGTCACGACCTTCGCACATCTCACCTGTGAGGGAAGCCCTCATTGTCGCCCGGATGGCCGATCGCCACCGACGTGACCGAAGGAGCCTGCCGGCATCTGATCGAAGTCCGGATGGACATCACCGGCAGTGGCGGAGTGCCGCCAAGGCGCAGAACCGCCAGCCGTGATCCGTATTCCGCGAGACGATGCGCTGCCACGATCCGTGCAGACCACGCATTCGCGGAAGGAAATCCCATGTCTGTCCACCACCGATGGGCCCGGTTCGGCCGGGCCGTGGGTGTCGTCGCCCTGACGGTGAGCGTTGCCGCCGCCGCGGCGCGGGGGGGGGGGGGGGGGGGGGGGGGGGGGGGGGGGGGGGGGGGGGGGGGGCCAAAGGGGGGGGGGAAAAAGGGAGCGGCGGGG
>NZ_JBVJGT010000129.1:0-3204 GCF_055587185.1 Micromonospora sp. NPDC048040 | reverse complement strand
CACGGCGCGCGGGTCGTACTCACCGTCGGCGCGGTCGCCCCACGCGTCCCGGCCGAGGACGGCGTACGGGTGGTCGCCCTGGACGACGACTGGCCGACCGTGCAGGCACACCAGCCCGTCGACCTGCCGACCGTCGAGGCGTCCGCGCCCGCGTTCGTGATCTACACGTCCGGTTCCACGGGCACCCCGAAGGGCGTCGTGCTGACCCACGACAAACTGACCAACTTCCTCGCCTGGATGGCCGACGAATGCGCCATCGGCCCCGACAGCCGTATGCTGCACTCGGCGGCACCGGTCTTCGACGCCGCGTTCGGGGAGGTCTTCGCCACGCTCACGGGTGGCGGTCGCGTGGTGGTCTGCTCCCGCGACGACCTGCTCGACGCCCGCCGGCTCACCGAGCTCATCAACCGGCACGACGTCACGCACACGTTCGGGCCGGCCACCAACATCGCCCCGCTCGACCCGGCGGCCTGTCCCGGCCTGCGCTGCATCATCTTCGGCGGCGAGGCCGTCCCGCCGCAGCTGGCCCAGCGGTGGTTGACTGCGGGCACGCGGGTGCTGAACGCGTACGGGCCGGCGGAGATCGCCGTGGCGTGTACGTGGTTCGACGCGTCGGCCGGCTGGGGCGGCGCGTACGTGCCGATCGGGTGGCCGATGCCGAACCGGCAGGTCCGTGTGGTCGACGCGAACCTGAACCTCGTGCCCATGGGCGTCCCCGGCGAAATCCTCATCACCGGCTTCGGCGTCGCCGACGGCTACCTCAACCGTCCCGAGCTGACCGCACAGCGATTCGTCACCGACCCCTACGGCGGCGGCCCCGCCTACCGCACCGGCGACCTCGGCCGATGGAACACCACCGGCGCCCTCGAAATCCTCGGCCGCATGGACCACCAGGTCAAAGTCAACGGCATCCGCATCGAACTCGGCGAAATCGAAACCACCCTCGCCCAACACCCCGACGTCGGCGCCGCCGTCGTCGTTCGCCGGGAAGACCAGGGTGTCGCCCGCCTCGTCGGCTACGTCACCGGCCGCGACGGCCGCACCCCCACAGTAGGCGCGCTGCGCGAACACGCGGCCGCCGTGCTGCCCTCCTACATGGTCCCGGCCGTGATCATGGTCCTCGACCGCTTCCCCGTCGGGGGCACCGGCAAGATCGACCGGCGGGCACTGCCCGAACCCGGCTCGCAGCGCCCCGACCTGGACGTGGAGTTCGTCGAGCCGGCGACGAACGAGGAACGGCTCGTCGCCGGGGTGTTCGCCACCGTCCTCGGCATCGACCGGGTCGGCACGCGCGACAGCTTCTTCGACCTGGGTGGCACGTCGTTGCAGTCGGCCGCTGTGGCCACACGCATCGACGAGGTCGCGGACGTGGTCGTACCCGTGTCGCAGATCCACCGCACCCCCACCCCGCACGGGCTGGCCCACTGGCTGACCACCGCCCCCCGCCGTACGGGCATCGGCCTGGCCGACGGTCAGACCCGTCAGCGCCCCGGCCCGGTTCCGCTCGCGCAGCAGGTCGCGAAGTGCCTGATGTCGCCCCTGGAGGTCGTCGTCCCGGTCACCTGGTGGATCGAGGGTGAGCTGGACCTGCGGGCGCTGATGGCCGCGCTGGGCGACGTGCACCGCCGGCACGAGGCGCTACACGCCCGCTACCGACGCGTCGACCCGCCGGTGGCGCTCGTTCCGCCGAACCCGGGAATGCCGCAGCTGCGGCTGCTCACCGACGCCACGAGCGAACAGGAGGCGCTGGACCACCTGGCCGAGGCGGTGCAGCAGCCCCTCGACTACACCCAGGGCCGCAACTGGCGGGCCGCCCTGATCCGCGAACGGTCCACGAACCGGATCCTGTTCGGCGTTGGCATCCATCACATCGCCTTCGACGGCTGGTCGTACGCGTTGCTGGTGCGGGACCTCGGCCAGGCGTACGCGGCACGGTTGGCGGGTGCGGCTCCGGTCTGGGAACGGCCGGCACCGACGCTGCGCCAGTCGTACGACGAGTACACCCGGCTGCGCGAGGCCGCCGACCTGGAGACCCAGCGGGCGTACTGGCGCGATCAGTTGCGGGGCCTGCCCCGGCAGGGCCACGGCCAGCCCACGGCGTCGCTGGAACAGGCTCTCGCATGGGGCCCGAAGGCCGGACACATCGTCACGGTCGCTCCCGAGGTCATGCGCCGTTGGGACCGCGCGGCACGGGAACAGCGGTTCAGCCGCTCCAGCTACTTCGTCGCCGCATTCGCCTCCGCGCTGCGCGCCGTGCACCAGCAGGACGACATCGGCCTGCTGATGGTCGTGGCGAAGCGGGGCAGCCGCGTCCTCGACTCCGCCTTCACCACCCGACTGAACCTCAACTGCGTCCGGGTCCGGTTCGACGAGCCGGAGGACGACAAGCTGGTCCTGCGGGTCAACGAGACGATCACCGACCTCATGCAGGCCCAGGACGTCCCCTTCGCGGAGACCGCCGACGACCCGGCCGCCGGGCTCTCCGGCGAGGTGGTCGCCAGCCTGCCGACCTTCGTGTTCCAGGACAACGTGGTGCTTCCGCTGGAACTGCCCGGCTGCCGGGCCGAGGAGGTCGTCGACCCGTACGCCCGGGAGGTGCCCAACGGCCTCACCGTCGAGGTGCTCCCCCGCGCCGACCATGCCCTCCTGCGCGTCACCATCCGCACCGACTACCTGCCGTACAGCTTCGCCGAGGAACTGAACGGCCACATGCTGCGCTTCCTCGAAGCCGGACCCGCGGTGGCCCCCGCCGCCGACTGAATTCACCCGTCCACACCGGACTGTTCGTCATGCCGTGGACGCGGACACCCGTGTCCACGGAGTTGTTCTCTCGCCCGGCGTACCCGTGCAGGCGGCGCCGGTCCTGATCGGAGGTTGGCTCATGTCTGTCGGGTTCGTTGGTGGTCAGGCCCAGGCCGCGGGTGGCGCCGGGACCGGCACCGACTTCGAGGGCCTCGACCTGGTGGGCGACCTGCGTCGACCGACGACGTGGCCGGCCCGGGCCGCGTCGGAGTTCCGGGCGGTGGACCTGCCCGACCTGGCGGGTGGGGAGTCTGCCGGCACCGTGGTGCTGGCCGGTGTCGTGGGAGTGCTGGCCCGGTACACCGGTCAGGGTGAGGTGGTGGTGGGGCTGTCGTCGGGTGGTGTGTTGCGGGTGGATGTGGCGGGTGATCCGGGGTTCGGGGTGTTGGTGTCGCGGGTGGG
>NZ_JBVJGT010000128.1:0-3264 GCF_055587185.1 Micromonospora sp. NPDC048040 | reverse complement strand
GCCCGACCCATCCCCGGCGCTCGGACGCTGCCTGGTCGGCTCAGGTGCCCACTCGGCTCGCAGGATGCGCATATTGCGCCTCTCCTGCCGGCCTCCGAGCTCTTCTGTGAGCGCCTTGAACTGATCGACCGTCTTGTTCGTATTGATGATCTTGTAGGCGTGTCCGGTTCCGTCGACCAACGGCGCCCCGACCACGACGAAAACGCCGGTAACGAATTCCGATCCGACCTGCCGCGACCACTTCCCTACCCGCAAGGTGACCAGCGTCCGAGCGGTGACCTTCACCTTCGCCCCACCGAGCGCGCCCTCCGTACCAACACTAATACGCAGGGGAGGGGGCAATAGGTTCTTTACCCCCATTACGTCCTCGAAATCCTCTGCGTCGGAAAGATCCCACTGATTCTGCGGCACCCACAGTGCCCTTCTGCGCAGCGACTCGATGTCGTCTGCGGTGGGGGCGGGCTCCAGCTTCAGGTACAGGGTCTCCCCGGTAGGACTATTTTCGGCCGGTAGTTCCACGAACGCGGCGGATCGACCAGTGCTGTCATACCCGAGTTCGAGACGAACCTCTTCGATGTCCGCAGGAAAGACGATCGAATCTCCGTCGACCGCCACGGCCTGTGGGATATAGACCGGGCGGCCGGCGAATTTTACGTCCAACTTCCTAAAATTCGATTTGGGGCGGTCTAGCGACGCCGTGATGTGGTAGGACCCGACGAACGATGGGGGGTCGAGTCTCCACGCCTGGCCGGGCACCTCCGGCAAGTCCGGCGCGACACCGCCGGACTCACCGGCCCTGATGGGAGGCCGCTCAGGTGCCGACCCGGTTAGCGGGACACGCCGATTATCCCGTTCCTGCCGTTTGTTGAGAGTCTTTATGATCCCATCGAGCTCATCGATCTTCTTGCCCGTGTCGAGGAGCCGGTAGGCGTGTCGGTTTTCGTCGCCGACCAACGGCGCCCTGATCACGACGAAAACGCCGCTTTCCGATCCGGCCAGCCGCGGCCACTTCCCTACCCGGTAGGTAATCTTCGTCCCCTTGGTGACCTGCACCTCCTCCCCACCGGGGGTCAAGTGCCTCCCCTTGCCAATGGTAGTACGCAGGGGGGAGGGCAATTTGGTATCCGCCAAAATTTCACCTGGGTAAGTCACTGCGCCGGAAAGATCCCACTGATCCTCCAGCTCCCACAACACATTTATGGACTTCGACATGCCGCCGATGCTGTCCGCGGTGAGGGCGGGGTTGACCACTTCCACGTACAGGTCCTGTCCGGCCCCACTCTCTTGATCCGGATGTACCCGGCGCTCGCGTATCGCGGCCGTCAGTTCCACGACCATCAGGGGTTGACCAGTGACGCCAAACCCGGCTCTGTAAACAATCCGGTCCAGCGTCGTGGGGTAGTCGAACGAACCTCCGCCGGCCAGGACGCCTCCCGGGAGATAGATACTGGGATCTCCTGCCCCGCCGAGCCGTGTGCCCAGATGCCTTCTGGCCGAGAATATCGCCGTCGTGCTGCGGTAGGAATCGACGAACAATGGGTGATCGGTTTTCCACGCCCGGCCGGGTGCCATTGTCTTCAGAGCTTTCCACTCGTCGAGAGTAAACTCGCGGTCGATCCCTTGGAAGATGGCGCTTTCGGTGCCGTCGGGCCGGGTGTACCGGATTTCGACAAAACCAGCACCCCGCCCTCTCCTAATCTTCCCGATAGTGACATCGACCTGATCACCCGGGCGAACAAGCCCATCGATCCCATCGAGACGCATCTCCTGGCCGGCCAGCCGGATACTCAATCCGGGCACCGGACGAGTGAACCCCGACATCTCCGGGTCATGCCGCACCGGGGTGGCCGGGACGCGGATGGTGAATGGGACATTGAGGTCCGTTGGGCGCTGGTCTTCCCAGCGGCCCTGGTCCTTGAGATTGCGCAAGTATCGGAGGTGCGCGGCGAGTTCCTGGACCTGACTGTACGGGAAGGAGGAGCGTTGACGGATGACCGCGAGGTCACGCTGGAAGGTGTTTTCCAGGATACGCGAGTAGGCGCTGTCGGGATTCTTCTCCGCCTTGGCGATCGCCGCTTGCAGCAGACCACGCGTCTTCTCGAACTTCCCATCCAGTTCCCGCCGCGTGCGGGGATTTATCTCTTTCTGGGGGAAGCCCGCAGCGATCCGGTCGGCGATGCCGGAACCGTCTTCGGCACGAGGTTTGACGAGGAAGTAAGCACCCCTCCACCACAGGACCTGTTCCGGGACGACACCGTCATCCGGCGGCGGGCCGATGCGGTCCGGGGCACCGAACGGATGATGGACCAGCATCGGCCGGGACAACTCCTCGGCCGCCACGTGGAAAGGCACAAGCGTGAGTTCGTGAACCCCGCCACCTACGACCTTGCGGAACCAGATCCGGTGCAGCGCCTCCTGCTCCTGCTCCGGCACGTCCGCCGGATACGGAAGAATCTCGGCGAACCTCGACTCGGCACCCCGGGCGAGGTCGTCGGCCAACTCACGAATCACCCACGCACGCAGTCCATCCAGGCTGCGGACCTTCAACTTCGCCAACTGATTCCCAAAGGCGTCCAACACCGGCTGAAAGACCCCGGCCACCCCCATGTCAAACCGCCGAGGATCGAAGTCGAACACCTCGAGCGCCCACCGCTCGAAGCGCTCCGCCTGGTCACTGGACACCACGGCCGACAACGTGGTGATCGCCTCAGCCACCTCCTGCTCCAAGCCCGACGCGACATCGCCCCCCGACGACGCCGAGCCATGCGCCGGTGGCACCCCTGCCGGCGAGCCCGGCGCATCGTCCAGCGCGGGGTTCTCCGACCGCAACCCCAACATCAATTCCGCCGGATCCAACCCTGACAGCAAGTCTACGAAGCCTGCCGGCGCCCCATCCACCGGCGGCGGCGACTCCGAGCCAGGCTCCAGTGGCACCCCTGCCTCATCTGTCGAAAATTCAGGCGCCGATGTCCGCGCCGCCGATGAGCCCGGGAACCCGCCCGCTCCGTCGGTCTCCGTCAGAAAATCCGGGAAAGCCAATGGTGCCCGCATATCGAGCAAACTCGACAGGTCATCCGCGTAAATCTTCAGGCTATCCGCCGGCACACCATCGATACGCGGACGCTTCGACTCAGGTCCCGACTCCGACGACGGCGACTCCGAGCCAGGCGCGTCAGAGCCGGCCGGGCCCCATTCCATCGCCGCCGGCCGACCAGGCAACGAACCGGGCGACAGGTCCAAAGACTCAGACTCCGACTCAGACTC
>NZ_JBVJGT010000127.1:0-3286 GCF_055587185.1 Micromonospora sp. NPDC048040 | reverse complement strand
CCACCAGGCTGGACGAGCACGCCGTGTCCACGGTGACCGCCGGCCCCTCCAGGCCGAACGTGTACGCCACCCGACCCGACAGCACGCTGCCGGAGGTGCCGGTGCCGAGGTAGCCGCCCACGCCCTCGGGCAGGTCCTGCACGCCGGAGGCGTAGTCGTGGTACATGAGCCCGGCGAACACGCCGGTCCGGCTGCCCCGCAGCCGCGCCGGGTCCAGCCCGGCCGACTCGAACGTCTCCCACGAGGTCTCCAGCAGCAGCCGCTGCTGCGGATCCATCGCGAGGGCCTCACGCGGCGAGATGCCGAAGAACCCGGGGTCGAACTCGGCCGCCCCGTACAGGAATCCGCCGTGCCGGGTGTACGACGTCCCGGGGTTGTCCGGGTCGGGGTGGAAGAGCCGGTCGAGGTCCCAGCCCCGGTCGGTCGGGAACTCGCCGATGCCGTCGGACCCGGCGGCGACCAGGTCCCACAGTTGCTGCGGGTTCGTCACGCCGCCCGGATAGCGGCAGGCCATGCCCACGATGGCGATGGGCTCGTCGACGGTCGTCGCCCGCACGACCTGCTGCGCGTCGGCCACCTGGCCGGACAGCTGCTCGTACAGGTGGTCGGAGAGGGCGCCGGGGGTCGGGTAGTCGAAGACGAGCGTCGACGTGAGCCGCAGCCCGGTCGCGCTGTTGATGCGGTTGCGCAGCTCCACCGCGGTGAGCGAGTCGAAGCCCAGCTCCCGGAACGCCCGGTCGGCCGGCACCTGGTCGGCGCCGTTGTGTCCGAGGACCTGCGCGACCAGGCCGCGCACGAGCAGGGCGACCTGCGTCCGCGCCTCCTGCGGGTCGAGCCCGGCCAGCCGGTCCGCCCAGCCCCCGGTGCCGGACCGGCGGCGCTTCGCGGCCGTTCCCACCAGGGTCCGCAGCATCGGCGGTACGCGGCCCGCGGCGGTCTGCGCCCGCATGGCGGGCAGGTCGACCACCGCCGGGACCAGCGCCGCCCCGCCGTGGGCCAGGGCGGCGTCCCACAGCCCGAGACCGACCTGGGCGGTCATCGGAACCAGGCCGGCCCGGCTCACCCGGGCCCGGTCGGTGTCGTTGATCGACGCGGCCATCCCGTCGGTGTTCCACATGCCCCACGCGAGGCTGACCGCGGACAGCCCGCGCTGCGCCCGCACCTGGGCGAGGGCGTCCAGGAAGGCGTTGCCGGCGGCGTACGCGGCCTGGCCGGGAGAGCCGAGCACCCCGGCGACGGAGGAGAACAGCGCGAACAGGTCGAGGTCGAGGTCGGCGGTCGCCTCGTGCAGCCACCAGCCCGCCGCGACCTTCGGCGCCAGCACGTCCGCCAGCCGGTCGGCGGTGATCCCGCTGACCACGCCGTCGTCCAGGACACCGGCCGTGTGGACGACGCCGGCCAGCCGGTCCTCGGCGGTGACCGCCCGGACCAGCTCACCGACCCGCACGCGGTCGGTGACGTCCGCCGCCACCACGCGGACGGCCGCGCCCAGCGCGGTCAGCCGCTCCACCAGCTCGTCGGCGCCGGCGGCCGCCGGGCCCTGCCGGGAGACCAGCACGAGGGAGCGCACGCCGTACGCGGTGACGAGGTGCTCGGACACCAGGGCGCCCAGCGATCCGGTGCCCCCGGTCACCAGGACGGTTCCCCGGTCGAGGGTCGCCGGGGCCGGCGCGCCGCCGGCGGCACGGACCAGCCGGGGCAGGTGCGCCGTGCCGGCCCGCACCGCGAGCTGCCCGCCGAGGCCCGGGTCGTCGGCGGCGCCGGCGAGCAGGGCCAGCGCGTCGGCGTCCAGGTCGGCGTCCGGCTCCAGGTCGGCCAGCACGATCCGGCCGGGGTGCTCCGACTGCGCCGAGCGCAGCAGGCCCCACACCGCCGCCCCGGCCACGTCGGTGACGTGGTCGTCCGGGCCGGCGGCCACCGCGCCGCGGGTCACCACGACCAGCCGCGAGTCCGCCAGGGCGTCGGCGGCCAGCCACGCCTGCACGGCGCCGAGGACGTCCGTCGTCGCCGACCGCACCGCGTCGGGCACGTCCGTCTCCGGTCCCGCCGCGGGGGCGGGCAGCAGCAGCGCCGCCGGGGTGGCGGCGGTCCCGTCCGTCACGGCCGCGACCAGCGCCGCCACGTCGGCGTACGCGGGGAGCTGCGGCGCGCCGTCGAGCGGGCGGTCACCGAGGACGGCCCAGCCGTACCCGCCGTCGGGCGCGGTGATCTGCTCGGGCTGCCAGGACACCTCGAACAGGGAGCGGTGCGCCTCGTTCGGGGTTGCCGCCGCCCCGGTCATCTCGCGCAGCGTCAGCGAGTCCACCGACACGACCGGCACGCCCGTCTCGTCGACGGCGACCAGCCGCACGGAGCTGCCGGACGCGGTCAGGCGCACCCGCAGCGTCCGCGCCCCGAGCGCATGGACCTGCACGCCCTCGAACGCGAACGGCACCCGGGCCCCGCCGCCCGTCTCGTCGGCGGGCAGCAGCCCGACGGGGTGCAGGGCGGCGTCCAGCAGCGCCGGGTGCACGCCGAAGCCCGCCGGCTCACCGGCCGCCTCGTCGGGGAGCGCGACCTCGGCGAAGACCGTGTCCGCCGCGGTCCACGCCCGGCGCAGACCCCGGAAGACGGGCCCGTAGGAGAGCCCGTGCTCGGCCACCGTCGCGTACCAACCGGTGACGTCCACCTCGGCCGCTCCCGGCGGCGGCCAGGCGCCCACGGTGGGCTCGTCGCCCGTCGGGGCGCCGACGAGGCCGTCGGCGTGCCGGGTCCAGCCCGACTCCGGGTCGTCCTCGGGCTGCGAGTGCACGGTCACCGAGCGGCTGCCGGTCCCGTCGACGGGACCCACCCGGACCTGCACCCGCACTCCGCCACCGGTGGCGGGCAGGACGAGCGGGGCGAGCACCGTCAGCTCGCGGACGCGGGACGCGCCGACCTCGTCGCCCGCCCGCACGACGAGGTCCACCAGCGCCGTGCCCGGCACGACCACGGCACCGGACACGACGTGGTCGGCGAGCCACGGGTGGGTCGTCACCGACAGCCGGCCGGTCAGCACCACCATGTCCTCGCCGGCGACCGAGACGGTCGCGCCGAGCAGCGGGTGCCGCGCCACACCGAGGCCCGCTCCCGAGACGTCGGCCGACTGGCCGGCCGGCGGCAGCCAGTACCGCTCCCGGTGGAAGGCGTACGTGGGCAGGTCGACCCGCCGCGCGCCGGTGTCGGTGAACCACTGCTGCCAGGTCACCGGCACGCCGTGGACGTGCAACTCGGCCAGGGCGTGCAGCAGCGCGTGCGTCTCCGGCCG
>NZ_JBVJGT010000126.1:0-3327 GCF_055587185.1 Micromonospora sp. NPDC048040 | reverse complement strand
TGAACGCCTTCCAGATCGCCTTCGAGGGCCGGCTCACCCCGGCCAACCACTGACCACCTCAACAACCAAGATCAGCCGTTAACTTGACACTCCCATCGGGTCAAGCCCACGCGTACTGGCCTGGGCAAGAGTCGCCGGTGCACTCCTGGTCCCATGGGGTGTCTGGCCAGTTGGTGGCGTCGTGGGCGTCGCAGTTGCTGGTGAGACAGCGGTTCGCGGCCTCGAACTGCACCTGGGCGATCGGGGTGACGGAGCGGTCGGTGGCGCTGCGGTCCCAGGTGCCGTAGTCGGTACGGGTCAGGTAGCCGCCTCGTACATACGACGCGGCGTCACTGTTGCTCAAGTTCCGTGCGTACTTGTTCGTCTCACGGGTGTACCAGTGCGACATGGTATTGCCGTGCACGTCCACGACATAGTCGAGGTTCCAGCGCCATGCCTGGTCGCAGAACGACGATGCGAACGTCGCGGCGTCGCAGGGTTCGCCGGTGTGGTTTCCGGCAACGGGCACGGTCCATACCGAGTTGGTGGTGGAGGTGTTGCCGGGCAAGTGGTGGAGGCCGAAGAAGTACTGGGTGCCGTCGGAGGTGGTGACCTTCCAACCTTCGCCGTTGTTATCGCCGTTGTCGGCGCCCGTAGTCTTCTCGATTCGGGAGGCGTCCTCGTCGCGGGCGTGCCAGCCCTTGCCCGCCTCGTAGATCAGCTCGACGCCGTGGCCGTTGAGGTTCATGACGGCGTTGTCCGAGCGCCAGCACAGGTCACCGGTCTTGATGGTGTTGCTGGGGCTGCCGTCCATGTCTTCCATGCAGGGCACGTAGCGGCGTTCGATGTAGCCAGGCCAGTAGTCGAAGCCTTCGCCAACCCATGACGGTTGGTTGTTGCTGACCTCGGATCGGCCGTCGACGCTGGATGACGAGTACGAGATTGCCAGGTTGGGCTTCAGGTCGCCGATCGCGGGTGGGACGCGCATCGGGTATGACCAGGAGAAGTTGCCCGACGAGCCGCCCGACGACCATGTCGCCGAGGCGGACAGCGGGGTGGCGCTGAAGTCGCCTGATGAGCCGGAGGGGCCGGCAGCAACGGCGAGAAGCGTTCCGCCAGCGGTTGCTGTCGGTGCGTCGCGCGTTGTCGGGGCCTCGGCAGTGGGCGTACCGCTACCGCGTACTGGCTTCATCGACACGGTCGCCGTGACTGTGCCCGCGGCGCTGTTGTTCTTCGACGGGAGGGGCTTGGCGACGCACCCGGGCACGTTCGGGGTCTTCAACGCGCATTCGGGTATGTGCCAGAGCTGAAGCCGTGAGGCCCAGTCAGCGCCGTATGCGTGGCGGAAGCCGCGATAGTCCACCGACACCTTCGCGGATCCTGTCGCCGGGCTGTCGGCAGGAGTGCCGACGCGCAGCAGCAGGCTGTCGCGCCACCCTGGCGGTAGGGCGGACCGGTCAAGGACCTGCACGGTCACCGCGGAGAGGGCCGCGCTGCGTGAGTCAGCGCGAGCAACCTGCACGGGCAGGGTTCCGGCCTTCACGGATTCGGTGGCGCGGGAGTGGGTAGTGGGCAGGGTCACCTGGGCGGTACCCGGTACGGGCCATGCCGGCGTGGGGGCAGGCGTGCGTTTCTGGGGGGTGTACGGCCACGCCTTCCCGCGGACGTGCCCACCGTGGTTGTTGAGTTTCTCGACTTGTGCGGTGAGGCGTGTAGGTTCTGCTTCGGCTTGGGTGGGAGTGCCGACGAGCAGCCCACCGATCAGCGAGCAGCAGAGAGCGCCGGAGAGCAGGGTTCGCCCTTGCCGTTGCCGGCTCCTGCGGTGCGGGGTCGGGTTGAACCGCGTCTTACCACCTGCTGCGTCAGGCACCGTGGCCTCCACCACATGTTGAGGTGACTTGTGATCGGGTAGGTCCGGACGGCATCCGGCGGCGGGCGTACCCACGCTCGCGCGAAGCCAGGTGACTGGCGACCTTCGAGGCCTACCCATGGTCGACGACCTGACTGTTGTGCAGGGCATTGATGAAAGTGCTGCTCACTTCGCCCTGGTAGATGGAGATGTCGTCGATGCTGCCGAAGAGCGGCTCTGTGGCCACGCCGTTGAGCCTTGCGACGCCGACGGCGAGTGGCCCGCTCGCCTGCCACGGCTGCCACGCCACGTGCATGTCGGTGGTGGTGGCGAGGGCTCCGTCAACGTAGAGCCTTAATTGGCGGCGTTCGACGTCGAGCACAGCAGCGAGGTGGTGCCAGGCGTTGCTCGCGCCAGGTGCGGGAGCGGTCAGGACGGTGGCTTGGCTGGTGCTCGTCGCTGCGGCAGTGGGCAGAACGCTCAGCTTCCATGTGCCACCGCCACTAGGGTCGTACTGAAGGGTGAACCCGCTGTTGGTCGGCCCGTTCTGCGCCAGCAGCGTCTGTGTCATGTCGAGCCGGTCCACCCGCGCCCACGCCGAGATGGTGAACGACTGGTCGGTGCGGAGTACGGGCGTGTCCTGCCAGATGGTGTACTCGTTGCCGTCGATATCCGGTGGGGTGAGGCCCGTCTTGAAGGCGGTGCGCCCGCTCTCTTGGGTCACCTCGCTGTTCTCGGGGTCTTCCTCAGGGAAGTATCGGTTGTCGAGGTGCAGTCCCAGTCCCCGGTTGCCGGAGGCGATGTCCGCGCCGCGGCTGAGCGCCAGCCAGCGCTCAAATCCGGTGCCATCGCGTGCGTCACACGCGTCACGAAGATCCGCGAACATGCAATCCCGCGCCAGGTCGAAGTTCCACATCCCTACCTGCGGTGGCGCGAGGATGCCTGGTTCGTCGAAACCTCCCGACGTGGGATCCGAGGCAAGTTGGCCGGTGAAGTCGTGATTGACAAGGACCCGGTCGAATACCTGCAGGTCAGCCACGTGACCAGGGCCGCTGTTCGTGGATCCTGAACCCCATCGGGCCCAGCCGACGTGGAACTGTCCGCTGGCGTTCCAGGTCGAGGTGTGCGGGGTCGTGCCGGCAAGAGTGCCGTTGACGTAGAGCCGCATCTGTTTGTCGCCGGCGTCGTAGACCGCTGCCAGGTGAGTCCATGTGTTGGTTTTGGCGGGGGCGAAGGCGAATCCGCCGGTGGTGGAGGTGGTGTCGGCGTGGTACATGGAGAAGCCCCACTGTTTGCTTGCGGGGGCGTAGTACAGGTTGAATCCGTTAGTGGTCGCGCCGGACTGCGAAGCAACCGTCTTGCAGCAGGTGGTGTTGGTGTCGGTAACACGAATGTCAAGCCCCAGGTTTGATGGAGAGTTGGTTAGCTGGTTTCCAGGGGTGCGGTGACTGGGTGGGTTATCGCGTGTAGCGCCTCGTACTCGGCGGGTGGGACGTGGC
>NZ_JBVJGT010000125.1:0-3329 GCF_055587185.1 Micromonospora sp. NPDC048040 | reverse complement strand
CCACGCGGCCCGTCCAAGGCGATGCAGGCAGCGGGCGCCACGTCTCCCGAGCCGCCCGGCTTTCCCCGGCAGCCGTCCGATCCAACGGAAAACAATGGCTCGACTGGTCCTGGCCCGGCGCCTTCGGCTATGGACTGGGCCGCTCACGAATACTCGCTGGCAGAGGCCGGTCTAGAGACACCAAAGGATCTCCCGGATGGGCTGCAGCCGCAGACCGGCGGAGCGGACGGGTCCCTGGGCTTGCCGGCAGCGCCGACACCGGCGGCCGGCCCGGGATGGTCGCCGTCGGGCGGGCAGAAGCCGGACTGGGAAAAGGAAGTGGAAGCGGCCGTCCGATACTTGACGGTCGCCGGAACCGCTGCCGAGGCGGCGTTTGGCGAGTGGGCGCGCGAGGTGTTCGAATTCGATCCCGCGAAGGTCGATCTCAGGTCGAACTACGCCTTCAACGAGTCGGTGTTGAACACCTACCGGGAAGAGTTGGGGAAGAAAGGCATCACCACCCCGACTGGATTGCGCGGATGGTTGTCCCGCCAAATGGCCGAGGAACTCGCCCTGGGCGGATCGTCGAGGCTCAGGGAGCTTCTTCCGTATCCGTATCCGTATCCGTATCCGGATCCGGATCCGGAGAATATGTCCGAGCAGCGACGAGATGCCCTGCACCGGATCTGGCTCGACAAGATCGCAAACGCCCGATCTGCGGATTTGGAAGTCGCGCCTGTGGCTCTCCATCTCCTGGCCAAGGGGTTGGACCAGCCGATGCGGATCCACCATCCGTTCGGCGACCCGTACGACGACATCGGCCCGTCGTCCGATGACGGTGCCATCCCACACTCGGTCGTGTGGTGGAACGGTGGTTACATCATCCTTAAACCTCGTGACCCAAACGATGCCGACATCGCCGCCCGCATCGCCAGTGGCTACCAGCGGAATTCGATATCCGACCTCGAACAGCAGCGACGGGACAGACTTTTCAACGAGGCGCTCGGTCTACTGAAGACCGAAATCGCCACGGCGGAAGGGAATTTCACCAAGCGCCACCGGTCCCTCCTGAAATACGTATTTGACCGCGAGCTCGCGGCCATTGGCCAACGCCCCACCTCCCCTCGCCGTCAAGCCGAGGAACTTGCAGCGCACCGTCGGTACCTCAACGCCCTCGGCAACGGCGGCGACTGGGAAGGTGACTACCGATGGAAACTCAATGACCCGTTCACCCTCCGTATCCCCGCCTACGTTCACGCCCGCAGCGACGCGTACTCGGCGTTGCGCACCCGGTTGGGCGGCAAGGACGTGGAACTCACTCGTGTTGACCACATGATCCTCTCGGGCGATATGGTCGATATCGACTTCGGGTCGGGTGTCGGTATTGCCAAAATCCCGTACATGGACAACGGCGCCAAGAAGTTTGCCTACCTAGAGATCGACCGCAAATTTACTGACAGCGAGCTGGCCGAACTGAGAGACAAGGCACCCGGCCAGGCGTGGCAACTCGATGAGCCGCCGGTCGGCCTCTTCTATCACATCGCGGCGGGCTTAGTGCCCAAGAAGGGCCAATTGAGCCGCAGCTTCGGCAAGGGCTCCGAAGGCGAAAAACTCCAGAGAGCCCATATTCCAGCCGTCAAAGTGGCCGACGGAAGTCCATTTGTCATCCCTCAGGACATGAAGGAGGTTATTCTCCGACTCGGGTATGGCTGGGATGGTCAACCCCTCGCGGTCGTGGTAATGCCGGCAGAGAAGAGCGGGGCCGGACAGGACCTGTATCTGCAACTGCTCAAGCCTGCCCCCACCATCGACGACATCGAGTGGCTGCGCAAAGCGTCGCTGTGGGAACGCGGGAATTGGTGGAACATTTCCCGGGTGAGATATTTCGATGACGAAATGGACTCGCAAAGGCGATTGCCCAATCCTCTGCGTCTTACTATCGGCAGAAACTCGGCAAAGACGTTAGATGGGCGGGAGGTGAATCTCGCCCCTGGGACGCGGATCACCTTGGGAGTAGGGGAGCGGCTCCGGCCGGTCGGAAAAGATGTCGTCAACGGCTTTGTCGATAGCGTCAAAGAGGTTGTCGTCGTGGTCAAGGCGCCGTTGGTCCCAAGACGGGACGCGCCAGCGTCCGAACCCGAATACGCCTTCCGGCTCTTCACCACGGGCAAGACGGATTACGATGCTTTCATAAAGCAGCTCGAAGACCGGCAGAAGAGGCTCGGCGAGCGCAAAAGGGGAGCCGAGTCGGCAACTGGGCGGGCCGCGCAGCGTCCGCGCATCGAGGATGGGCCGGGCGCCCGGGGTGGGTCGTCTTCTGGGTGGGGAGCGGGTGAGCAGCCGCCTGCCGAGGAGGTGGTGGGCGGCGGTTGGCAGGTGTCGTATCGCAGTCCAATGGATCTGACGCCAGCGCTTGACCTGGGGGCGGCGCCGCCGGGGATCACTGCACCGGTCGACTCCCCGGACCTGCCGGCAGGGTTGGATCTGCCAGCGCCGTTCGACCTGGCGTCGCCGCCGGAGAACCCCGCGCTGGTCGAGTCTCTGGTCGAACAGGATGATCCGGTAGGCGGCCGGGTCGAACAGCTGGACCCGCTGTCGGAGGTGGGCGGGCCGGCGGGAACTCGGCGGGCCCCAAAGCGTTCGCGCATCGCAGGCGACATCGAGCAGCTGCGCGGGAAAAAGGCGCTGTGGAAACCGGATGATCAGTGGGATCTTTCCGACCCAGCAACGTTCGAAGACACAATACAGTCGATCAAACGAACAGACCGAATGATACCCTACCTGCCCCGACCCCTGAATCTCAGGTTTGGTTCGGAGAACATGACGTTCGGTGGGGGGGAGGTGAATGTCACCCCTGGGACGGATGTCACCTTCCGGGTAGGGAAGTGGTCGCGGCAGGTCGGATCGGAATTCGTTACCGGCGTTTTCGTCGTGGTCAAGGCGCCGTTGGTCGGCGGAACCGGACACGCCTACCAGATCTTCGACACGGGCAAGACGATCAATGAGTTCGAGGCGTTCATCGAAGAGCTCCGAGGCCGGCAGGAGAGGCGCAATATGCGCATCCTGCGAGCCGAGTGGGCACCTGAGCCGACCAGGCAGCGTCCGAGCGCCGGGGATGGGTCGGGCGCTGGGGGTGGGTCGTCGTTGCCTGGTGGTGCGGCGGCGTTTGTGTGGGGTCGTGTGGGGGGTGGTTCGTTCTCGGGTGGTGGGAAGGGTGTGTTGCCGTCGGGGTGGGCGGCGGGTGAGCCGCCGTCTGTGGAGGTGGCGAAGGGCGGTGGTTGGCGTGTGTCGTATCGGAGTTCGGCAAGTTTGCCTGCTTGGGACGAGATGACGCATGTGTTTACTGATCG
>NZ_JBVJGT010000124.1:0-3895 GCF_055587185.1 Micromonospora sp. NPDC048040 | reverse complement strand
GGGGAGGTGGTGGTGGCGGATGTGCGGTGGGATCGGTTCGTGTCGTCGTTCACGGCGTTGCGGCCGAGTCGGTTGTTCACCGAGATCCCCGAGGCACAGTCGGCCATCGAGGCAGCGGCCCGCAGCGAGGACGGCCCCACCGACCAGGTTTCGGCCTTCCGCCGGCGGCTCGCGGCTCTGCCGCCGTCGGAGGCCGAGGCGACCCTGCTCGACCTCGTGCGCTCCCAGGTCGCCGCGGTGCTCGGCCACGCCACCGTGGAGTCCGTGCCGCCGGACCGGGCGTTCCAGCGCCTCGGCTTCGACTCCCTCACCGCGGTCGAGTTGCGCAACCGGCTGACCGCCGAAACGGGCCTCGCGCTGCCCACCACGCTGGTCTTCGACCACCCGACCCCGGCCGCCCTGGTCGCCTTCATCCGGGAGACCGTGCTCGGCGCCTCCGGCGACGCGCCGGCCGGGCGTACGGTCACCGTCGTCGACGACGACCCGATCGTCATCGTGGGGATGGGCTGCCGCCTCCCAGGCGGCGTCGGATCGCCGGACGAGTTCTGGCAACTGCTTTCCACGGGACGCGACGGCATCTCCGACTTCCCCCTCGACCGGGGCTGGGACGCCTTCCTCGGCAGCGGGCTGTCCGACACGTCCTTCGTCCGCAGCGGCGGCTTCGTCTACGACGCCACCGAGTTCGACGCCGAGTTCTTCGGCATCTCGCCCCGCGAGGCCCTCGCCATGGACCCGCAGCAGCGGCTGCTGCTGGAGACGTCCTGGGAGGCGGTCGAATCCGCCGGCATCGACCCGACCAGCCTGAAGGGAAGCGCGGTCGGCGTCTTCGCCGGCGCCAGCTTCCAGGGGTACGCCAGCGGATCCGTGGGCCGTGCCCAGGAGGTCGGCGGCCATCTGCTCACCGGCAACGCGACCAGTGTGCTGTCGGGTCGGGTGGCGTACTCGTTCGGTTTCGAGGGGCCGGCGATGACCGTGGACACCGCGTGTTCGTCGTCGCTGGTGGCGCTGCACCTCGCGGCGCAGGCGCTGCGGTCCGGGGAGTGCGACCTCGCCCTCGCCGGCGGCGTCTGCGTCATGGCGTCCCCGGCCACCTTCGCCGAGTTCTCGATCCAGGGCGGGCTGTCGGCCGACGGCCGGTGCAAGTCGTTCTCCGAAGCCGCTGACGGCACCGGCTGGTCCGAGGGCGTGGGCATGCTGCTGGTGCAGCGGCTGTCCGACGCGCGGCGGGACGGTCGGCGGATCCTGGCCGTGGTCCGGGCCACGGCGGTGAACCAGGACGGCGCGTCCAACGGTCTGACCGCGCCGAACGGTCCGTCGCAGCAGCGGGTGATCCGGCAGGCGCTCGCGTCGGCGGGCCTGTCCGCCGGGGACGTGGACGTCGTCGAGGCGCACGGCACCGGCACCAGGCTCGGTGACCCGATCGAGGCGCAGGCGCTGCTGGCGACCTACGGGCAGGGCCGCGGCGAGGCTGCGCCGCTGCTCCTCGGCTCGGTGAAGTCGAACATCGGTCACACGCAGGCGGCGGCCGGCGTGGCGGGGATCATCAAGATGATCCTGGCGATGCGGGCCGGGGTGGTGCCGGCGTCGTTGCACGTGGGCGAGCCGTCGTCGCATGTGGACTGGTCGTCGGGTGCGGTCGAGCTGGTGACGCGGGCGCGTGAGTGGCCGGCGGTGGGGCGTGCGCGTCGGGCGGGTGTGTCGTCGTTCGGCATCTCGGGCACGAACGCGCACGTGATCCTGGAGCACCCGGGGCCGGCGTCGGAGCTGGAGCTGGCGGTGCAGCCGGCGCCTGCGGCGGGAGAGCCCTCGGCCGCGGCGGTGGAGTCGGTGGCGGGGGAGGATCTTGCCTCGGCGCCCGTCGTGTCTGCCGGAGTGCCGGTGCCGTGGGTGGTGTCGGCGCGGTCGGAGCGGGGTCTGTCGGGTCAGGCGGCGCGGTTGGTGGCGTTCGTGCGGGACCGGTCCGACCTCGCGGTGGCCGACGTGTCGTGGTCGTTGGCGACGTCGCGGGCGGCGTTGGAGCACCGCGCCGTGGTGTGGGGTGGCTCGGTCGAGGAGTTGACGGCGGGGCTGGCGGCGGTGGCCGAGGGCCGGCCGGTGGTGTCGGGTGTGGTGTCGGCGGGCCGTCGGGCGGTGCTGTTCACCGGTCAGGGCTCGCAGCGGGCCGGCATGGGTCGCGAGTTGTACGAGGCGTTCCCGGTGTTCGCGGCGTCCTTCGACCGGGTGTGTGGGCAGTTCGACGGGCTGTTGCCGCGTCCGCTGCGCGAGGTCGTGTTCGCCGAGCCGGGCACTCCCGACGCCGCTCTGGTGGATCAGACGGTGTTCGCGCAGGCGGGTCTGTTCGCCATTGAGGTGGCGTTGTGGGAGTTGCTGTCGTCGTGGGGTGTGCGGGCGGACTTCCTGGCGGGCCATTCGATCGGTGAGGTGAGCGCCGCGTACGTGGCGGGGATGCTGTCGCTGTCGGATGCGTGTGCGCTGGTGGCGGCGCGGGGTCGGTTGATGCAGGCGTTGCCGGCCGGCGGGGTGATGGCCGCGGTCGGCGCTTCGGAGGAATCGGTCGTCGAGCTGATCGACCTCACCGGTGCGGCGGTGGATGTCGCGGCGGTGAACGGTCCAGCTGCCGTGGTGGTGTCGGGTGCCGCGGGCGAGGTGGCTGTGCTGGTGGCGGCCGCTCGTGAGCGGGGCTGGCGGGTCAAGGAGTTGTCGGTCAGTCACGCGTTCCACTCGCGGCTTATGGACCCGATGTTGGACGAGTTCGCCTCGGTGGTGGCGGGGCTGGGCTGGCAGGCGCCGAGGATCCCGATCGTGTCGAACGTGACCGGGGCCGTGGCCGACGCCGGGGAGATCACCGACCCGGGTTACTGGGTGCGGCACGTGCGGCAGGCGGTGCGGTTCGCCGACGGGGTGGCGGCGCTGCGGGAGCAGGGCGTGCACACGTTCCTGGAGGTCGGCCCGGACGCCGTCCTCACCGCCATGGCGGCCGAGGCTGCGGCGACCGGCGACGACGTGCGGTACGTCGCCGCGCTGCGCCGCAAGCAGCCGGAGCTCGCCGCCCTCACCGCGGCCGTCGGGCAGCTCTGGGTGGCCGGCGTCGCCGTGGACTGGGCCGCGTACCACGGCCAGGCCGGTGCCCGGCCGCGCGTGGTCGACCTGCCCACGTACGCCTTCGACCGGCAGCGGTACTGGCTGGACGACCCGCAGCCCGGCGCGACCCCGGCGGCCGTCGACACCCCGTCCGACGAGCGGTTCTGGGCGGCGGTCGAGTCCGGGGATCTCGGCGCGCTGGGCGAAGAACTGGCGGTGGGCGCGGACGAGCCGTCCACGGCGCTGCTGCCGAAGCTCGCCCGGTGGCGGCGGACGACGCAGCAGCGGGCCGCCGTCGACTCCTGGCGGTACCGGGCGACGTGGCGTACGACCGCCGTGCCGGAATCCGCGACCCTGGCGGGGACCTGGCTGGTGCTGACGGCGCCGGGGCAGGAGAACCACCCGGCGGCCGAGGGGCTGGCCGCCCGGGCCGCCCGGGTGATCCCGGTGCCGGTCCCGGCCGACGCGGACCGGGACCGGGTGGCCCGGCTGCTGCGCGACGCGATGGGGTCCGCCGACCGGGACGCGAACGTGCTGTCCCTGCTGTCGCTCACCGACCCCCGGGAGCCGGCCGCGGTTCCGGGCGCCGTCGAGGCGTCGCGGGCGCTGACGGTGGTGCAGGCCCTCGCCGAGGTCGGCGGGGCGGGCCGGCTGTGGTGGCTGACCCGCGGGGCGGTCTCGGTCGGCGCTTCCGACCCGCTCACCGACGTCGCTGGTGTGGCGGTGTGGGGTTTGGGTCGGGTGGTGGGTTTGGAGTTGCCGTTGCGGTGGGGTGGGTTGGTGGATGTGTCGGGTGTGTGGGATGGGGGTGTGT
>NZ_JBVJGT010000123.1:0-4824 GCF_055587185.1 Micromonospora sp. NPDC048040 | reverse complement strand
TCGTCTCCACGAGCCTGGGTTCACGGACTGGGAGATCAGCGAGTTTCTGGCGGTGAAAGAGTCGTTCGTGGCTCCCACGTTGGCGCGGCCGGTTGAGTCGTCCGGGTCAGAGTCGTCCGGCTCGGAGTCTGAGTCGGAGTCTGAGTCTTTGGACCTGTCGCCCGGTTCGTTGCCTGGTCGGCCGGCGGCGATGGAATGGGGCCCGGCCGGCTCTGACGCAGACGGGCAGCCGTCCAATCCAGCGGAAACTGACCCGTTTGGCGTTGGCCCGGATATTTCTGCCCTGTGGGATAACCCGCCGGGGGAGGCAGACTTTTTCGATATGAGGACACCGGAGCCCGGCTTGGGGTGGTTGCCGCCGGGCTGGCAATCGGAACTGATCGAACAGTTGTCAGCCGTTGCGGCCGCTGACGAGGCGGCATTCCGGCAGTGGGCGGACGAGGTGTTCGACATCGATCCTGCGCTGTTCGGCCAGGGAAGGTCGCCGCACCTCGCCTTCTACAAGTCGGTGTTGAACGCCTACCCGGAACTGCTGGCGCAGGAGGGCGTTACCGACCTGCGTGGAGCGCGCGCGTGGGCGACCCACCGACTGGCCGTCGACCTCGCCAGGGGTGATGAGTCGAAGTTCAGAGAGCTTCTGCCGTATCCGGAGAGCGTGTCCCCGCAGCGCCGAAAGGCCCTGCACCGGCTCTGGCTCGGCAAGGTCGGGCACGCCCACGCCGACGGTCACGACATCTCGCATGTGATTCCCCATATCTTCGCCGGGGAGTTGGGCACGCCGATGCGGGTCCACCATCCATTCGGTGCCCCGTACGACATCGGCCCGCCGCCGGTTGCCGGTGTCACCCGGCAACCAGTCGTCTGGTTGAACGGCGCCTACATCTTCGTCCAACCTCGTGACCCACACGATGACCGCATCGCCGCCCGCATCGCTGAGGGCTTCTCGCGGCCATCGGTGACCGACCAGGCCCAACAGGCCACCTTTGAGGAGGCACTCCGTCAGCTGCGGGAGGAAATCGACGAGGCGGAATCGAATCTGAATCCGACCGACATCTACGGGCTCATCCAGCAAGACACATTCCACCGCAAGCTTGCGCTCATCCGTCAACACCCCATCTCCCCCCGCAGCCAGGTCCAGGAACTCGCAGAAAACCTCCGATACCTCCGTAGGCTCTACCTCCGCAGCCGCAACGTAGACGGCGGCTGGAAAGACCAGAACTCATGGCAACTCGAGGACCCATTCACCATCAGCTTCACCGCTTCCGTCGGCGGTGACTACCGCCCAGGTTTGGTGGCCAGGCTGGGCGGCAACCCGGAACGTCTCGCCGTTGTAGACGACGTGTCCATCGCGGGCGATGTGGTCGATATCAGTTTCGGGAAGCTCAACGGAGTAGGCGTCGGTATCGTCAAAATCCGGTACACCGTGGACGGCAGAACCGAACGTGCTATCTACCGAAAGGTCCCCCGCGAGTTCACTGACGACGAGCTGCGCGCCCTGAGGAAAAAGGTGCCCGGCCGGGAGTGGGAACTCGAAGACCGATGGTTCTCCGAGGACTTTTACCACATGGAGCTCCGTGTGGACAAAAAAAGGAGGCTGTCCCGTCGCTTCGGACATGGTCAATTCACTATCCCGAGTAACAAGATGGTCGACGGAAGTCCGTTTACCTTTCCGACCGACCTGAAGGAGGTCATTCTCCGGCTCGGGTATGGCATGGATGATCAACCCTTCGGCGTCGTGATTATCCCGGCCGACAAGAACATGACCGGACGGACTCTGTACCTGGAAATGGACCCTGCCCCCACCGCGGACGACATCAAGGGAATGCGCAGTTATGCGCTGTGGGAACGAGATGACCGTCGTTGGTTCCTTTTCAATGAAATATCTGCCATTTCCGAAATGTGGTCGCACAAAGTGTTGCCCGGCCTGGACATAAGAATCAATGGTTTGACCAAGACGTTCGATGGGAAGGAGGTGGATCTCTCTCGGGGCACGGAGGTCAAACTGCGGGTAGGATGGATGGAGACGTCCGGACCGGATGCCGGCGCAAGGGTTCTCTCCGAAAACCTTTTCGCCGTGGTCGGGGCGCCGTTGGTCCCAAGACCGGATTCGCCGGCGCCCGAACCCGAATACGTCTACCGGCTCATCGAAACAACTGTGCAAGGCAAAGAGAAATTCGATGCTCTCGCCGAAACGCTCAAGCATCGAGAGGAGTTGGCGCTGAGGCGGCGGGATCTGCAGCCCGCACCAGACCCCCAGCCCTCGGAGCCAGCCCCCGATGCGCTGTCCGACCCGCCAACGGCGATGGAATGGTCCGGCCCGGCCGTTGACCCGGCGTTGCCGCTGGAGGGCTCCGTGCCGGTCGGGCCCTCGGACCTGCAGGGAGGCGTCACCTCCGCCGGCTTGGTCGACGTGGCCTCGGGTGGACTGCTGTCCGGTCCTGCGGGAGATTACGACCTGTCCGGTTTTGACCCGGGGATTCTTGACGCAAGGGAGGGGTCGAATTCGGGGGCGGGGGCGTATCTGTCGACGTCGGCGCTTGGTTCGGGGTTGTCGCTGGAGGGCTCCGCACCGGTCGCGTCGGGCCCGCTGGCAGGGGTGTCATGGGTGGGCGGGGCGGACCCGGGGCCGAGCGGGGCGATGACGGCCGGTGGGTCCGGTGGTGTCGCGCCGGACTTGCAGCGGAGCGTGGACGCGGCGATCACCCAGTTGTCGGCCGGGGTAACCCGTGACCAGGCGACAGAATTCGAGCAGTGGGCGGACACGGTCTTCAACATCGATTCCGCGCTGTTCAGCGGGGGGGCGCACCTTGCCTTCTACAGGTCGGTGTTGAACACCTACCCGCAGCTGTTGGCGCAGTGGGGCGTCACCAGCGTGGATGGACTGCGCGCATGGGTGGTCCGTCAACTGGCCGACGACCTTGCCCGGGGTGAAGAGTCGACGTTTGGAGAGATTCTTCCGTATCCGGGGGACGTGTCCGAGCAGCGGCGGAAAGCCCTGGAACGGATCTGGTTCAGCACGATCGGAAACAACCAAACCTTGGATCACGACGTCGCGCTTGTGCCTCTCCATGTGCTGGCCAAGGAGTTGGACCAGCCGATGCAGGTCCACCATCCGTTCGGGGCCCCGTACGACATCGGCCCGCCGTTGGTTCCCGGTGTCACACCGCAACAGGTCCTTCGGTTGAAGGGCGCCTACGTCCTCGCCCAACCTCGTGACTCACACGATGACCGCATCGCCGCGGGCTTCTTCCGGCCCGACCCTGGCGAGCAGCGCCAACAGGCTGGGGTGTTTGAGGAGACACGTGGTCTGCTGCGAGCGGCAATCGCCAAGGCGGAGAAGAATCCCGACAGCACCTACTCGCGCATCCGGCGAGACTCATTCCACCGCAACCTCGCGGCCATCCGTCAACCCCCCATCTCCCCCCGCAACCAGGTCCAGGAACTCGCCGAACACCTCCAATACCTCCGCGGCCTCAACAACCAAGGCAGCGGCTGGAAAGACCAGCTCCCAGGGAACCTCGAAGACCCATTCACCATCCGCGTCCCCACCACCCCCGTGCGGCATGACAGGGACATAAGGGAGCTAACCCGTCCGGCCCCAGGGCTGCGCATCAGACTGAGCGGCAAGGACATAGTTCTCGGACATGTCGGTAAACTCTTCGGCCTGGGTGATGTGGTCAATATCAGTTTCGGGAAGGTCGGCGAAAAGGGCGTCGGGTTTATCGAAATCCCGTACACCGCGGACAACGGCGCTGGAAGCGTCATCTACCAACCGATCAACCGCGAGTTCACTGACCGCGAGCTGGCCAATCTGAAGCAAAAGGTGCGTGAGTCTTGGGAACTCTACCCCCCATGGGAGTTCAGCGCTTCCTATTACATCACGACGCCTCTGTTGCAACCCCGGAGAGAATTGGGCATAACCCTCGGCGGGGGGGGCGGGGCAGGTCAGGCCCGTGCCACCGCCCGTCAGGGCCGTATCCCACAGGCCGAGGTGGCCGACGGAAGAAGGTTTGTCTTTCCTGCGGACATAAGGGAGGTTCGTCTCGAACTCGGGTATGACATCTTTGGTCGACCCATCGCGGTCGTGATACTCGAAGAGAACCCTATCAAGCAAACCCTGTACCTGGAACTGGTCAAGCCCGCCCCCACCGTGCCCGATATCGGTCGGTTGCTGCAGACCGGAAACGTGCTGTGGGAGCGAGAGGATCGGTGGCATCTTTACGACGCAATATCTATCGAGGACATAATGTCGGCGGATGGCCGAATGCCTAACCCTCTGCGTCTTAGACTGGGCAATTCAGTCGACGTGTTGGGTGGCGGGAAGGTGAATCTCGATAAGGATACGCCGATTACCCTGAAGGTAGGGCAATTGCCGCGGCCGGTCGGATTGGATGTCGCCATCGACATTTTCGCCGTGGTCAAGGCGCCGTTGGTCCCAAGAGCGGATTCGCCGGTGCCCGAACCCGAATACGCCTTCCGGCTCGTGCTCGTGGGTCTGGACAAGAGCATCGACGAGTTCGAGGCTATTAAAGCCCGGATCCAGGCGCGGCAGGAGCGCAAAAAGCGAGCTGAGACGGGAACTGGGCGGGCCCCGAAACGTCGGCGCACCCAGGGTGGGTTGCCTGGTGGTGCGGCGGCGTTTGAGTGGGGTCGTGTGGGGGGTGGTTCGTTCTCGGGTGGTGGGAAGGGTGTGTTGCCGTCGGGGTGGGCGGCGGGTGAGCCGCCGGCCGTGGAGGTGGCGAAGGGCGGTGGTTGGCGTGTGTCGTATCGGAGTTCGGCAAGTTTGCCTGCTTGGGACGAGATGACGCATGTGTTTACTGATCG
>NZ_JBVJGT010000122.1:0-4835 GCF_055587185.1 Micromonospora sp. NPDC048040 | reverse complement strand
GCCCGGTTACATTCCGAACCCGGAAGCTAAGCCCTCCAGCGCCGATGGTACTGCACTCGGGAGGGTGTGGGAGAGTAGGACACCGCCGGACAATCTTTCGTTCAGGGCCACCCCCGTTTGGGGGTGGCCCTGAACGCATTTGTCGAGCCCGGGCCGGTCAGCGGCGGGGACGCCGGGGGCCGGCGAGCCGCAGCGCGTTGCAGACGTCGACGACACCGCGCACGTCCCAGGCGATCTCGGCGGCCACCTGCCGGGCGTCCCGGCCCGCCACGACGCCCGTGAGGATGACGACCCGGTTCTGCACGGTCACCACGATCTGCTGGCCGCGCGTGGTCCAGTCGCTGCTCACCCGCTGGGCGACCAGCGCGGCCAACCGGGCGTCCTCGTCCTCGGGCGTCGGCCGGGGCGGCTCGGGACGGAACGCGCCCTCGTCCGGGTACGGCCAGGGCATGAGCATGTGGGTGTCCTCTCGCCAGAGTGCGGGTGACGGTGTCGGCTCAGCGGGACGGCGCGTCGGCCGGCGCCGGGTGGCCGGCCCGGTCCGGTCCGGCCACGGTGGCCGTCAGCCCGGCGGGCTCGCCCGCCCCGGCCGGGGAGAGCCGCCGGACGGCCTCCTCCGGGCCGGCGAAGATCGGGAACAGACCGTCCAGCCGCATGGTGTGCAGGACGGTGAGGATGAAGCGGGACGGGGCGGCGAGGCAGAGCACGGCGCCGCGTTCGCGGGCGTCGCGATGGGCCCGGACGAGCAGGCCGAGCCCGTTCGCGTCGATCAGGTGGACCCGGGTCAGGTCGACCACGATGTGCCCGCAGACGTCGACCGCCTGCCGCAGCGCCGCCCGCAGGTCGTCGGCGATGTCGACGTCGATGTCACCGGAGGCGGTCGCCACGGCGACGTCGTCGAGGTGGTCCACCCCCAACACCCCGCCGGCCACCTGGGCGCCGCGACCGGCCTCGCCGCCGCGCCCGGCGTCCGGGCCGAGGAGGCTGCAGCGGGGGCAGCGGTGCGGGCCCGTCGCGAAGGGCGAGCCGCTCCAGCCGTGCTCGGCGACCAGGGTCCAGACGACCTCGGCGTCCGGCAGGACGCAGGCGGTTCCCGTCGTCACGTCTCCGCAGCTGTCGCAGATCAGCGTCATCGAGTTGTCGTCCGGTACGACGGTCATGATGTCTTCCTCCACGGGAGGTCGGGCGAGGCGACGCGCCGGTCCGCGACCGGCGGCGTCGGGTGGGTATCGAGGTCCGGCCGCGTCCGGCGGGCCGGCACGGGCGGCCGCCGCGGGCCCGCCGTGGCGGCCACGAGAGCGACGCCGAGGACGGCGGAGCCGGCCGGTACGGCCAGGTGCCACAGGCCGGACCGGCCGGTGTCGAGGCCGACGATGCGGGCCAGGATGACGCCGAGGACGGCGGTGACGATCCCGGCCACCAGTGCCAGCCAGGCCGGCACCTTCCGCCGGCGGGGGAGCGCCAGCCAGCCCGCCGCGGCGATGAGGAGACCCACGGCGAGTGCGGTGAGAAGACCGGCGACGGTCATCTAGCTCCCTCCTCCGCAGGGCCGGTCGGTCGACGGCTGCCGCTCCGGCGGGCCCGGCCCGACCGCGGTGACTGGCGGCCGGACCGGTGTCGTACACCACCCTGGGCAGCGCCCGTGGCGCGGGCCACGCGGTTGTATGACAGTTGCGTGACAAAACCGTCGAACGCCGGACACGGTTGGGCGCTCGCGCCCGCCTTGGGGATGATGCGGGTATGACGGGCGTGCTGGTGATCGAGGACGACGACCGGATCCGTCTGGCGCTGCTGCTCGCGCTCGAGGACGAGGGCTACGCCGTCCGGGGGGCGGCCACGGCCGAGGAGGGGCTGCGGATGCAGCGCCGGGAGCCGGCCGACAACGTGCTGGTCGACCTGATGCTGCCGGGCCTCGACGGCTTCGAGTGCATCCGGCAACTGCGCCGCGACGACGACGTACCCATCGTGGTGGTCAGCGCCCGCGACGACACCCACGACATCGTGGCGGCGTTGGAGGCCGGCGCCGACGACTACGTGGTCAAGCCGGTGGCGGTCAAGGAGCTGTCGGCGCGACTGCGGGCGCTGCGCCGCCGGGCCCGGGCGGTGCCCGCGCCCGTGCCGGTCCTCACGTTCGGCCCCTTGGAGATCAGCCCGGACGCGGGGGAGGTGCGCCGGGCCGGCCGACCGGTGCCGGTGACCCGCACCGAGTTCCGGTTGCTGTGCGAGCTGGCCGAGCACGCCGGCCGGGTGCTGTCGCGCCAGCAGCTGCTCCAGCGGGTCTGGGGCTACGACACCGGTGACGAGCGGCTCGTCGACGTGCACGTGGGTCGGCTGCGGCAGAAGATCGAGGACGACCCGGGCAGCCCCCGGCACCTGGTCACCCTGCGCGGCCTCGGCTACAAGCTGACCCGGTGAGGCGGCTCGGGCTGCGGGCCCGGGTGTCCGCCGGATTCGCCGTCGGCGCGCTGCTACTGTCGGCGTCCATGGCGCTCGTCTCGTACGAGTTGACCAGGCGGTCCCTGCTCGACGAGCGGGAGCGCACCGCGGTGCGGGCGGCGTACTTCGACGCGGCGGTGGTGCGTGCCGGGCTGGACACGGAGGACCCCGACGTCGTGGAGGTGCTGCGGTCACTCGACACCGGCGGCAACCGCCGACCGCTGTTGCACCGCGGCGACGACTGGTACGCCCGCAACGCCGACGCCGGCCTGACCGCCGCGATCCCGGTCGACCTGCAACAGCTCGTCCGGACGGGGGAGCCGGCCGTGCAGCGGGTGCGGGTCAACGGCCAACCCACCCTGCTCGTCGGCCTGCCGCTGGCCCCGTCCACCAGCTACTACGAGCTGACCTCGCTGCGCGAGCTGGACGAGACCCTCCAGGTCCTGGCGCTCGCGCTGACCGCCGTCGCCATCGTGGTCGCCGGCTCCGGCGCCGCCCTGGGCTGGTACGCCACCCGGCACAGCCTGCGCCCGTTGACCGCGGTGGCCGACGCCGCCCAGGAGATCGCCGACGGCAACTTCTCCGCCCGGCTCGCGCCGACCACCGACCCGGACCTCACCCGCCTCTCCACGTCGTTCAACCACATGGTCGACCAGCTCTCCCAGCGCATCGAGCGGGACCGCCGCTTCGCCGCCGACGTCAGCCACGAGCTGCGCTCGCCCCTGCAGACCCTGGCGGCGGCGGCCAGCGTCCTGGCCCGCCGCCGGGAGTACCTCGACGACCGGACCGCCACCGCGGCCGGCCTGGTGGCCGACGAGATCACCCGGTTCCAGCAGCTGGTCAACGACCTGATCCAGCTCGCCCGCAGCGACCAGCCGGCGGACCGGGGGCCGGTCGACGTGGCGGCGCTGGCCCGTCGGGTGTGCCAGGCGCGCGGGCTGCCGGGCGCGCTCGTGCACGCGGCCGGCGGGGCCGCCACGACCTGGCTGGTCGACCAGCGCCGCGTCGAGCAGATCCTGGCCAACCTGGTCGACAACGCGGTCCGCCACGGCGGTGGCCCGGTGGCGGTGCGGCTGTCGCAGCGGGGCGGGACGGGCATCGTCGAGGTCGACGACGAGGGGCCGGGCGTGCCCCCGGCCGACCGGGACGTCGTCTTCGACCGTTTCGTCCGTGGCCGCGCCGCGCACGCCCGCGCGGCCGGCGACGGCACCGGCCTCGGGCTCGCCATCGTCGCCCAGCACGCCGCCGCGCACCGGGGACGCGCCGGTGTGGGCGACCGTCCCGGCGGGGGCGCCCGCTTCCGGGTCGAGCTGCCCGGGGTGTCGTCGTGAGCCGCCGCGCGCGCCGGCCGGGACGGTGGCGGGGGGCCGGTGCTGCGCTCGTCGCCCTTGGGCTGCTCGTCGGCTGCGGCGTCCCGACGGAGGACACCCCCCGCACCGTGGCGCCGCCGCCCGGGCCGTTCCCCACCTCGGGCACGGTCGTGGCGACCCCGACCCCGACCCTGACGGCGGGGCGGGCGACGGCGGTGCTCTGCTTCGTCCGCGACGACCGCCTGGTGCCCGTCGAGCGCCGGGTGGACGCCACGCCCACCGTCGACGCCCAGCTCCAGCAACTGCTCGCCGGCCCGACCGCCGCCGAGCGCGACAGCGGCCTCAGCACCGCACTCCCCGGGGCCGTCGCGGCCGCCGTCGCCCGACCCCGGGGCACCGACGTCGACGTCGACGTCGGTGAGGCAGGCGACGAGACGGGCCGCAGCGACGAGGTCCTCGCCTTCGGCCAGATCGTCTGCACCCTGACCGCCCGCTCCGACGTCGACACCGTGGCGTTCCTGCGGGGCGGAGTGCCGCTCGGGGTGCCGCGCGCCGACGGCTCGCTGTCCCGGCGCCCCCTCACCGTCGCCGACTACGCCGACCTCGTCGCGCCCCGGTGACGGCCGGCCTCCCCGCCGGTCGGAGCCGCCGGGTCGCCTGCGACGGCCGGCAAGAGCAGGCGGGGCCGCCCGCCGGCGGCACCGCAGCAGGGCGGCCCGCCGGCAGACCGGCACCGGAGCAGGCGGGGCCGCTCGCCGACCGGCACCGGAGCAGGCGGGGCCGCTCGCCGACCGGCACCGGAGCAGGCGGGGCCGCTCGCCGACCGGCACCGGAGCAGGCGGGGCCGCCGGCAGACCGCCGGGGCCGGGACTGGGCAGGTGCCGATGGCGTCGCCCCCGGTCAGCCCTGGAGCGCCGGGGGAGTCATCGGATTTGCGGCGTGGAAACCCGGCCGTTCAGGGCCGGGAGGAAACGCCGCTCCCTCCCCTCGCTGATCGTCTTACATGGACGGATAGGGTGTGAGGGGTGGGTGAGGTGGTGAAGCGGGCATACAAGTACCGCTTCTACCCATCCCCTGAGCAGGCCGGGC
>NZ_JBVJGT010000121.1:2368-5449 GCF_055587185.1 Micromonospora sp. NPDC048040 | reverse complement strand
TTGTCCGGCGGTGTCCTACTCTCCCACACCCTCCCGAGTGCAGTACCATCGGCGCTGGAGGGCTTAGCTTCCGGGTTCGGAATGTAACCGGGCGTTTCCCCTCCGCCATGACCGCCGTAACTCTATCGACATATCAAACAACACCCCACCGGGTCTGTTGTTCGTTCATCGAGAGTTGCACAGTGGACGCGTAGCAGCTTAGTAGTCAAGTCCTCGGCCTATTAGTACCGGTCAACTGAACCCGTTACCGGGCTTACATTTCCGGCCTATCAACCCAGTCGTCTAGCTGGGGGCCTTACCCCACAAAGTGGGTGGGATACCTCATCTTGAAGCGAGCTTCCCGCTTAGATGCTTTCAGCGGTTATCCCTTCCGAACGTAGCTAACCAGCCGTGCCCCTGGCGGGACAACTGGCACACCAGAGGTTCGTCCGTCCCGGTCCTCTCGTACTAGGGACAGCCCTTCTCAAGTATCCTACGCGCACGGCGGATAGGGACCGAACTGTCTCACGACGTTCTAAACCCAGCTCGCGTACCGCTTTAATGGGCGAACAGCCCAACCCTTGGGACCTGCTACAGCCCCAGGATGCGACGAGCCGACATCGAGGTGCCAAACCATCCCGTCGATATGGACTCTTGGGGAAGATCAGCCTGTTATCCCCGGGGTACCTTTTATCCGTTGAGCGACACCGCTTCCACTCGCAAGTGCCGGATCACTAGTCCCGACTTTCGTCCCTGCTCGACCTGTCAGTCTCACAGTCAAGCTCCCTTGTGTACTTGCACTCAACACCTGATTGCCAACCAGGCTGAGGGAACCTTTGGGCGCCTCCGTTACCCTTTAGGAGGCAACCGCCCCAGTTAAACTACCCACCAGACACTGTCCCTGAACCGGATAACGGTCCGAAGTTAGATACCCAAATCAACCAGAGTGGTATTTCAAGATTGCCTCCACCCATACTGGCGTATGAGCTTCACCGGCTCCCACCTATCCTACACAAGCTAATTCGGATACCAATGTCAAGCTATAGTAAAGGTCCCGGGGTCTTTCCGTCCTGCCGCGCGTAACGAGCATCTTTACTCGTAATGCAATTTCGCCGGGCCTGTGGTTGAGACAGTGGGGAAGTCGTTACGCCATTCGTGCAGGTCGGAACTTACCCGACAAGGAATTTCGCTACCTTAGGATGGTTATAGTTACCACCGCCGTTTACTGGCGCTTAAGTTCTCCGCTTCGCCCCGAAGAGCTAACAGGTCCCCTTAACGTTCCAGCACCGGGCAGGCGTCAGTCCATATACATCGAATTACTTCTTCGCATGGACCTGTGTTTTTAGTAAACAGTCGCTTCCCCCTGCTCTCTGCGGCCATACAACGCTCCACCCGCGCGGGGCTTCACGTCTCCGGCCCCCCTTCTCCCTAAGTTACGGGGGCAATTTGCCGAGTTCCTTAACCACAGTTCGCCCGATCGCCTCGGTATTCTCTACCTGACCACCTGTGTCGGTTTGGGGTACGGGCCGCTAAGAACTCGCTAGAGGCTTTTCTCGGCAGCATAGGATCACTGACTTCACCTGAATCGGCTCGGCATCACGTCTCAGCCTACATGGCGTGCGGATTTGCCTACACACCGGCCTACACGCTTACCCCGGCACAACCACCGGCCGGGCTCAGCTACCTTCCTGCGTCACCCCATCGCTTGACTACTACCCGCCAGGTTCCCACGCTCCCCACCATTGGTCCGAAGACCGCCGGCAGTTCGGATGGTTAGCACAACGAGGTTCATCAGGGTCGCTCTTTCGCGGGTACGGGAATATCAACCCGTTGTCCATCGACTACGCCTCTCGGCCTCGCCTTAGGTCCCGACTCACCCAGGGCGGATTAGCCTGGCCCTGGAACCCTTGGTCATCCGGCGGAAGGGTTTCTCACCCTTCTTTCGCTACTCATGCCTGCATTCTCACTCGTGCCGCGTCCACACCTCGATCACTCGGATGCTTCACTCGCGGCACGACGCTCCCCTACCCATCCACACACCTGCACAAGGAATCACGTCCAAGCGAGGTAAAAATGTGAATGCCACAGCTTCGGCGGTGTGCTTGAGCCCCGCTACATTGTCGGCGCGGAACCACTTGACCAGTGAGCTATTACGCACTCTTTAAAGGGTGGCTGCTTCTAAGCCAACCTCCTGGTTGTCTATGCGACCCCACATCCTTTTCCACTTAGCACACGCTTAGGGGCCTTAGCTGGTGATCTGGGCTGTTTCCCTCTCGACTACGAAGCTTATCCCCCGCAGTCTCACTGCCGCGCTCTCACTTACCGGCATTCGGAGTTTGGCTGATTTCGGTAAGCTTGTGGGCCCCCTAGACCATCCAGTGCTCTACCTCCGGCAAGAAACACGCGACGCTGCACCTAAATGCATTTCGGGGAGAACCAGCTATCACGGAGTTTGATTGGCCTTTCACCCCTAACCACAGGTCATCCCCCAACTTTTCAACGTTGGTGGGTTCGGCCCTCCACGCGGTCTTACCCGCGCTTCAGCCTGCCCATGGCTAGATCACTCCGCTTCGGGTCTAGGACACGCGACTGAATCGCCCTATTCAGACTCGCTTTCGCTACGGCTCCCCCACACGGGTTAACCTCGCCACATGCCACTAACTCGCAGGCTCATTCTTCAAAAGGCACGCCGTCACCCCGCAAGGCTCCGACGGATTGTAGGCGAACGGTTTCAGGTACTATTTCACTCCCCTCCCGGGGTACTTTTCACCATTCCCTCACGGTACTCGTCCGCTATCGGTCACCAGGAAGTATTTAGGCTTACCAGGTGGTCCTGGCAGATTCACGGCAGATTTCAGGGGTCCGCCGCTACTCGGGAACACCCACAGGAGACCAGCCACTTTCACCTACCGGACTATCACCGCCTACGGTCAGCCTTTCCAGACTGTTCGGCTAGCAACTGGCTTTATAACTCCTCACACGAGTGTCAGCTCGTGTAGCAGGGTCCCACAACCCCGACCACGCAACCCCTGACAGGTATCACACGCAGCCGGTTTAGCCTCAATCCGCTTTCGCTCGCCACTACTCACGGAATCACTAATT
>NZ_JBVJGT010000121.1:0-2271 GCF_055587185.1 Micromonospora sp. NPDC048040 | reverse complement strand
TAATTTGTTTTCTCTTCCTACGGGTACTGAGATGTTTCACTTCCCCGCGTTCCCTCCATACACCCTATGTGTTCAGGTGCAGGTGACACCACATGACTGATGCCGGGTTCCCCCATTCGGACACCCTGGGATCACAGCTCGGTTGACAGCTCCCCCAGGCCTATCGCGGCCTCCCACGTCCTTCATCGGCTCCTGGTGCCAAGGCATCCACCGTTCGCCCTTGACAACTTGACCACAAAGATGCTCGCGTCCACTGTGCAATTCTCAACAAACGACCAACCCACAACCCACAGCCCCACACCAGCATCACCACAGCGACCGGTATGCGAGACCAGGCCATGCCTGGCAGCCCACGAAGCTCCCGCTCCGCACAAGGCTCCGAAAGAAACAACCACCGGTTGTTCTTTCAGGACCCAACAGGGTGCTATACACCAGACCCCAGCCGCATCACATCCATCGTTCCTGCACCCCGAAGGGCGTGTACTAGACATCCGTGACCGTTGCCGGCATCCGACTCGCCAGTGTCTCCGCCATCGAGCACCCCGACCCGACATTCGCAGGTCGCGGGCTCCTTACACCCTTTCAGGTGAAGGTGCTCCTTAGAAAGGAGGTGATCCAGCCGCACCTTCCGGTACGGCTACCTTGTTACGACTTCGTCCCAATCGCCAGCCCCACCTTCGACGGCTCCCTCCCACAAGGGGTTGGGCCACCGGCTTCGGGTGTTGCCGACTTTCGTGACGTGACGGGCGGTGTGTACAAGGCCCGGGAACGTATTCACCGCAGCGTTGCTGATCTGCGATTACTAGCGACTCCGACTTCACGGGGTCGAGTTGCAGACCCCGATCCGAACTGAGACCGGCTTTTTGGGATTCGCTCCACCTCACGGTATCGCAGCCCATTGTACCGGCCATTGTAGCATGCGTGAAGCCCTGGACATAAGGGGCATGATGACTTGACGTCATCCCCACCTTCCTCCGAGTTGACCCCGGCAGTCTTCGATGAGTCCCCGCCATAACGCGCTGGCAACATCGAACGAGGGTTGCGCTCGTTGCGGGACTTAACCCAACATCTCACGACACGAGCTGACGACAGCCATGCACCACCTGTGACCGCCCCCGAAGGACCCGACATCTCTGCCGGTTTTGCGGCCATGTCAAACCCAGGTAAGGTTCTTCGCGTTGCATCGAATTAATCCGCATGCTCCGCCGCTTGTGCGGGCCCCCGTCAATTCCTTTGAGTTTTAGCCTTGCGGCCGTACTCCCCAGGCGGGGCGCTTAATGCGTTAGCTGCGGCACAGGGAACCGGAGAGGCCCCCCACACCTAGCGCCCAACGTTTACAGCGTGGACTACCAGGGTATCTAATCCTGTTCGCTCCCCACGCTTTCGCTCCTCAGCGTCAGTATCGGCCCAGAGACCCGCCTTCGCCACCGGTGTTCCTCCTGATATCTGCGCATTTCACCGCTACACCAGGAATTCCAGTCTCCCCTACCGAACTCTAGCCTGCCCGTATCGACTGCAGGCCCGCAGTTGAGCTGCGGGTTTTCACAGTCGACGCGACAAGCCGCCTACGAGCTCTTTACGCCCAATAAATCCGGACAACGCTCGCGCCCTACGTCTTACCGCGGCTGCTGGCACGTAGTTGGCCGGCGCTTCTTCTGCAGGTACCGTCACTTACGCTTCGTCCCTGCTGAAAGAGGTTTACAACCCGAAGGCCGTCATCCCTCACGCGGCGTCGCTGCATCAGGCTTCCGCCCATTGTGCAATATTCCCCACTGCTGCCTCCCGTAGGAGTCTGGGCCGTGTCTCAGTCCCAGTGTGGCCGGTCGCCCTCTCAGGCCGGCTACCCGTCGTCGCCTTGGTAGGCCATCACCCCACCAACAAGCTGATAGGCCGCGAGCCCATCCCAGGCCGAAAAACTTTCCACCAAACCTCATGCGAAGTAAGGTCCTATTCGGTATTAGCCCCGGTTTCCCGGGGTTATCCCAAAGCCTAGGGCAGGTTGCTCACGTGTTACTCACCCGTTCGCCGCTCGAGTACCCCGAAGGGCCTTTCCGCTCGACTTGCATGTGTTAAGCACGCCGCCAGCGTTCGTCCTGAGCCAGGATCAAACTCTCCAACAAAAACTTTGCTGAAACAGTCATCCCGACAACATGTGTTGCCAAAGGAATCCAAGACCAACAAACCATAAAGGCTTGCCAGCCCGGGGTATCAAACAATTTGGCACTGGCTTATCAAGCACCCTGTTGAGTTCTCAAAGAACAACCACACACC
>NZ_JBVJGT010000120.1:0-5798 GCF_055587185.1 Micromonospora sp. NPDC048040 | reverse complement strand
GGGTTGGCTGATGTGGCGTACACGTTGCAGGTGGGTCGTCGGCATTTCGAGCGTCGGCGGGCGGTGGTCTGCCGCGACGCCACCCAGGCCGCGGCGGCCCTCACCGGAGCGGACCCCGAGCGGCTGCTGACCGGCCGGGCCGGCGACCTCCCACCCGCCCTCGTGTTCCTCTTCCCCGGCGGCGGCAGCCAGTACGTCGGCATGGGCCGCCAGCTGCACGCCACCGAGCCGGTCTTCGCCGAGCACCTGGACCGCTGCGCCGACCTGGCCGCCCCCCGGCTCGGCTACGACCTGCGCGAGGCGGTGCTCGCCCCCGACGGCGACCGCCGCGCGGCGGAGATCCTCGACACCACGGCGGGCCGGCTGACCGCCCTGTTCGCGGTGGAGTACGCGCTGGCCATGCTCTGGCAGTCGTGGGGCGTACGCCCCGAGGCGATGCTCGGGCACAGCAGCGGCGAGTACGTGGCCGCCTGCCTGGCCGGTGTGTTCGACCTCGCCGACGCCATCGACACCGTGGCCCTGCGCGGCCAGCTCATCGACCGGCTGCCCGACGGCGCCATGCTCGCCGTCAACCTCCCCGAGCACGACGCCGCCCGGTACGCCGGCGACGACCTCGACGTCGCGGCCGTCAACGGACCCGAGCAGACCGTGCTCTCCGGCCCGGCCGCCGCCGTCGAGGCGGCCCGGGCGGCGCTGGACGCCGACGGGGTCCGCGCCAAGCTGGTCCGGGTACGCCAGGCGGCGCACACCCGGATGCTGGACCCGCTGCTCGCCGAGTTCGCGGCGCACATGGGCACGGTCACGCTGCGGCCCCCGCAGGCGCGGGTCGGGTCCAACGTCACCGGCACCTGGCTCACCGCCGCCGAGGCCACCGACCCCGGCTACTGGGTGCGCCACCTGCGGGCCACCGTCCGCTTCGGCGACAACCTGCGCGCCGCCGCCGCCCTGCCGGACGCCGCGTTCCTTGAGGTCGGGCCGGGGCACGCGCTCGGCACGATGGCCCTGGCGATGAGCCGGGCGGCCGGCGCCGAGACCACCACCTCCATCGTGGCCTCCCTGCCCGCCGCCCCCGAGCAGGACGAGAACGAGACGCTGCTGAGCGCGCTGGCCCGGCTCTGGCTGGCCGGGGCGGCGATCGACTGGACCGCCTTCTCCGCCGGCGAGCAGCGGCGCCGGGTGCCCCTGCCGACCTACCCGTTCGAGCGTCGCCGCTACAGCCTGCTCAACGGGTCGACGCCCGTCGCCCACGAGGCGCCGGCGACGGCCGGGCCGAAGCACGACCGGCCCGACCTGCCCACCGAGTACGAACCACCGCGCACCGAGATCGAGGAGACCGTCGCGCAGGCGTGGCGGGAACTGTTGGGCTACCGGGAGATCGGCGTCTTCGACGACTTCCTGCTGCTGGGCGGGGACTCGCTGCTCACCGGCCGGCTGGTCGCCCGTCTCCAGGACACCTTCCAGGTCCCGATCACCGTCGCGGAGGCCTTCGCCCGGCGCACCGTCGCCCAGCAGGCCGACCTGCTCCAGGACCGGCTCCTCGCCGAGCTCGAAGGGCTCTCCGACTCCGAGGCCGAGCGGCTGATGAGCGAGGCGGACCCGTCGGAGGCGGGGCGATGACGGCGACCCGCGGCACCACCGCCACCTCGATTCCGCTCCGGCCCCCCGGGCGGCCCGCCCCGCTGTCGTTCCAGCAGCGCCGGCTGTGGTTTCTGGACCGGCTGGTGGGCCGGGACGCCGGCGTACACAACATGGCGATCACGCTGCGCCTGGCCGGCCCGCTCGACGTCGCGGCGCTGGACCAGGCACTGCGCCTGATCCGTACCCGGCACGAGGCGCTGCGCACGACCATCCACGACGACGGCGACGAACCGGTCCAGGTGGTCGAGCCGGTCGACGACACCCCGATCGAGACGCTGGACCTGACGGCGGTGCCCGACGACCGGCGCCCGGCGCGACTCGACGAGACCGTCGCCGCGCGCGCCCGGGAACCGTTCGACCTGCGCCGCCCGCTGATCCGTACGCTGCTGGTCCGCCTCGCCGCCGACGAGCACGTGCTACTGGTGACGATGCACCACATCATCGCCGACGGCTGGTCCGGCGGCGTGCTGGCGCAGGAGCTGGCGGAGGGCTACGCGGCCCTGCTGGCGGGCCGGCAGCCGCGGCTGCCCCACCTGCCGTTGCAGTACCCCGACTTCGCGGCCTGGCAGCGCGCGTACCTGACCGGGCCGGTCCTGGAGCGGCAGCTCGGGTACTGGCGGGACCGGCTGGCCGGCGCGCCGCTGGTGCTGGACCTGCCCACCGACCGGCCCCGGCCCGCCGTGCAGAGCCACCGCGGCGCCACCCTGCGGCTGGACCTGCCCGCCGACCTGGCCGCCGACCTGCAACGGTTCAGCCGCGCCGAGCAGGTCAGCCCGTTCATGCTCGGCCTGGCCGTCTTCGCGGTGGTGCTGTCCCGCTGGTCCGGCCAGCAGGACCTGGTCGTCGGCACGCCGGTGGCGAACCGCACCCGACCCGAGCTGGAGCACCTGTTCGGCTTCTTCGCCAACACCCTGGCCCTGCGTACGCGGCTCGACGGGGAGCTGACCCTGCGGCAGCTGCTCGACCGGGTGCGCGGCGACCTGTCGGCCGACTTCGCCCACCAGGACGTGCCGTTCGAGATGCTGGTCGACGCGCTGCACCCGGTGCGTGACCTCAGCCGGCACCCCGTCTTCCAGACCCTGTTCAGCTGGCAGGACGAGCCGATGCGGCCGTTCCGGACCGGCGAGCTGGTCGTCACGCCGATCCCGCAGCACAGCGGCAACTCCCAGTTCGACCTGTCGTTCTACGCCCACCGCACCGGCGACGACGCGGTCTTCTGCATCATCGAGTACGCCACCGACCTGTTCGACGTCGACACGGTGCGGGGGCTGGCCGACCAGTTCGTCGTCGCGCTGCGGCACGCCGTGGCCGACCCCGACCGGCCGGTGGCCCGGCTGCCGCTGCTGGACACCGCGCAGCACCACCGGGTCACCGTCACCTGGAACGACACCGCGGTGCCGGTGCCCACCGCCTGCGTGCACGACCTCGTGACGGCGCAGGCCGCCCGCACCCCGGACGCGGTCGCGCTGACCTGCGGCGGGCGGGCGCACAGCTACCGCGAGCTGGACGAGCGGGCGGAGCGGCTGGCCCACCGGCTGCGCGCGGCCGGCGCCGGCCCGGGCCGGCTGGTCGGGGTCTGCCTGCCCCGCGGCGCCGACCTGGTGGTGGCCCTGCTGGCGGTGCTGCGCTGCGGGGCGGCGTACCTGCCCCTCGACCCGGCGCACCCGGCCGGGCGGCACGCCGACCTGCTGGACGACGCCGCCGCCGAGCTGGTGGTCACCGCTGACGAGTGGGCCGACCGCTTCCCCGGCCGGCGGACGTGCCCGCCGCACGCCCCGGCCGACGACGCGGCGCCCCACACCCCGCTGCCCCGGGTCGACCCCGACGCGCCGGCCTACCTGCTGCACACCTCCGGCTCGACCGGGCGGCCGAAGGGCGTGCTGGTGCCGCACCGGGCCGTCGTCGACTTCCTGGTCGGCGTCCGGACCTGCCCGGGCCTGCTGCCGACCGACGTGGTCCTCGCGGTCAGCACCATCTGCTTCGACATCGCGCTCTACGAGGTGCTCGCCCCCCTCACCGTCGGCGCGCACGTGGTCCTCGCCACGGAGGACGACGTCCGCCAGGGCGACAGCCTGCGCCGGCTCGTCCGGGAGCACCGGGTGACCGTGCTCGACGGCACGCCCTCCACCTGGCGGCTGCTCGTCGGCGCCGGCTGGGCGGGCGGCGACCTGCGGCTGGCGGTCTCCACCGCGGAGGCCCTCACCCCGGAACTCGCCGAGCAACTGCTCGACCGGTGCCCCGAGGTCTGGAACATGTACGGCCCCACCGAGACGACGGTGTGGGCCGCCGGCCACCGCGTCCGGCGCGGCGAGCGGCCCGTCCCGATCGGCCGTCCCACCCCGAACACCCGGCTGTACGTGCTGGACGCCGCCGGCGAGCCGGTGCCGCCCGGCGTGCCGGGGGAGCTGTACGTGGGCGGCGCCGGAGTGGCGCACGGATACCTCGGCGCCCCGGCCACCACCGCCGCCCGCTTCGTGCCCGACCCGTTCGGCCCGCCCGGCGCCCGGTTGTACCGGACCGGGGACGTGGTGCGGCTGCTCCCCGACGGCGTCGTCCAGTACCTCGGCCGCTCCGACAACCAGGTCAAGCTGCGGGGCTACCGCATCGAGCTGGGCGAGATCGAGGCGACGCTGCGCCGGCACCGGTCGGTCGCCGACGTGGCGGTCCTGCTGGAGGGCGCCGACCCGGTGCGCCGGCACCTGGTGGCGTACCTGGTGGGCCGGGCCGACGACGCGCCGGACGCCGCGGAACTGCGGTCGTGGTGCGCGGCCACGCTGCCCGCGTACATGGTCCCGGCCCGGTTCGTCGCGCTGGCGGCGCTGCCGCTGAACAGCAACGGCAAGGTGGACCGGCGGGCCCTGGCGCAGACGCCCGGGACGGACCTGACCGCCGGCGCCGCCGGGCCGGGCGCGCCGCTGGGGGCCACCGCCCGCCGGGTCGCCGAGGTGTGGCGCGACCTGCTGGGCCGCGACTGCGGCCCGCACGAGAACTTCTTCGACGCGGGCGGCCACTCGCTGCTCGCGGTCGAACTCCAGCGCACCCTCGCCGACCGGTTCGGCGTGGACGTGGCGCTGCTGACCATCTTCGAGGTCCCGACCATCGTCGGGCTGGCCACGTACCTCGACGCGGCGGCCGGTCCGGCCACCACCGCGCCGGCCGGTGCCGTACCGGCCATCGACGCGGAGTACGGCCGCCGACGGCGGTCCGCCCACCGGCTCCGGCCACGAACCGGCCCGGCCATCCACCAGCCACCGAGAGGGGAAGCCCATGACGCCGGCCCGAACCGCTGAGACCAACCCGGGCACCACCACCGCGGACCTGCCCGAGGAACTGGAGAACGCCCTGGCGGTGGTCGGCCTGGCGGGCCGTTTCCCCGGGGCGTCGAACGTGGCGGAGTTCTGGCGGAACCTGTGCGCCGGGGTGGAGTCGGTGACGTTCTTCTCGCCGGAGGAGTTGGCGGCGGCGGGGGTGCCGGAGTCGGTGTATTCGCATCCGTCCTATGTGCCGGCGAAGGCGCGGTTGGACGGCGTGGAGTTGTTCGACGCGGAGTTCTTCGGGTTCAACGCGCACGAGGCGGAGATGACGGATCCGCAGCACCGGTTGTTCCTGGAGTGCGCGTGGGAGGCGTTGGAGGACGCGGCGTACGACCCGGCGCGTTTCCCGGGCCGCATCGGCGTCTACGCCGGCCAGTCCATGAACACGTACTCGCTCTACAACATGATGCGCAATCCCGCGCTGGCGCAGGCGTTCTACCTCGACTACCTGCCCATGATGATCAGCTCCAACGACGACTTCCTGGCCACCCGGGTCGCGTACAAGCTGGACCTGCACGGCCCCGCGATGACGATCCAGACGGCCTGCTCGACGGGGCTGGTGGCGATCCACCAGGCGTGCCAGTCGCTGCTGGCGGGCGAGTGCGACATGGCGCTGGCCGGCGGCGTCGGCGTGAAGATCCCGGAGAACGTCGGCCACGTCTACCGCGAGGGCACCGGCCTGTCCCCGGACGGGCACTGCCGGGCCTTCGACCGCAACGCGAGCGGGATCGTCGGCGGCAGCGGCGTGGGTGTCGTGGTGTTGCGGCGGTTGGTGGATGCGGTGGCGGCGGGGGATGTGGTGCATGCGGTGGTGCGGGGTTCGGCGGTGAACAACGACGGTGGTGG
>NZ_JBVJGT010000119.1:0-5898 GCF_055587185.1 Micromonospora sp. NPDC048040 | reverse complement strand
GACACCGACCAGCCCGACCCCACCCCGATCGCCGCATAACATCAGACTGGATCCCGCGATGGCCGTCTCTTACACCATCCGCGCGGACGTGACCCCGTGCCCCGCACTTGGGCGGGATGCCAGGTATTGCGGGTGCCTCACACTCAGGTATGGCGACGACTCCTTCGTGGCATCACGGTGCGTGACTTGGACCTTGTCCGCTTCGCCCAGGGCTCAACACCGCCCCGCATGACCCTCGGCTTCATGACACCATCCGAGAAGATCGCCGAGCTCCTGCGCACACCCTGGAACCCGCCGCATCAGCCGGGATGGGACCGAGCGCTTCCTGTGATTGTGATCCGACCACTGATCTGCGGTACTCGTCCGCCACCTGAAGTGCGGAAGGTCCAGCGACCTAATAGGGCCTTGCAAGAGCCTGACCGTGGTCCGCTCACCAGCCCCGTGGTTAGTCGACTCTATGCGGGGTACGCACCGAAGCCGCGTGTGCAGGCCCGTTGAACCCGGCCGTTCTTGCCGACCTATGGAGAGGAACAACGGTGTCACACGAGTACCGCAAAAGCCCCGAGGCAGTTTCTCGTCTGTCACCCGAGCAATACCGAGTCACTCAGGAAGCGGGGACGGAGCCAGCCTTCGACAACGCGTACTGGGACAACGAGGAGCCGGGGATCTACGTCGACGTCGTATCCGGTGAACCTCTGTTCGCTTCCGTCAACAAGTACGACAGCGGCACCGGCTGGCCGACCTTCACCAGGCCGATCGAATCGGAGAACGTGGTCGAGGTCCGGGAGTCGAGCCACGCGATGTTCGGCACCGAGGTCCGGTCGGCGCACGGGGACAGCCACGTGGGCCACGTGTTCGACGACGGTCCGCCGGAAACTGGCGGACTGCGTTACTGCATGAACTCGGCGGCGCTTCGGTTCATCCCACGCGACGACCTTGAGCGTGAGGGCTACGACGAGTACCGCAGAATTTTCGAGCACCCGGACGGGGAGCGACGATGACCGAGACGACTGAGAAGGCGATCCTGGCCGGCGGCTGCTTCTGGGGCATGGAAGACCTCATCCGGAAACACCCGGGCGTAGTCGACACCAGGGTCGGATACACCGGCGGAGACGTGCCGAACGCGACGTATCGGAACCATGGATCCCACGCCGAGGCGGTCGAGGTCGTCTTCGACCCCGCGAAACTGGCCTACCGAGAGCTTCTCGAGTTCTTCTTCCAGGCCCACGACCCGACAACGAAGAATCGCCAGGGCAACGACGTGGGAACCAGCTACCGGTCGGCAATTTTCTATTGCGACGAGCAGCAGCGGAAGGTCGCCGAAGAGACGATCGCCGACGTCGACGCCTCCGGCCTGTGGCCGGGCAAGGTGGTCACCGAGGTCACCCCCGCTGGCCCCTTCTGGGAGGCCGAGCCGGAACACCAGGACTACCTGGAGCGAAATCCCGGCGGTTACACGTGCCACTACGTCCGGCCGAACTGGAAGCTTTCCCCTCGCAAGGAGAACGCGAGTTAGCGCGCGGGCAGGTGTAGACGCCCTGCCAGGTGGTACTCGGAGGCCCTTACGAGGAGAGGAGGCCAGGTGGCTGTCAAGACCGAAGCGCCAACGCGCGTCGCAGGCGTCCGGCCGTTCACCATAGAGATCCCCGAGGCGGAAATCGACGCGCTACGTGCGCGCATCAGGGCAACCCGCTGGCCCGATAAGCAGACGGTTGACGATCAGTCGCAGGGCGTGCCGCTCAAGACGAGCCAGGCGCTCGCGCGCTATTGGGAGCAGGAGTACGACTGGCGCAAGGTCGAGGCGAGACTGAACGCCCTACCGAATTTCATCACCGAGATCGACGGGCTCGACATCCATTTCATCCACGTTCGCTCAAAACATGAAGACGCGCTGCCGCTCATCGTCACGCACGGCTGGCCCGGCTCGGTGATCGAGCAGTTGAAGATCGTCGGTCCGCTCACCGATCCCACAGCCCACGGGGCGGACGCGTCGGACGCCTTCCACCTGGTGATTCCGTCGATGCCCGGCTACGGTTTTTCGGGCAAGCCGACCACGCCCGGCTGGGGGCCGGAGCGCATCGCACGTGCCTGGATCGAGTTGATGAAGCGCCTCGGCTACACGAGGTTTGTGGCGCAAGGCGGTGACTGGGGAGCGCTTGTCACGGATCTGATAGGGCTGCAGGCGCCTCCGGAACTGCTCGGCATTCACACCAACATGCCTGGTACGGTTCCACCCGATATTGACAAGCTGATCCAGTCCGACATCACCGGACTAAACCAGGCACTCGGCTCACTGCCGGCCAATCTCTCCGACGAGGAAAAGCGCGCCTGTGAGCAGATGGATTTCTTCTGGAAGCACGGCGCCTACGCTCTCATGATGGGCACCCGCCCAGAGACGCTGATCGGACTCGCCGATTCGCCCATCGCTTTGGCGAGCTTCATGCTCGACCATGACGCAGCCAGTCTGGAGCTGATCTGCGGGGCCTTCGCCGGGCAACCTGGAGGCCTCACGCGGGACGACATCCTCGACAACATTACGCTCTTCTGGCTGACGAACACGGGGGTTTCGGCGGCGCGTCTCTACGCGGAGAACAAGTTCTCCTTCCTCGCCGCCAAGGGAGTCACGGTCCCGACCGCCGTGAGCGTCTTCCCTGACGAGCTCTATCAGGCCCCGCGGAGTTGGGCAGAACGGGCCTATCCCAATCTCATCCACTACAACAGGCTCGACCGGGGCGGGCACTTTGCGGCCTGGGAACAGCCGCAACTCTTGTCAGAAGAGCTCCGCGTCGGCTTCCGGCCGCTTCGCTAGATCCTTGGTCGCCAACTTCTTGGCACTTGAGTCATCCCTGAATGAGCGGGGCTGGATCTTGAATGTCTTGCCGTTTCTGCTCCGGTCCGGTCGGCTTCTGACGCGCGTTGTCTCGCTGCCGGGGCCAAGGCTGGCCGGAGACCACCCCCGTCAGGGGGCTTGGCCTTGACGCCGGCGAGAACGACGAACCCCGGGGGCGCCGGAGGCGCGGGCGGCTGCGGCACCGCGGCCTGGCTCCGTCGGCTTTATTCCGGCGTACGAGCACGGCCTCACCTGACCCCCCCCGAGACCGGACCCCTCCTGACTTGGCACCCTGCCGAGCAGGAGGAAACCGCGTGGGTCGACAGAGCACGTACCCCCGAGGAGTTCTGGTGTCAGGCCGTAGCGCTGGTGCTGGATTCCGACCGCAGGATCTGGGACGTGGGTCGGGAGTTGGGCGTCAACCACGAGACGCTGCGTAACCGGGTGGCTCAGCTGAGGCAGGAACCGGTGCAGCAGGGTGGGTCCTGGCACGTGATACGACCCGACAGGTGATGACGGCCAGGAGTAGTGACCGCGTGGGGAGGGGGCGGGCGGTTGGCCGGAGGCGGCGGCTTGACCCGGCTGTCCCGAACCGCCGGTCTGCTGGGGCTACGCTACCCCGGCAGGCCGGAGCCGAACGAAGAGCGGCACGCCACCTGGCTTGAGCTCTTCTTCGACCTGGTATTCGTCCTGGCCCTGTTGGGCGTGACCGCCCGGTTGGACACCCGGGTATCGCCGAGTGCAGCAGAGCTCGTCGTTGCCGTCGTGCTCTACTTGCTCATCCAGTGGTCATGGATCGGCCAGTCTTTCTACGACACCCGCTACGACCCGGACGACACTCTGCACCGACTGCTCGTGCTGGCCGCGACGCTCGGCGCGGGCGCCATTACCCTCGGTGTGCCGGAGGCTCCATCCGGGCTGTTGTTGCCGGTCGGGTACCTGATCGTGCGTGGCTGTCTGCTCCTGATGTACCTGCGAGTCCTTACAGCCGACCGGTCCTCCTGGGATCTGGTCGCCGTCTACCTCACCGGATTTGGTACCGGCTGGTTGCTCTGGGCTGGGTCGCTGGCCATCTCCCCGGCTGCGCGGCCGGCAGTGTGGATCACCGCACTGGCCATCGAGCTGCTCACCCCGTGGCTCGGCCGCCGCTGGCTCCGCCGCCATCCCGTACACCGCACCCACCTGCCTGAACGGCTGGGGCAGTTCACCATCATTCTGCTCGGCGCCACGCTGACCAACCTGCGTGACGCGGTACCCACCGCGCACCCGCCCGCCCGCGTGGTGGCCGCCGCCTTTGCGGCCTTCCTCCTGCCAGCCAGCATCTGGTGGATCTACACCACCTACGTGAACAGCAGGCTCGCCGTGCCGCAGTTGGGCAGCGGTCAGGGCTACGCCTATCTCCACTCACCCGCTGGCGCCGCCGTGCTCTTCCTGGGATGGGCGCTGGGTGTAGCGGTGTACGAGATCGGGCAGTCGCGTCAGATGCCGTTCAACGCGCGACTCGTGCTGGGCGGATCGATCGTCACGTGGATGCTGTGCGGGTTGGGTCTGCACCGCTTCGCTCTCGGTCGGCTGCCCCGGCGCCGGTTCATCGTTGGCCTGGTCGGAATCACGCTGGCCATCGTGGTGACACTGGTGGTCACCGAACCTGGCCTGCTGCTCGGGCTCACCTCGGCGCTTCTCGTCGGGTACGCCATCGTGGTCAGCCCGCAGATCGTCAAGGCCACCAAAGACTATCGATGAGCTTCCCTGCCGTAACGGCGGCGCCGGCAACCACCAGCTGGTGCCGTTGCCAGGCATCGGCAGGACCACGCCCGGCGTCGACAAGCTGTTCATCGAAGTCAGCCAGACTGCCTCATTTCTGTCGAAGGAATTGCAGGATCTTCGCGGTGAGTTCGGCAGGCCGTTCCTCGAAGATCCAATGACCGGAGTCCTCGATGACGCCGCCGCTTACAGTCGTGGCGTACTGCTTGACCTGGCTAAGTACTGCGGGCCCGAGGCTGGCTTGGGCGCCGAGGGCGAGTACCGGCATGGCTAGTTTTGTTTTGCCGTACTCGGCGTTGTCGGCGATGTCTTGGGGGAAGGCCCGGAAGTATTCGAAGCTTGCTCGCAGGTGGGCGCCGTCCTGCAAGTGGCGGGCGTACTCGTGGATGTCGTCATCGCCGATGCCGTTCTTCTGCACCCGCAATGAATCGATGAACCGGTCCACCCAGAGGGCTTCCCGACCGGCCACGAGCTGTTCCGGCAGGCCGTTGGCCAGGCTGAAGAAGCCGAAGTTCCAGACGCCGGGTCCCTTCGGGGTCAGGGCCGGCAGCTGGTACAGACTCTGGTCGGGGATGGGTGCTTCCGTGAGTACCAGCCTGCTGACCTGGTCGCGGTGCACGGCGGCGTACGCGTACGCGACCATGGTGCCGATGTCGTGGCCGACGAGGCTGACCTCGCGGTCAAGGTCAAGTTGGGCGAGCAGCCCGTACACGTCGCCGGCGAGGGTCTTCTTGTCGTAGCCCCCTGTCGGGGCGTCGCTGCCGCCGGCTCCTCGAAGGTCGGGGGCGATGACCGTGAAGTACTGCGTGAGCTCCGGCAACACCTTGCGCCACATGTACCACGTCTGTGGATACCCGTGTAGCAGCACCAAGGGGTTGCCTTGACCGCCGCGAACGTAGTTGATCGTGACATCACCGACCCGCGCCGTCTGCTCGGTGAACGGATGCGGAACTCGCTCGTTACCCATGGACGCTCCCTCTGCCGCCATACGCAGCGCTCGGGCTACCCGACCCCGGTGCTGGTACACCTCCTGGCTGGCGGCGGCGTTGCGGGAGTTCTCGCCGTTGTGCCCGGCCGGGTCGCCCTTTGTCATAGCCCAGGTGATCGGTGATTTCGCCGTTCAGCGCGGCTTCCAGACCCGCTTGGTCAGCTGCTGCAACAGCCCACCCTCACCGGTGAGTTGCAGACCCACCGCCCTCGCCTGCTCCACTAGCCTCGGTCTTTCATTTGAGTACGGTTTCATAGTCACTTCTCGATAAGCGCGATCCGCGTGATTGCCGCTGTTCTGCGGCATGCTGAGGGCC
>NZ_JBVJGT010000118.1:0-5981 GCF_055587185.1 Micromonospora sp. NPDC048040 | reverse complement strand
TTCCAGTCGATGCCGATCCCACGACCCTCCGTGCTCTGGGCGCATGTCCTGACCTCACTCGTCGCCAATCTGGCCTCGCTCGTGATCGTCACAGGCGTCGCGCTGATCATGGGGTTCCGCACCGGCGCATCCGTAGCCGACTGGCTCGCCGTCGCCGGCATCCTGATCCTGTTCACCCTCGCCCTCACCTGGATCGCCGTGATAGCGGGCCTGTCCGCCAAGACCGTCGACGGCGCGAGCGCCTTCAGCTACCCGCTGATCTTCCTGCCCTTCATCAGCTCGGCGTTCGTCCCCACCGACTCGATGCCCGGCCCGGTCGCGTGGTTCGCCGAGAACCAGCCGGTGACATCCATCGTGAACACTCTCCGCGCGCTGTTCGCGCAGCAACCCGTCGGCAACGACATCTGGATCGCCCTCGCCTGGTGCGCCGGCCTGCTCGTAGCCGCCTACGCCGCCGCGACAGCGATCTACCGCAAGAAGATCAGCTAGCCGATCGCAAGAAGACAGCGCCGAATCCGCACGGATGCGGCGCTGTCCCCTGCGTCAGGCTACTCGGCGATGCACCGGAGGAACGGTTACGATTGACCCCTGAGCTGCGGGAATGCGGTTCGGGTTCTGCCACATCCGGTCCACCAGCACTTCCATCGGCTGATCTCGGTCCCGAGTACAGGAAGAAGACGTCCCGGACGGCATCGGCCCGCTCGTCCCCGTGGCCCGGCGCGGACAGGCCGTCGCCGTCGACGTGCTGCGTAACACGCTCAAGCCGCTCGGCCCCCTGGTCTAGGAAGTGCACGACGCGGTGAGCACCGGGCCCACGCGCCCACCGAGGTCACCGTCACCTTCGGCGTACAGCTCGGACAAGACCTGATCCCAGACCTCCGCAGTGGCGGTCAGCACACTTCGCTCGAGTAACGCCGGCTCATCGACCATGCCCAGGCCCTCACTGTCGTACACAAGAGTACGGAGCAAATCGACCGTAGTGCACACGAGTCCAGACCAGCGGAAGTTCACACTCCCGTGCACGCCTCCTGGTTACGGCCATCAGCTCGTGCAGAGAACCTCGGAATTCGACATCCTGATCTTGTCCGGGAAACGATCGTTTCTTAAACAAGATCAGAAACCCGGCGGGCGCGAGGCACGAAATGCAGCACGCGCAATATCTTGCGATCATCGCAATCAAGTGCGCAGAGTGTAGGCATGACTCGACGAGACATCTTCACCGACGTGGCCGCGATCCTGTACCCGATCCCGCAACCCGACCCCGGCGAGGAGCACGACGACGGCTTTCTCGCGGCGCGGGACGAAGCTGCCGAGGACCAAGAACGTGCTGCCGAGAACCTGCGGGCCGCGTGGGACGGAGGCGACCATGACCCGCTGATCGGCGCGCTGGCCGGTGCCCGCCGCGCGAAGGAGGAAGCCGAGCAGCAGATCCGCGAGTTGATCGCCTACGGCCGCGAATTCGTCCAACCCCGCCCCTACACGCTGGGCGACCTGGCCGCAGCCGCCGGCATGTCCATCTCCGGCGTACGCACCGCCTACAGCCACCGCGACGTCGCCCAGGTCGCCGACGCCACCGGCGCCAAGCCCCGAGAGTGGCGAGCCCTCGATCCCGAGGACGGGCAGGCAACGGCATGAGCACGGCGGCCTGCCTCTGCCCAATCCGCTGGCGGCGCCTCTACGCCATGATCGAAGGCACTCGCTACGAGGTGGAACCATGTCTCGGCGACACCGCGACCAGCCTGCTGTTCCGGGCCTGGTGCGCTGGCTGCGGCGCCGAGTACACCCACCCGTTCCGCATCAGCGCTACGCGGCACCAGGCGGCCTGAAGGCCCCACCTGGTGACGCTGCGCAACCTCGTCCTGGTGATGGTCGGAGCACGGAACGTCACCACTGGACGGCTCACCAGCAGCAACGCCTGCTGGGGACCCTCATGAGGGTCACAAAATCGCCGTCAAACGGGAGCGCTTTCACCCGATATAAGCCACTCGCACCCTACCGAGCGCGCATAAGACGTAACTAACTGCACCCCTAAACGTGGTGCGTCCGGCCCGGAGACGCAACCGGTCTCAGCAGTCGATGATTCCGGTCAGGAGGTGAACGATGGCAGTGCTGCTTCCGGACGGCCAGTGCGTCCTCCATCGACAGCCCCACCCACAGGCCAGGGACGCCCACGGCACGCCCCTGCCCAGCAACACCCACCTGTCGGGCCGGCGGATGGTGCTGCGACCCGGCAGCCAGACGGGTCTCTTGTCTGGAGGCCGCCTTCGTAGGTCGTCAGGGCGGGCGCCTCGATGCCGAGCGTGGGGGCTTGCGTCGAGGCTGCCGACGATCACCGCGTGCCGGTCGCCGAGCAGCGATGCGATGATCGCGCCGGCGCCGGCCCACGACACGTCCGTTCCGGACATCGTCAACGAATACACGACAGATCGTTTACACGCCCCTGCCAGTCGGGCGGGCCGAGAAGGATGAGGGACCCCAGGTCCCGGATGAAGAGCGGCCCGCCACCCCCAGACCGCAGCCAGCGGCGCGGGGTCGGGTCGGCCGAGCACTGACGGCATCGGCCATCGCGTGCGACTTGGCAGCGGACCTGCTGCAAGGTGCGGGGCGCGATGGCCCTGCCGTCGCCGCCAAGGCCATCGCCCACCTGCTACACCTGGCCAGCATGTTTGTCAGGCACAACGGCCAGGTGTAGCGCTACCCGGTGCGGGGTCGGCAGCCAGCCGGCCCCGCACCACTTTCAAGCAGAAACGATCTGACCGGTCGAGCGTAACGAGCACGTGACAAGCCGCTGCCAATCTCGACGTGGATTTGCCCGGACGTGCCACTTAAGACACTGGTTCGGTCGATTTCATCCCGTCGAACATCGGCCCCTCACATCCAGCACAGGATGAGCCTGTCGGCCCAACCCAACTGGCTGGTTCCTGTGGGAGGCCTCCGGCCATGGCTCGTGGCTGGTCCTCGCTGAGTGCGGTCAGGAGGCGCAGGTGTTGAGCATGCTCTGCAGTGCGGACTTCTCCGACGACTGGAGCTTCAACCCCCAGCTGTACTTCACGGTGATCCACATCTTGCTGTAGGTGCACCGGTACGACGACAGCGGCGGCTGCCACGTGGAGGGGTCCTGGTCGCCCTTGGCCTGGTTGACGTTGTCCGTCACCGCGATCAGCTGCGGCCGGCTCAGGTCGTTGGCGAAACTCTGCCGGCGGCTGGTCGTCCACGAGCTGGCACCGGAACGCCATGCCTCGGCCAGGGGCACGACGTGGTCGATGTCGACGTCGGACGCGGCATACCAGGTCGCGCCGTCGTACGGGCTGTACCACCGGCCCGACGTTGCCGCACAGGAGCTGTCCACCACGACAGAAGTGCCATCGCGCTTGAGGACCTGCTCGCGGGTGTTGCAGCTACCGCTGATGGTGATCCAATGCGGGAACAAGTCACGGGAGTACCCGGTCATCGAACCCTGCGCCGCCACGGTAAGGGCGTTGAGCTGCGACTGGGCGGTCGCCTTGGACGGGATGCCCGGGGGCGTGGCAGAGACGGGCTGAGCGTTGATCGTCGTCATACCCGCACCAGCAACGACGGCGACGACCGTCGCGGCGACACGCCGCCGCAGCGGGGATCGGTGGGATTCTCGGGTCACGCGCATGGCGGGCCTCCTCGCGACAGCGGATGAACAACGACTATCTCCAGGGATCATGTCCATCGACGGTCATCCTTGTGAAGGGATTAGCGCGGATTCGTGAAAAGCCGACCCGATCGGCAAGTGCCTACGGGATGGTCCGCCGGCAACGGCGGGCGAGGCCATCCATCGCTCCACGGCTTGCATCGTGGCCGGCCACCTCGCGTCTCGGCCGTCATCGGTCGGACGTTGGTGTCGCCCATCAGCAGGCCGCGGAACCAGCAGTTGCGGCGTCGGCTTTGGCCTCGGCACGACAATGAGCCGAAACCGACAACGGGCTGCCCGCCGCGCCCGCACCCGTCTCCGCATGGTGACCAGGCCGTGCAGTCCCCTCGGCAGCCTGAAGAAGTCCCTCGGCCGGTCAACTCCGATTGGGAGCGGTGCGATCCCGGCGCTCTGCCGGACAGCCTGCGCGCTGTCGTCGGCCGCTTCGAAGCGCGTCCCGCGGGCCGTACCCGTCCCACAGTGGGGTTGTTCAACAGCGAGGAGATCACGTCTGGAGGAGGCGACCGGTCGATCGCCGCCGATCTGGACCACGATCGACTGCGTGGCCCGCCGGTCACCTTCTACGATCATGTGGAGTCCAGGGCCGCCGCGCGCATGCGTCTCACGGGTAGCACCGAGTCAGACCTCGCGGTCGACAACACTGTCTGCGGCACCAACGACCGCGACCAGAGCTATCCCTGGACCTGCGACAAGGTATTGCCCGCCATCCTCCCGCAAGGAAGCCGTCTGGGCGTGTGGGTCACCCGCGACGCCGGCGCCACTTGGTGGCACCGTGTCTACGTCGGCACCGGACAAAGGATCACCCGATGACGCTGCTGCTACGCGACTACCACGGCCACCCCTACGAGCTGACCGATGCCGAGGAAGCCGGTCGCCGATTCGACGAGCAGATCGAGTCGATCATGCCCCACGGTGGCTGCGGGCAGACCCTCACGGTCGGCACCCTCGACCAGCCCGCACTGCGCATCAACATTGACATCGACGCGGACCGGGCGGCGCTGCGCTGGCTGCCCGACAACACCTACGCCGCGGACCTCGACCCGGACACGCCCATCGCCGTCTATGAGTCATCGGACACCGGCCTGCTGGAGATTCCCGCCGACCTCGCCCGAGTATCCGTAGCGACCGCCCGGGTTGCCGTCGTGGATTATGTCGCCACTGGCCAACGCCCCGCCAACGTCGGCTGGAGACAGACGCCCAACTGTTGAAGCCCCGCCGACACGAATCGCATCACGTAGCCAGCGGGGTCCCTGTGATCCCGACGTGGATCGATATTGACGAACGCACCGGCCACCGCAGGCACAAGCAGGTGGTCGCGATCGGCGCAACATCCGCTGACGCGCGGCGCCAAACCGAAGTCAGCGATTCTCCATCGGCTTCGCTATCCGGTCCGGCACCGCGGTTACTCGATCAAGGCGGCGTGGCGAGGACTATCAACCACTCCTGCCAGCCCCGCTCGCCACGCCGTGTCGCCTTCCGTCAGCGTCGGGCGGCCTCGATCAACCGGCCTGTACGGATCCCTGCGCGGCTGGCTCAGCCTCGTTTCGGGAAGCGTGATGTGATTCGGTCGATCACCGGCTTCTCCGCGATCTCCTGTCCGATGGTGGTTGAGGTGACTGGTGCCGTGAGTGACAGCGGCTGCCCTCGGTCGCCGATCTCGGTGACGACCTGGCGGACGAGTTGGTTTGCGGCAGCGATGCCGTCGGCGCTGCCCCAGTACTCAACGTGTCTCTCGTCGTCGGGGTAGGCGACGACCGGAACGGGCCGCCCGAAGGCGACCCGCCCGAGCCACGCGAAGGGGGTGGCCGACAGGCATGCCAGCCAGTTGAGGCCGTACCAGACAAGCCCTGGAAGCATTGCCACGACGGCGAGCAGGGCCAACAGGCCGGTGATCGGATCGGACAACCCGTCGGCCACCCACCACAGCTTCCTCACCCACTGCGGCATGCGCGGTTGCCAGGCAAGGCGACGCCGTCCTACCCGCCACGTTCTACTGTCGCGGCCTGTCACGTGTTGCACGGCTCCGCCTTACAGGGTCTTGAGGGCGTCGAAGTTGCCCCGCATGAGGTTCCGCAGGGTGACCAGGTTGGCAACCAGCATCTCGATCCCCTCCTTGAACGCCACCATCTGCTTGGCGAGCAGGTCGTATGCGTCAACGATCAGCTGCCATATCGTGGAGGCGATCTGCCACAGGTTCCACAGGTTGTTCCGCACCGGGTTTGATGGAGACATCGAAACCTGGGAGGAACACCAGCGATGCCCGCACCGAAGAAGTACAACGATGAGCTGCGTGAGCGTG
>NZ_JBVJGT010000117.1:0-6438 GCF_055587185.1 Micromonospora sp. NPDC048040 | reverse complement strand
CTCCACGAACGTGCCCGGCGTCGCCATGACGGTCACGCCACCGGCCAGGGCCAGGTCGCACTCGCCGCTGCGCAGCGCCTGCACCGCCAGGTGCAGCGCCACCAGGCTGGACGAGCACGCCGTGTCCACGGTGACCGCCGGCCCCTCCAGGCCGAACGTGTACGCCACCCGACCCGACAGCACGCTGCCGGAGTTACCGGTCCCCACGTAGCCCTCGACGTCGGGCATCTCCATCAGCCGCGTCGCGTAGTCGTGGTAGATCACGCCCGCGAACACGCCGGTCCGGCTGCCCCGCAGGCCCGCCGGGTCCAGGCCCGCCGACTCGAACGTCTCCCACGACGCCTCCAGCAGCAGCCGGTGCTGCGGGTCCATGGCGAGGGCCTCGCGCGGCGAGATGCCGAAGAACCCGGGGTCGAACTCGGCGGCCCCGTACAGGAAGCCACCGTGCCGGGTGTACGAGGTGCCGGCGTGGTCGGGATCCGGGTCGTACAGCGACTCCAGGTCCCAACCCCGGTCGGCCGGGAACTCGCCGATGCCCTCCCCGCCGGTGCTGACCAGCTTCCACAGCTCGTCGGGGGATTCGACCCCGCCGGGGTAGCGGCAGGCCATGCCCACGATGGCGATCGGCTCGTCGGCGTCGCCGACCGTCGGCTCGTCGGAGGCGACGGCGCCGAGCCGGCCGCCGACGAGTTCGGCGTACACGTGGGCCGCCAGGACCTGCGGCGACGGGTAGTCGAACACCAGGGTGGAGGTGAGCCGCAGGCCCGTCGCGCCGTTCACCCGGTTGCGCAGCTCGACGGCGGTCAGCGAGTCGAAGCCCAGGTCCCGGAACGCCCGGTCCGCCGGCACCGCCTCGGCGCCGCCGTGCCCCAGCACCTGCGCGACCAGGCCGCGCACCAGCTGGTCCACCTGCGCGAGGCCGTCCTCCGCGCTGAGGCCGGCGAGCCGGTCGGCCCAGCCGCCACCGCCCTGCCCGGCCCGGCGGCGGGTCGCCGCCACGTCGACCAGGTTGCGCAGCATCGGCGGTACGACCGCACCGGAGGCCGCCGCCCGCAGCGCGGGTACGTCGATCACGGCCGGCACCAGCACCGCCCGCTCCGCCCCCGCGGCGGCGTCGAACAGTTCGAGGCCGGTGCGGGCGTTCATCGGCCGGAGTCCGGCGCGCGCCGTGCGGGCCCGGTCGGTGCCGCCGATCGACGCGGCCATGCCGGCGGTGTCCCACATGCCCCACGCCAGGCTCACCGCCGGCAACCCGAGCTGCCGCCGATACACCGCCAACCCGTCCAGGAACGCGTTACCCGCCGCATACGCCGACTGACCCGGCGAACCCAACACCCCCGCCACCGACGAGAACACCACAAACAAATCCAGATCCAGGGACGCCGTCGCCTCGTGCAGCCACCAGCCCGCCGACACCTTCGGTGCCAACACGGCCCCGAGCCGCTCCGCGGTGAGCCCCTCGACCACCCCGTCGTCCAACACGCCGGCCGTGTGCACCACGCCCGCCAGCCGGCCCTCGGCGGTGATGTCGGCGACCAGCGCGTCGACCTGGCCCCGGTCCGTCACGTCACACGCCACCACCCGCACCGACGCGCCCAGCGCCGTCAACCGCTCCGACAGCTCGCCAGCGCCCTCGGCCGACGGTCCCTGCCGCGACACCAGCACCAGCGACCGCACCCCGTGCACCGACACCAGGTGCTCCGCCACCAACGCGCCCAGCGCACCCGTACCACCGGTCACCAGCACCGCGCCGTCGCCCACCACCGGACCGTCGGCCGGCGCGGGCGCCACCGTACGCACCAGACGGGGCACGGACACCGCGCCGGAACGGACGACCAGCTGGCCGCCGGCCGGGTCGGCGGCGAACCGGGCCAGGGTGCCCAGCACGCCCGGGTTCATCGCGTCGTCGACGTCGGCCAGGACGATGCGGCCCGGGTGTTCCGACTGCGCCGACCGCAGCAGACCCCACACCGCCGCACCCGCCAGATCGGTCACCCGGTCCTCGTCGCGGACCGCCACCGCGCCCCGGGTCAGCACCACCAGCTTCGAGTCCGCCAGCACGTCGGCCGCCAGCCACGCCTGCACGAGGCCCAGCACGTCGGAGGTCACCGTGCGTACGGTCTCCGCCGGGTCGGCGTCGTCGGCGTTCGCGCCGGTCGGCGTGAACAGCAGCAGGCGCGGCGGCGTGATGCCGGCCTCGATGGCGGCCCGCAACTGCCTGATCGTCTCGGCGGAGGGGCCGCCGGGGACGCCCGGCAGGGCCGGCCCGCCCAGCACCGCCCAGCCCGACGCGTCGTCGACCGGGTCGGCCTCCTCGGCCTGCCACGCCACCTCGAACAGCGAGCGGGACGCCGCGCTGGCGGTGGCCACTCCGGTCAGCTCCCGCAGGACGAGGGAGTCGACCGACACCACCGGCGCGCCCGCCTCGTCGCAGGCGGTCAGCCGGACTCCGGAGCCGTTGCGGCTCAACCGCACCCGCAGCACGCCGGCGCCCGAGGCGTGCACCTGCACGCCCTCGAACGCGAACGGCACGCGCGGCCCACCCGACTCCTCGGAGCCGGGCAGCAGCCCGATCGGGTGCAGGGCGGCGTCCAGCAGCGCCGGGTGCACGCCGAACCGGGCGGCCTCGGCCGCCGCGTCGTCCGGCAGGACCACCTCGGCGAACACGTCGTCACCGCCGGTCCAGACGCGCCGCAGCCCCTGGAACGCCGGCCCGTACCGCAGGCCGTGCTCGACCAGCGCCGGGTACCAGCCCGCCAGGTCCACCTCGGCGGCGCCAACCGGCGGCCAGGCGGCCAACCGGGGCTCGTCCGCCGTCGCCGGCTCCAGCACGCCCTCCGCGTGCTGCGTCCAGCCCGCCTCCGGGTCGTCGTCGGGGCGCGAGTAGACGGCGACGGGACGCTGCGGCGACTCCGACGCGGACACCCGCACCTGGATCCGTACGCCGCCGGACTCGGGGAGCACCAGCGGCACCAGCACCGTCAGGTCGCGCAGCCGGGGCAGGTCCACCTCGTCGCCGGCGCGTACGGCCAGCTCCACCAGCGCCGTGCCCGGGACCAGCGTCACGCCGGAGACGACGTGGTCGGCCAGCCAGGGGTGCGTGGCGAGGGAGATCCGGCCGGTCAGCACGACCTCGTCGTCGCCGGCCAGGTCCACGGCCGCGCCGAGCAGCCCGTGCCCGGCCACGCCGAGGCCGGCGCCGGTGACGTCGCCGGCGCGCAGCCGGCCCACGGCCGGCCAGAAGCGCTGCCGCTGGAACGGGTACGTCGGCAGGTCGACCGGGCGGGTCGCGCCCGGCAGGAGCGCGGTCCAGGTGACCGGCACGCCGTTGACGTGCAGCTCCGCCAGCGCGTTGACCAGCGACACCGGCTCGGGCCGGCCGGGGCGGAGGGTCGCCACGACCGCCGCCGAGGACGCGGTCCCGTCGTCCGGCAGGCAGGCGCCCACCATGCCGGCGAGCACCGCGTCGGGGCCCAGTTCGAGGAACGTACGCACGTTGCGCTCGCGGAGGCTCGCGACCCCGTCGGCGAACCGGACCGTCTCCCGGACGTGCCGGACCCAGTAGTCGGGGGTGCCGATCTCGTCGGGGTCGGCGACCTGGCCGGTCAGGTTCGACACGATCGGCAGGACGGGCCAGTGGTACGTCAGCCCGTCGAGCACCTGCCGGAACTCGCCCAGCATCGGCTCCATCAGCGGGCTGTGGAAGGCGTGGCTGACGGTCAGCCGGCGGGTGCGGACGCCCCGCTCCCGCCAGGTCCGCTCCAGCCCGTCGAGCGCCTCGACGTCGCCGGAGACCACCACGGCGGTCGGGGCGTTCACCGCCGCGACGCCGACCCGGTCGGTGAGCGGGGCGATCGACTCGGCCACCGCGTCCTCGGGGGCGGCCACGGCGAGCATGCCGCCGCCGGCGGGCAGGGCCTGCATGAGCCGGCCGCGCGCCGCGACCAGCGCGCACGCGTCGGCCAGGCTGAACAGGCCGGCGACGTGCGCCGCCGCGATCTCGCCGATGGAGTGCCCGGCCACCAGGTCCGGCACCACCCCGAACGACTCGACCAACCGGAACAGCGCCACCTCGACGGCGAACAACCCGGCCTGGGTGAACACCGTCTGGTCCAACAGCTCCGCCTCGGCCGTGCCCGCCTCCGCGAACAACACCTCACGCAGCGGACGCGGCAACAACGGATCCAGGTGCCCGCACACCTCGTCCAACGCGGCGGCGAAGACCGGGAACGCGCCGGACAACTCGCGACCCATGCCGGGACGCTGCGCGCCCTGACCGGAGAAGAGGACGGCGGTCCGACCGCTCCTGGCGACCCCCCGAACGACGGCGGCCGAGGGCTCGTCGTCGGCGAGGGCGTCGAGGGCGGCGAGCAGGCCGTCGCGGTCGCGGGGCAGCAGCACCGCGCGGTGCTCGAAGGCGGTCCGGCCGGTGACGAGCGCCCGGCCGATGTCGGCGACGGTCAGGTCCGGCTCGTCGTCGGCCAGGGTCCGCAGACGGCGCGCCTGCTCGCGCAAAGCGGCGTCGTCGCGGGCCGAGAGGACGCAGGCGACGAGGTCGCCCGGGGCCGTCGTGGCGGGCGGCGCGGCCGGCGCCGCGGCGGGCTCCGGCGCCTGCTCGATGATGGTGTGCGCGTTGGTGCCGCTGATGCCGAACGACGACACCGCCGCGCGGCGGGGCCGGTCGGCGGCCGGCCACGGCCGCGCCTCGGTGAGCAGGGCGACGGCCCCGGCCGTCCAGTCGATGTGCGGGGACGGCTTCTCGACGTGCAGGGTGGGCGGCAGCACGCCGTGCCGCATCGCCAGCACCATCTTGATCACGCCGGCGACGCCCGCCGCCGCCTGGGCGTGGCCGATGTTCGACTTGACCGACCCCAGCCACAGCGGCCGGTCCTGCGGCCGGCCCTGCCCGTACGTGGCGAGCAGCGCCTGCGCCTCGATGGGGTCGCCCAGGGCGGTGCCGGTGCCGTGCGCCTCGACGGCGTCCACGTCGGTCGTGGCGAGCCGGGCGTTGGCGAGGGCCTGCCGGATCACCCGCTGCTGGGCGGGGCCGTTCGGCGCGGTCAGGCCGCTGCTGGCGCCGTCCTGGTTGACCGCGCTGCCGCGGACGACGGCGAGGACGCGATGGCCGTTGCGCTGCGCGTCGGAGAGGCGCTCCAGCAGGAGCATGCCGACGCCCTCGGCGAATCCGGTGCCGTCGGCGCCCGCGCCGAAGGCCTTGCACCGGCCGTCGGCCGACAGGCCGCGCTGCCGGGAGAACTCGGTGAGCATGCCGGGGGTGGACATGACGCTCACCCCGCCGGCGAGCGCGAGCCGGCACTCGTCCTGCCGCAGCGCCTGGGTCGCCAGGTGCAGCGCCACCAGCGACGACGAGCAGGCGGTGTCGACGGTGACGGCCGGGCCCTCCAGGCCGAACAGGTACGAGATCCGGCCCGAGGCGACGCTGCCGGCGCTGCCGTTGCCGACGTGGCCGCCCAGTTCGTCGGTGGTGCCGGCGGCCTGGGAGGCGTAGTCGTGGTAGATGAGCCCGACGTAGACGCCGGTGCTGCTGCCCCGCGCCGAGTGGGGGTCGATGCCGGCCCGTTCGAAGGCCTCCCAGGACGTCTCCAGCAGCAGCCGCTGCTGCGGGTCCATCGCGAGGGCCTCCCGGGGCGAGATCCCGAAGAAGGCGGCGTCGAACTGGGCGGCGTCGTGGAGGAAGCCGCCCTGGCGCGGTACGGACGTGACGTCCTCGCCGTCGGCGCGCAGGTCGTCCAGGTTCCAGCCCCGGTCGGTGGGGAACGGCGAGATGACGTCGGCGCCGGCGGTGACCACGTCCCAGAGCTGCTCGGGGGTCTGCACGTCGCCGGGGAACCGGCAGGCCATGCCGATGATGGCGATCGGCTCGTCGAGCGCGGCGGCCGTGGCGACCGCGACGGGACGGTCCGCCGCCGCCGCGCCGCCGAGTTCCCGGTCGAGGAACTCGGCGAGCACCACCGGGGCGGGGTAGTCGAACGCCACGGTCGCGGGCAGCCGCAGCCCGGTCGCGGCGGACAGCCGGTTGCGCAGTTCCACCGAGGTGAGCGAGTCGAAGCCCAGCTCCTTGAAGGCGCGCTGGGTGTCGACGCTCTCGGCCGAGCGGTGCCCGAGCACGGCGGCCACGCTGGCGGCCACCAGGTCGAGCAGGTGGCCGCGCCGTTCCGCCGGGCTGAGCGTCGCCAGCCGGTCCCGCACGGACGCGGTGTCCGCCGGGCCCCGGCCCACCGCGCGCCGGGCCGGGCCGGTGGCCCGGATCAGGTCGCGCAGCAGGCTGGGCACGGCACGGCCGGCCGGCCGTGGCGCCGCCGGCGGCAGGGTCATCGGGGGGAGATGTGTTTTTCCGCGCTTGTGGGGCAAACCTTCGAGCGCCAAATCCCTTTTGTTTGGCCAGGGGGTGATTGTGGAACAGATAGCCTTTCGGTT
>NZ_JBVJGT010000116.1:0-7097 GCF_055587185.1 Micromonospora sp. NPDC048040 | reverse complement strand
CCCGAGATCGACACTTCGGAAAAGTCACTTCCCGGACCCGCCACACCCCAGCCTAGAACAACCCTCGCCGCCGCCTCTTGACACAGAGGGGTGCCAGATGTGCGCACAGGATCATGGCTCGCTGGCGTCGGCTGATCGGGCGCGGGCTATGGCGTTCGTCGGTGCTTGAGGAAGGGCAGCATCCGGTTCGCTTCGTCGTTGACGGCTTGCTGTTCGGCGGTTGCAAGGGGCCGAAATGGGACGAGTCGTATGTCGTCTCCGGTGAAGGACCAGGTTCCACGGACGAAGCCGTCGATGAGGATGGTGGGGTGTACCAGGGCCCGGCCGGGCATAACCTGCTTGCGGTCTTCGTCGCTGATGATGCGGGTGCGATCGGCGTGGCCCAGCAGGGCGTTGTCGTACGCGGGCAGCAGTCGCACGGGCGCGGGGATGTGCGGGTCGGGTAGGTGCGCGTCGGGCAGGTCGAGCAGGGTCTGGCCGTCGGGTCCGGTGTAGTGGCGTAGTTCGATGTCCATGTTCGCGACGACCTGGTTGAGCCGGGTCAGCCCGCTCCATGCCTGGACGTCGGCCACCGTGGCGGGTCCGAAGGCGGCGAGGTAGCGGCGGATCAGTTCGTGGATCGCCGAGGGTTCGATGGTGTCGGCCGCATGGGCGGTGACGGTGATGGAAGATCGGTTGCCCCAGCTGCCCCAGGATGCGGTGGTGGGATCGTGGATGAGCGGGGTGCGTAGTTCGAATTCGCCGGCGAGGATCCGGCCGTCGCGGCCCGGGTGGCGGGCGGCGAGGCGTCGGGCGAGCTCTTTACGGGCGAGCGGTCCGGCGTCCAGCAGCGCACGTCCGTCGGCCGTCAGCGTCTCGGTGGGCAGCCGGTTACTGTTGCGCCGGAAGTACGGCGAGTTGGCGGTGCGGTCGAGGACGGGCTGCAGCAGGGGCCGCAGCCGACGGAAATCGTCGGCTGCGGCGATGTGCTGGGTGCTACGCAGAAGGCTGGAGCGCACGACCTGCCCGTCGGCCAGCAGGGTGGTCAGGTCGGCGTGGGTGAACCCGCAGATCCGGCTCCACAGCCCGAGGTAGGGCCAGTTCGGTTCCTGTGCCTGTAGGGCGACCAGACGGCGGATCACATCAAGCGGCGCCTGGTCGGTGCGTTCCAGGAGGAATTGGCGCTGCAGCAGTGCCCGGTTGAGGGCGCGACGCGACAGCGGCGTCATGCCAGCCACACCGAGACGTTGCCGCGGTAGCCGCCTCGCAACAGCGACAGGAAGGCATCGGGCACGGCGTCGATGCCGGCCTCGACGACCGTCTGCGGGAAGACGAACGTGTCCTGGTCGAGCCAGGCCCTGAAGTGGGTGTGCCATGCAGCGATCTGGTCGGGCGTGTGATGGCAGGAGAATGGCAGCAACTCGATCCCCTTGGCTGCGGCGGCAGCCTGGTCGGGTTCGGGGAATCGCTGGGCCGCCGCACCCAGTTGGGTGGACAGCGATCCGCACAGCGCGAACCGCGCTCCCGGCGCGGCGACCTCGAGCGCGGCCTCGTAGAGCGTGCCGCCGACGGTGTCGAAGAAGACCGTGATTCCCTCGGGTGCCAGTTCCTTCAGTGCTGCGACCGGGTCCTGGTGGTAGTCGAATGCGGCGTCGATACCGAGCTCCCGGACCAGGTACTCCGCCTTGGCATGGCTGCCCGCGCTGCCGATGACCTTCGAGGCGCCCAGGTTGCGGGCGATCTGAGCGGCCAGTGAGCCGACGCCGCCGGCCGCGCCGGAAACGAACACGACATCGCCACGGCCGACCTTGGCCACGTCTGCCATGCCGTAGTAGGCGGTGGGCCCCTGGCCGAGGTGGTAGCTCGGCTCCGGGTACGCGTCGCGGTCCAGCTTGACATATGAGGCGGCCGGGCCGGCGGAATGCGTACTCCAGCCGCTCATCGACTGGACCAGGTCGCCCTGTTGCAGATCCGGGCTGGCCGATCGCAGGACAGTGCCGATGGCCATGACGCCGATGCGCTGGCCCGGCTGCCAGGCCGGAATCGGCAGGTGGCAGTCGGAGCGCATGAGCTCGAGGTATGTGGCGGCCAGCCCGAGGTATTCGGTGCGGACGAGGACCTCGCCGTCGATCTCTGTCTCGACAACGGTGAAATGTTCCCGGCCGGGTACGCCGGCGATCTGGGTGGTCAGCTGAATCTCACGAGTGATCATGAGGATGACGCTAGACCGACTTCCGGTCACTTTCTGACCGGAAGCGGTGCGAAGATCGCGGCATGGCCAACACCAGTTCCCGAACGCTCCGGCTGCTGTCGTTGCTGCAGACTCACCGCCACTGGTCCGGCACCGATCTGGCCGACCGCCTGGGGATATCGGAACGCACCCTGCGCCGCGATGTCGACCGGCTGCGGGAACTCGGCTACCCGGTGCACGCCTCCCGAGGCACCGACGGCGGTTACCAGTTGGCGCCCGGTGCGGTCCTGCCGCCACTGCTGCTCGACGACGAGGAAGGCGTCGCGTTGGCGGTCGGCATGGGCGACGCCACCCAGAGCGGAATCGCCGGGATCGAAGACGCGGCGGTGCGCGCGCTGACCAAAGTGGTGCAGGTCCTCCCGCCGCGTCTCCGCGCCCGGGTCAACGCGTTACGCGCAATGACCATCTCGCCCACGGCCGCGGGCCCGGTCGTGCCCGCCGAGGTACTCACGGTGATCGCCCAAGCCTGCCGGGACGAGGAACGGCTGCGATTCCGCTACACCGCACGGGGCGGCCCCGACACCGAACGAGAAGTCGAACCGCACCGCCTTGTCGCGCTCGGCGGCCGCTGGTACCTGGTCGCCTACGACCTGACCCGACACGACTGGCGCAGCTTCCGCCTCGACCGACTGACCAACCCGCGCAGTGCCGGAACGAGGTTCCGTCCACGCCCCCTTCCCGCCAGCGACGCCGCGCAGTTCGTGCGCACCTCCACCGGCGTCCCCTCAGGACACGCCGTGCAGGCCCTGGTCCACGCATCCGCCGAACACGTCCGCCGGGTCGTCGGGCAATGGGGCACGATCGAACCCATCGACGGCCAACACTGCCGTCTCACGATGGTGTCCGCCAGCCTGGACTGGCCCACCCAAGCACTGGGCAACATCGGCGCTGAATTCGAGGTGCTCAGCCCCCCGGAATTCACCGACCACCTCCGAGACTGGGGAACCCGATTCCTCCGAGCCGCACAACGATCAGCAGCCCGGACCAACTCCCAACGGACACCGCACCAACCCGACGACCCAATCCACCGAACGAGGGTCGTCCAAAGCAATCCTGCCGCTGCTTTCCCGGCTGTCGACGGGAACGGACATACCGGCGACCGTTTACGGAGGTAACGCCAACCCAGCGCTAGCAGACCTAGTACGGCAGCCGCCATTGGCTAGTTGACCAGGGCGTATTCGCGGTTGAGTCGGGTGCGTTGGTGGAACCAGCGTGAGCGGGCTTGGTGGCGGCGGCGCCAGTCGGTCCAGTGTTCGGCGTGGTGGGGTGGTTTCGGTCGGTGGCCGAGTCTGGCCAGGAGGCGTCGGGTTTCGGGGATGGTCAGGGGGATCCGGCCGGGATCGTCTGGCGGGGCCTGATCGGGAGTGACTGGTGGTGGGGCCTGGGTGTCGGTGCGGTGGTGTAGTTGCGCGGTGGCGACGGCGCAGACGGCCAGGGCGGCCATGACCAGCACGGTGTGTCGTCGGATCGCGCCGTGGAGGCGGGCCTGGCAATGGTCGAGGCCGAACTGGTCCTTGCCGAACTCGAAGTCCTCCTCGACTGGCCAGCGTAGTCCGGCGGCGCGGATCAGCCGGGTCATGCTCTTCGGTTGCCCGTCGGGCTGGTAGCAGTAGTGAAAGGCCAGCTCGCCGGTGCGTAGGTGCCGGCGGACCAGCAGCACGTGGCGGGGGTTGGCGGTGGCGATCTGCACCCACCCGTACCAGCGTTGCCCTTTCGACCCGGTCCCGGCGCTGCGGACCTCCCACCGCCGCTGGTCGTCCACCAGCTCCTCGACGGCCTGCCGGCAGGTCAACCGCACGCCGGCACCGAGGTCCAGCAGGAACGTGGAGGCCACCCGCAGCACGTACGCCTGTTGCTGGTGTTCGAAGAACTCCCGCAGCTGCGTGCAGGCGCCGTACACCTCGTCCCCGCACATGACGTCGAAGCGGATGCCGTCGGTGTAGGCGTCGGTGCAGATGTCGATCGCCAACTGTCCCTTGGTGCGGAACAGCAGGTCGCCCGGGATCCCCATCGCCTGGGCGGTCTTGGCGTCGTCGATCTGTTCGGCGGGGATCCACTGCCGGAACCCGATCAACCCGTGCCCCAGGCCTTCCCGCACATACGACAGGTGCACGGTGTTGATGCCGTTCTCCACCCGGCCCGCGCAGCCCATGTACTGCCGTTTCACCCCGCAGGTGGCGGTGCCGCGTTTCTGCTGGCCGGTCTCGTCCAACGCCCCGACCACCAGCCCCCGACGTCGCCGGCGGGCCGCGGTGGCCAGCCCGTCGACCACGAACCGGCGGACCAGACGCATCGCTTCGTCGGTGTCCCACACCGCCCGGTTCAACAACCGCTGCACCCGGTCCGGACCACGGTCCCCGACGTACTCCGCGATCGTCCACCCGTTACGTTTCGGCAGGTCACTGGCCACCGCAGACACGTACTTATCCGCCTGCTGCCAGGTCTGCACCCGCACGAAACACGACCGCAGCCGCTGCATCAGGTCGGCCCGCAACCGCTGGGCCCGGCCAGCCGCTATCCTGGCAGCCGCAGCCGCCCGTGATCTTGTTGTCGTCACACACACATGATCATCAGGGCGGCTGCGTCCACATTGCCCGCCCCGACACCCGCATCATCCCAGCTCACACGGTTAGTGGCGGCTGCCGTACTAGTGATGTGTCCACTAACGTTCACCGCGTTTCCGGTGCGGTTCACGACGGCGGGCGGGTCGTCTTCGAGGGCAGTTGTGGATCCTTGCCGAATTGGCGAGCGACTCCCCCACCGGTTGGTGGGCGGGCCACAGCGGGCCCACTGGTCCTCGCACCGCCCGGGTGGGCAGCGGGGATCACGTCGGGACCGGCCGGCGCCGTGGGGCTGGACTTCCTGCCCGACGGCAGCGCGCTCGTCACCGAGCGGGACAGCGGGTGGGTCCTGCGGGTACGACGTGGGTCGGCCCCGCAGCAGGTCGCGCAGATCTCGGGGGTCGTCGCGACGGGAGAGGCCGGCCTGCTCGGGCTGACCGTCTCGCCCCGCTACCGCACCGACGGATTCGTGTACGTGTACTTCACCTCCAGCGTCGACAACCGGATCGTCCGCTTCCGGCTCACCGCGCCGCAGGTCCAGCAGCCGGTTCTCACCGGGCTCGCCCGGTCCGGCGCGCACAACGGCGGGCGCATCGCGTTCGGCCCCGACGGGATGCTCTACGCGGGCGTCGGCGACGCCGGGCAGCCGGCCACCGCCCAGGACCCGTCGTACCGCAACGGCAAGAACCTGCGGATGCGGCCGGACGGCACCGTGCCGTGGAGCAACCCGACCGCCGGGTCCCTGCTCTACGGCCTCGGCCGCCGCGACGTCGAATTGCCCGCCGTCGGTCGACTCCGGCCGCCCTGCGGCGGGGGGCCGGCGGTGGCGAGCGGGGGCAGGCGTCAGCGGTGCCAGTCCTGCTTCGCCGCGCGGACCAGCTTGTCCTTCAGCTCCCGGTGTGCCGACGACCTGCCGACACCCGGTGACGGGCAGGGCGTGTCGATGGCGGCGAGGACGCTCTCGGGCGGATGCCAGGATGGGGTCATGGGCGCGGGGGAGCTGCACGGGAGAAAGCCCGAACAGGACGTGATCGCCGAACTGGTGGCGGGAGCCAGAGCGGGCGCCAGTGGCTCGCTGGTGCTGCGCGGCGAGCCGGGCATCGGCAAGACGGCGTTGCTCGACCATGCCGCCGCGGCGGCCGGAGACATGCGGCTGGTCCGCGGTGCGGGGGTCGAGTTCGAGGCGGAGCTGCCGTTCTCGGGGCTGCAGTTGTTGCTGCGCCCGGCCCTCGGATCCCTCGCCGCGCTGCCCGGCCCGCAGCGCGAGGCTCTGGAGGCGGCGTTCGGGCTCGGGCCTGCGGCCGGCTCCGAGCCGATGCTGGTGGGGCTGGCGGTGCTCTCCCTGCTCACGGAGTACGCGGACGAGACAGGACTGCTGTGTCTCGTCGACGACGCGCAGTGGCTCGACCGGGCGTCGCGGGAGGCGCTCCTGTTCGCCGCCCGGCGCCTGCACGCCGAGGGCGTGGTCATGGTCTTCGCCGCCCGGGACGGCGAGGGGTCCTTCCCCGCCCCAGGCCTTGCGGAGTTGCGCCTGTCCGGGCTGGCCCCGGAGGCGGCCGTGGCCCTGCTCGACCGGCATCCGCTCACGCCCGCCGTGCGCTACCGCCTGCTCGCCGAGGCCGGCGGCAATCCGCTGGCTCTGCTGGAGCTGCCGGCCGCCCTGGCCGCCGAGGGCGGCACCGTGTTCTCGCCAGGGGCGCTCCCGCTCACCAGCCGCCTGCAACTGGCCTTCCACGGCCAGGTCAGCCGGATGCCGGAGGCCTGCCAGAGCCTGCTCCTGCTCGCGGCGGCCGACGAAACCGCCGAGCTTGCCGTGATCCTGCGTGCCGCCGCCACGCTGGGGGCGTCCGTCGAGGACCTGGCCCCCGCCGAGTGGGCCGGCCTGGTGCTCCGCGGCGACGCCGACGGCACCACCACCGTCCGCTTCCGCCATCCTCTGATCCGCGCCGCCGTCTATCAACGGGCGCCGCTCGGGCAACGCCTCGCCGTCCACCGCGCGCTCGCCGCGGCCCTCGGCTCGCCCGAGCACGCCGACCGTCGGGCCTGGCATCTGGCGGCCGCCGCTACCGGAGCCGACGAGGAGGCCGCCGCCGCTCTGGAACGCACCGCCGCCCGCGCCCGCGAACGCAGCGGCCACGAGGCGGCCGCGGCGGCGTACGAACAGGCAGCCCGGTTGAGCATCGAACCCGGCGCCAGGGCCCGCCGTGAGGCCCTAGTACTCCAACGTCACTTGGCTTCGGCGTTGGGCGTGGCGCAGGCATGAAGACGGCCACCGCGTTGATCATCGATGGTTTGTGAGGACAACC
>NZ_JBVJGT010000115.1:0-7718 GCF_055587185.1 Micromonospora sp. NPDC048040 | reverse complement strand
TCGTCGAACACCGCCCGGTTGCCCAGCCGTTTGTACTCGGTTTGGAACACATCGAGCGTGGCCGCCACGCACCACCACAGGTCGCCGCTGCTGCCAGGCACCCCGTCCCCGGTGCGCGGGCGCTTCTCGACCGGCCCCGCCGTTCCTTCCGGCCCGGCTCGCCGTTTGCCGCTGTCGGTCATCTCCCGCTGCTTCTTGAACTCGTCGAACCACTCGTTCGACATGTTCGTGTCGATGAGCCGGTGGGCGTATCCGGACCGGTCGGCCAACGGCGCCTTGACCGCGGCGAAGACACTCGTGACGACGTTCGACTCCTCCAGCCGGAAGAATCGGCCGACCCGCAGGGCGACCTCCGTCCCAGGGGAGAGATCCACCTCCCGCCCGTCCAACGTCTTGCCCGAGTTGTCCCCACCCAGCGCGAGCGGCAGCGGGTCGGGCGTCCGCTTGTCCTCCTGCATCACGAGATCGATGGACACTTCGTCGACAAGCGGCGGCGGCTCGATTGATTCCCACAGCGCCAGCGTGCGCAGCCACTCGATGTCGTAAGCGGTGGGCGGCGGCGAGGACAGCTCCAGGTACAGGGGCGCTCCCGTGCCGTTCCTTCCGGCCGGTGCTTCCAGGACCGCCAGGGGCAGACCATCCATCCCGTACCCGAGCCGGAAACGCCCCTCCTTCAACTCCGCGGCGATGACCGGCGGAAGCCCGTCAGCCACCTCGACCGGTGGAATCGTGACTCTCTGGCCGCCGAAGGTGATGTTATTAAATACTCCGCTTTCGCTCACCGGCACCGTGATGTGGTAGAGATTGCCGAACTTCCACCGATCGGCGGTCTCCCACACCGGGCCGGCTGCCATGCTCCGCAGTTCGGCCAGCTCGCTGTCGGTGAACCTGCGGGCGAACTCCTGGTAGACGAACCTCTCGGTGCCGTCGGGCGCGGTGTACGGGATTCTGGCGATAGCGATACTGACACCTTCGCCATCAACCTTTCCGACAACGACAGCGACCCTGTCGCCCGCGACGGCGACCCGACCGACATATTCGAGGAACACGTCGTTGTCGCCAACCCGGAACTGAAGATATGGGCGACCCTCGATATCCTCGACGGGGACGGGGACGGTGAATGGGTCTTGCAGGTTCCAACGGTTCTCGTCTTCCCACTTGCTGTCCTCGCGGAGCGCGTCGACGTATCGGCGGTGCTCTTCGAGCACCTCGATGTGCCGGCGGGGGGAGCTGGAGCGTTGACGGACGGCCGCGAGGTTCCGATCGAATGTGTCCCGCAGAAGCGACCAGTGGCGGTTCGTCGTGTTCTGTTCCGCCGCGTCGACTTCGGTTTTCAGCACATCGAGCGCCTCGTCGAACACGGCATCCAGCCGGCGCAGTTCGGTGAGGGCCGTCGGTGACGGGAAACCCTCGACGATGCGGGCATCGTGCGGGTCACGAGGCTGGCCGAGGTGGTAGGCGCCGTTCAAGAAGACGACGGGTTGCGGTTTGGCGCCGTCATCGGACGGCGGACCGATGACGTGCGGGGCGCCGAACGGGTGGTGGATCTCCATCGGCAGACCCAACCCCCAGGCCACGATGTGGGGAACCACATGCACAACGTCGGGATAGCCGGGCTGGCGGTGTACGAGTTTGTTGAGCAGGTGCCGGTGCAGGGTCTCCCGTCGCTGCTCGGACATGTTCTCCGGATAAGGGAGAAATGCTCTGAACATCGACTGCTCGCCCCGGCGGAGGTCGGCGTCCAGGTGGCGGGCCACCAGCACGCCCAGTTCAGCCACGGTGGTGACGCCCGCCTGCGCCAACAGCTCTCCATGGGTTTTCAACACCGTCCCGTAGAAGACGTCGAGCGGCCCCGCGTCGCCCTCCGCGCGATCGATGTGGAAAACCGAATGCGCCCACTGCTCGAATGCCGCCAACTCGCTGCGGGTTTCCCCGGCCGACAACTGCCCGATCGCCGACTCAACTTTCGACCACCGGGCCTCCGCCGCCCTTTCCATCAGCTTGGTCAGATCCGCCGCCGTGAGTCTGGTGGCGAACTCCTGGTACATGAAGGTTTCGGTTCCGTCGGGCGCGGTGTACGGGACTCTGGCCTCAGCGAGGCCCTCTTCGCCGTCCATCCAGAAATCGACAGCGATCCTGTCGCCCAGGATGGAGATGGAGTTGAGCGAGCTGATACGCAGGCTCTTGCCGCCCACCTCCATCACCAACAATGCATTCTGTGCACCTTGGACCCGGACGGTGAGGTAATGGGTGAACCAACCCGTCTGAGGCCTTCGGCTCTCGTCTTTCCAGCCGCTGGTCCGGCGGATGTAATAGAGGTGCCGGCGGTGTTCTGTCAGGATGTCGGCCTGGCGTTGGGGCGATTCGGGGCGTTGACGGATGACCGCGAGCTTACGCTGGAACGCTTCCCGCAGGGCGGGCCAGTGTCTGTTGGCCGGACGAGGGTCCTGTTCCGCCTCGTTGATTTGCTCCTGCAGCAGACCGAGTGCCTGGTCGAACAGTCCATCCAGTCGCTGCTTCTCGTCGTCCGATATTGACGTCCGCTCGGGACCCTCGGCGAGGCGGCCAGCGCGTTCGGCATCGGCTGGGTCAGGTAGCTGGCCGAGGTAGAAGGCGCCATCGTAGAAGACGACCGGATACGGGTCGGCACCAGCATCGGACTCCGTTCCGATGTCGTACGGGGCGCCGAACGGTTGGTAGATGCGCAGCTGGGGCAACTTCCGGGCCAGGATACGGACAACCACAGGCGCGACGTCGTAATCGCCGTTCTGGTGGTTCGCGACCTTGTCGATCCAGTTCCGGTGCAGGTCCTCTCGCCGCTGCTCGGACATGACCTCCGGATACGGAAACAACTCCCTGAACTCCGACGCGTCACCCAGGCGGAGCTCGGCGGCCAGGCTGCTGGCCGCCCACCCGCGCAGTCCGTTCGGGATGCGGTCGAGCTTCAAGTCCGCCAACTGCTGGCTGAAGGTGCGCAACACCGAGTAGAAGTCTGGCTTCTGTCCACCCTTCGCGAGATCGATTCCGAACACGTCGCGCGTCCACCGCACGAAATTCTGCTCGTCGCGTTCGCCCACGGCCGACAACTGTCCGATCGCCGAAGCCACGGTCCGCTTCCAGCCCTGCCGGGCGCCGCCGGACCCACCGACCGCCAGCGCCCCACCCTGCCCCGGGCCTGTCAGCACCCCCGCCTGCCCCGAGACCGCCAGGGCCTCGGTGATCTTGCGTTTCAGGTCGTCGAAGTCCTTGTTGTCCACACCCGTGTCAACAAGCCGGTAGACGTGTCCGGACTTGTCGACCAACGGCGCCTTGACCACGGCGGGAATGGTGCCGGCGACATCCGCTCCGACCGACCCCGGCTCCTGCCACTTCCCCACCCTCAGGGTGACCAACGTCCCCGGGGAGAGATCCACCTCCGCCCCGTCCAACGTCTTGGCCGGATCACCGCCGACCGCGATAGACAGCGGACCGGACGTCCACGTCCCCTCCTGCAACACGACATCGAAAGACATCTCCTCGGAAAGATCCCACCGGGCCGTCGGTTCCCACAACGCCTCCTTGCGCCGCCGCTTGATGTCGTCCACGACGAGGGCGGGCTTGCGCGCTTCCAGGTAGAGGGGCAGTCCTCTGACGTTCTTCTCGGCCTGCGCTACCAGGACCGCAGTGGGTCGGCCACCGTCCCTGGCATACCCGAGCAGGAGACGACCGTCCAGCTCGGCAGGGAGGACAGGCGGAAGTCCGCCGACCACCGGGACGTGCGGGACCGTGAGCAATTTTTCCCTCTTTTTGGCCTTGGGGTCGCCGAAGGCGCCGGCCAAGTTCCCGTCTACACGGAAAGGCAACGTGACCTGGTAGTAGTCGCTCGACAGCGGTGGGTGGTGAAGGTCCCACACGCGGCCGGCTGCCTTCCTCCTCAACTCGACCAGGTCACGTTCGCCGAGCTTGAGTTCGCTTCTTCGGTAGATGATCCTGTCGGTGCCGTCAGTCGCGTCGGTATACCGGAATTCCCCAAAACCGATGCCTTCTTCCCCGAGCGCCCCGAAATGAAAAGCAACCGAATCGCCGTGCATGACCAGTTGGTTGACATTGAGGAGAACCCTGTCGATGTCGCCCAGCCGCACGCGCAACCGCGAGCTCCGCCCGGACCGCACTCGGGCGGCGTAGATGTCGAGCGTAAACTGTCCACGGAGGTCCGGCTTCTTTTCCTCCCAGAGGCTATCCACGTCGAGGCTGTCGAGGTATCGGCGGTGTTCGGCGAGTTCCCGGACCTTTTTGCGGTAGGGGAAGTCGGGTTGTTTACGGATGACCGCGAGTTTGCGCTGGAAGGTTTCCCGCAGGATGGGCCAGTGCTTGGCGTTGGTCGGATGGGCGTTCTCCTCCGCCGCCTCGATTCTCTCTTGCAGCAGATCGCGTGCTTCGTCGAACAGCCGATCGAGTCGCTGCTGCTCGTCGTCCGATATTGACGTCCGCTCGGGACCCTCGGCGAGGCGGCCAGCGAGTGCGGCATCGGCTGGGTCAGGTAGCCGGCCGAGGTAGAAGGCCCCATCGTAGAAGACAACCGGATACCGGATGGCACCAGCACCGGGCTCCGGGCCGATATCGTCCGGGGCACCGAACCGATGGTGGATCCGCATCGACAGGGGCAACCTCGAAGCGATGATGTAAGGAACCACATGCGCAATGTCGTAATCGCCGGTCTGGTCGTGCGCGATCTTGTTAAGCCATTGCCGGTGCAGGTCCTCCCGTCGCTGCTCGGACATGACCTCCGGATACGGAAGCAACTTCCGGAACTCCGACGCCTCACCCAGGCGAAGGTCAGCGGCCAACTGGCGGGCCACCCACGCGCGCAGTCCAGCAATGCTGCGCTCGACCCCCGCGCCCTCCAACTCCCTCCCGAAGCGACTCACCACCGCCTTGTAGAAGTCGTTCACCCTCGGCGTGTGCCCCGCGAGATCGATTCCGAACACGTCGCGCGTCCACCGCACGAAATTCTGCTCGTCGCGTTTGCCCACGGCCGACAACTGTCCGATTGCCGAGGCCACTGTCGGCGACGGGTCCGGCGCTACACCGCCGGACCCACCGACCGCCAGCGCCCCACCCGACGCCGGGCCTGTCAGCACCCCCGCCTGCCCCGAGACCGCCAGGGCCTCGGTGATCTCGCGTTTCAGGTCGTCGAAGTCCTTGTTGTCCACACCCGTGTCGACAAGCCGGTAGACGTGTCCGGACTTGTCGACCAACGGCGCCTTGACCACGGCGGGAATGGTGCCGGCGACATCCGCTCCGACCAACCCCGGCCACTTCCCCACCCACAGGGTGACCAACGTCCCCGGGGAGAGATCCACCTCCGCCCCGTCCAACGTCTTGGCCCGGCCATGACCGCCGACCGCAATAGACAACGGACCGGACGTCCACGTCCCCTCCTGCAACACGACATCGAAAGACATCTTCTCGGAAAGATCCCACCGATCCGCCGGTTCCCACAACGCTCTCTTGCGCAGCCGCTTGATGTCATACCGGGTGACGGTAGGTTTGGAAATTTCCAGGTACAGGGGCAGTCCTTTGACGTTCTTCCTGGCCGGTGCTTCCACGACCGCAGTGGGTCGGCCGCCGTCCCTGGCATACCCGAGTAGAAGCCGGACCTCCTTCAACTCCCTGACGACAACGGGCGGAAGTCCGCCGACCACCGGGAAGTTCCGGATAACCGTCCGCAGGGCTTCCGGGCGGCCTTCGGCTCTACCGAGGATGACACCCAGTCCCCCTTTCTCCTGCACGGACGTCGTCCCGTAGTAGAAGTCGCTCAACAGTCGCGGGCGGTCAATGTGCCACACCTTGTCGGGCACCTTGCTCCTCAGCTCGGCCAGCTCCACGCCAGTGAACCTGCGTTTGATTTCTCGGTGGGCCTCACTTCTGGTGCCGTCGGGTGCGGTGTACTCGATTACAACAATACCGGTGCCCACTCCGTCGGCCGTTCCGATATGGACAGCAATCATATCGCCCGAGATAGCCATCCTCTCAATATTAACGAGGGTCCTGTCCCTCCCGCCCAACCATGTGCGCAACTGTGATACCCCCCCGTAATGCGTGACGGGCAGGAGGAGCGTGAACTGGTCGTCCAGGTTCCGCCGGTTCCCGGACTCCCATTTGCTGACTCGGGCGAGTCTGCGAAGGTAGTGGAGGTGTTCGGCGAGTTCCCGGGCCTTTTTGCGGTAGGGGAAGTCGGGTTGTTTACGGATGACCGCGAGCCTGCGCTGGAAGACTTCCTGCAGGATGGGCAAGTGCCCGGCGTTGGTCGGATGGGGGTTCTCCTCCGCCGCCTCGATTCTCTCTTGCAGCAGATCGCGCGCTTCGTCGAACAGCCGATCGAGTCGCCGCTGCTCGTCGTCCGATATTGACGTCCGCTCGGGACCCTCGGCGAGGCGGCCAGCGAGTGCGGCATCGGCTGGGTCAGGTAGCCGGCCGAGGTAGAAGGCCCCATCGTGGAAGACAACCGGATACCGGATGGCACCAGCACCGGGCTCCGGGCCGATATCGTCCGGGGCACCGAACCGATGGTGGATCCGCATCGACAGGGGCAACCTCGAAGCGATGATGTAAGGAACCACATGCGCAATGTCGTGATCGCCGGCCAGGCCGTGCGCGATCTTGTTAAGCCATTGCCGGTGCAGGTCCTCCCGTCGCTGCTCGGACATGACCTCCGGATACGGAAGCAACTTCCGGAACTCCGACGCCTCACCCAGGCGAAGGTCAGCGGCCAACTGGCGGGCCACCCACGCGCGCAGTCCAGCAATGCTGCGCTCGACCCCCGCGCCCTCCAACTCCCTCCCGAAGCGACTCACCACCGCCTTGTAGAAGTCGTTCACCCTCGGCGTGCGCCCCGCGAGATCGACCCCGAGCACCTCGCGCGTCCACCGCACGAACTCCGCCGCATCATCGCGGGTCCCATCCACCCCACCACGGCGTTCCACGGCCGACAACTGCGCGACCGCCGAAGCCACGGTCCGCTTCCAGTCCTGCCGGGCGCCGCTGGACCCACCGACCGCCGGCGCCCCACCCGGCCCCGGGTCCGGCCCGATTGGTGCGGGGTTCGTCGGCAGGGGCGCGAGATCAAGCTCCGATTCCACCTGGTCCCACGCTGCCAGCAGCCGCAAGGCCTCGTCCGTGTCGGCATCCGCCAGCAAATCGAAGTCAGCCACCGATGCCAGCGGATGCTCCCCCGCCAGCAGATCCGAGGGGTCGACCGGGCCGGCACCCCCCTCCGACTCCCAGTCCATGTCGAACGTCGGTGGATCCACCCCCGCCAGCAGATCCGAGGGGTCGACCGGGCCGGCACCCCCCTCCGACTCCCAGTCCATGTCGAACGTCGGTGGATCCTCCCCTGCCAGCAGATCCGACTCGACCGGGTCGGCATCCCCCTCCGGCTCCCAGTCCATGTCGGACGTAGCCGAATCCACCCCTGCCAGCAGATCCGACTGGACCGAGTCGGCATCCCCCTGCGGCTCCCATCTCTCATCGAGCGTCGGTGTATTCATTCGAAACACACCCATTTCAGCCAGTTCCGTTTCCAGATCCGGGTCCGCTACGGATGCCTGGGCACTAGACGCCGTGCCAGGACCAGTCGAGCCGTTGTTTTCCGTTGGATCGGACGGCTGCCGGGGAAAGCCGGGCGGCTCGGGAGACGTGGCGCCCGCTGCCTGCATCGCCTTGGACGGGCCGCGTGG
>NZ_JBVJGT010000114.1:0-7840 GCF_055587185.1 Micromonospora sp. NPDC048040 | reverse complement strand
CCCCCCCCCCCCCCCCCCCCCCCCCCCCCCCCCCCCCCCCCCCCCCCCCCCCCCCCCCCCCCCCCCCCCCCCCCCCCCCCCCCCCCCCCCCCACCACGACCCCACAGCAAGCCACAAAGCCACCGCGAACCGCACCCAACCACCGCGGGCCACCCGACAAACCCAGCACAGCCAGCACCGACAAACCGCGGACCTGGCGTTACCCTGACAGCATGCACGGCCTCTCCCCCACCGCGACCCGCGTGGCCCCCCTGGCCCGCCCGGGCCGGCCCGCCGTGGTGACCCGGACACTCACCGAGCTCGCCGGCCCCACCCGCGGCGTCGTGGAGCTGCCCGTGCGGCTGATGTGGAACGCCGACCGCACGTTCGACCTGGGCGACCCGGACGAGTTGCTCTGGATGTACGAGAACGTCCTGCGGGAGACCACCCGCGCGGAGGACCTCCGCGTGCTCATCAACGGGCGCACCCTGCGTCGGGTGTGGCGGCTGCTCAACCTCCCCCGGGGCGTACGCCAGGCGTGGGAGATCCGCCACCGGGGTCTGCGTACGGCGTGAACGCCGCGCACCCGCACGACTTCTACCGGGAGGTGGCCCGCGTAGCCCTGTCCGCCGCCGGGCCGTACCGGTTCGTGCTCGGTGGCGGCGTGGCCTGGGCGGCGCACGGGCTGGTGACCCGCCCGACCGAGGACGTGGACCTCTTCGCCGACGTCGAGGGGGCGGCCGCCGCAGCGGCGGACGGGGTGCGGGCGGCGCTGGAGCGGGCCGGGTTCGAGGTGAGCGACGCCGACCCGGACAGCGAGCTGGCCGACCTGTTCGACGGGTTCGACCGAGACCTGAAGGACTTCGTGGTGAGCCGGGACGGGCGGCGGATCCGACTCAGCCTGGCCCGCCTCGACCGGCACCGCAGCCCGGTGGTGATGGACCTCGGCCCCGTGATGGACGTGCGGGACCTGATGGCGAACAAGACCGCCGCACTGGTGAACCGGCGGGAGGTCCGGGACTACATCGACGTGGCGGCGGCCCTGGAGCAGCACGACGTGGCGGAACTGCTGGAGCTGGCCCGCCAGCTCGACCCGGCCCTGGATCCGTCGGACGTCCGCGCCGCCGGCCGCTACCTGGACCGGCTGCCGGACCGACGCTTCGCCCGCTACGGCCTGGACGCCGCCGCCGTCGCCCGCGTCCGCGCCCGCCTCGCCGTCTGGCCCCGCTGACCCGGGGGCGCGGGGCGCGGGGATTACTTGGTGGGGCGTCCGCCCGTCACGCCGAGGACCTCGCCGGTGACGTAGCTGGACTCCTGGGAGGCGAAGAAGACGTACGCCGGCGCCAGCTCGGCCGGCTGGCCGGGGCGCCCCTCCGGGGTGTCCTGGCCGAACCGCTCGACCTTCTTCTGCGGCATGGTCGCCGGGATCAGCGGCGTCCAGATCGGGCCGGGCGCCACCGCGTTCACCCGGATCCCCCGCTCCGCCAGGTCGGCGGCGAGCGCCTTGGTGAAGTTGGCGATCCCCGCCTTGGTGGTGGCGTAGTCCAACAGCTGCGGCGACGGGTCGAACGCCTGGATCGACGAGGTGTTGATGATGGTCGAGCCCTCGGACATGTGCGGCACCGCCGCCCTGCAGAGCCAGAACATGGCGTACAGGTTGGTCCTGAGCACCCGGTCGAACTGCTCGTCGCTGATCCCGAGGATGCCCTTCTCCTGCGCCATCTGGTAGGCGGCGTTGTTGACCAGGATGTCGATCCCACCGAGGTCCCGCACGGCCCGCTCGACCAACTCCTCGCAGTGCCGCTGGTCGGTGATGTCGCCGCGCACGGCGACGCCCTCGCGGCCGGCCTCCTCGACCAGCCGGACGGTCTCCCGGGCGTCGGCGTCCTCCTCCTCGCCCAGGTAGGAGATGAGCACGTCGGCGCCCTCCCGGGCGTACGCGATGGCGATCGCGCGGCCGATGCCGGAGTCGCCACCGGTGATCACGGCCCGCCTGCCGTCGAGCTTGCCGCTGCCGTGGTACGACTCCTCGCCGTGGTCCGGCCTCGGGGTCATCCTGCCGGTCGCGCCGGGCGGCGTCTGCTGCTGCCCCGGTTGCCCTCCTGTTGGCCGTACTGGCTGGTGGGGTCCTGCTGGGTGTGCTGGTCCTCGCTCACCGACGTCTCCTCGCGCACCTGTCGGGTTCCTGGTATCCGACCGCCCTACCCTGAGCCGGCGGGCGGAAACGGGTGCGGCGGTGTTACACCGAGCGGCCCCGGACGCTGGTGGTGTGGGACACCTCGGGCTGCTGTGGCAGGAGTGACGGCCGCTCGTTAGGGTGCGCTCGGCGCCCACCAGGCGCCCCGACTCCCATGGAAGGGCACGTCATGACCTCTCCCTCCGGCCCGTCGCGTCGGACGGTGCTCGCCGCCGCGGCCGCGGCGGCGAGCGTCCCGCTGATCGCCGCCACCCCCGCCCACGCGGCCGGCGCGGCCCGGTCGCGGACCTGGGACCTCACGATCCTCGGCACCTCGGACACCCACGGCAACGTCTACAACTGGGACTACTACAAGGACGCCGAGTACGACGACAGCAAGCACAACGACGTCGGCGTCGCCAAGCTGGCCACCCTCGTCAACCAGATCCGCGCCGAGCGGCGGGGCAAGGCGACGCTGGTGCTCGACGCCGGCGACACCATCCAGGGCACGCCGCTGGCCACCTTCTACGCCAAGCAGGAACCGATCACCACCACCGGGGCGACGCACCCGATGGCCAACGCCATGAACGTGCTCGGGTACGACGCCGTGACGCTGGGCAACCACGAGTTCAACTACGGCCTGCCGCTGCTGGCCAAGTGGATCTCGCAGCTCGGCTTCCCGGCGCTGGCGGCCAACGCCGTCAACGTCGCCACCGGCAAGCCTGCCTTCCTGCCGTTCGTCATCAAGAAGGTCTCCGTCGGCTTCGCCGCGCCGCCGCTGCGGGTCGGCATCCTCGGCCTGACCAATCCGGGCAGCGCGATCTGGGACAAGGCCAACGTCGAGGGCCGCCTGCGGTTCGACGACATGGTCGCCACGGCCGCGAAGTACGTCCCGATCATGCGGGAGCGCGGCGCCGACATCGTGCTGATCTCCGCGCACGGCGGCGACAGCGGCACCTCCAGCTACGGCCCGGAGCTGCCGAACGAGAACCCGACGGCGCTCATCGCCGAGCAGGTCCCCGGCATCGACGCGATCCTCTTCGGCCACGCCCACGCCGAGGTCGCCGAGAAGTTCGTGACCAACGCGCGGAGCGGCGAGCAGGTGCTGCTCACCGAGCCGTCGAAGTGGGGCCAGCGGCTGAGCCGGATGGACTTCACGCTGGCCCGTGAAAGGGGCCGGTGGAAGATCACCAAGAAGACCGCCGCCCTGCTGAACACCAACACCGTGGTGGAGGACCCGAAGGTCCTCGCCGCCGTGCGGGCCCAGCACCAGAAGACCGTCGCGTACGTCAACCAGGTCGTGGCGCGCTCCACCGTGGAACTGTCGGCGGCGGAGAGCCGGTACAAGGACACCCCGATCCTGGACTTCATCAACCACGTCCAGACCGAGGTGGTCGGCCAGGCGCTCGCCAGCACGTCGTACGCGGCGCTGCCGGTGCTGTCGATCGCGGCGCCGTTCAGCCGGACCGCGATCTTCCCCGCCGGCGACGTGAAGATCCGCGACGTGGCCGGGTTGTACGTCTTCGACAACACCCTCGAGGCCGTCGTGCTCAGCGGCGCCGAGGTGCGGGCCTACCTGGAGTACTCGGCGAAGTACTTCCGGACCCTCGCCCCGGGCGCTCCGGTCGACCCGGAGACGATCAGCGACCCGGCGGTGCCGGACTACAACTACGACGTCTTCTCCGGCCTGGAGTACGACATCGACGTCTCCCGGCCGGTGGGCCAGCGCATCACCCGCCTGGTGCTGCCCGGCACCGACACCCCGGTGGCGGACAACGCGCAGTTCGTGGTGGCGGTGAACAACTACCGCCGCAGCGGCGGCGGCAACTTCCCCGGCATCGTGAAGACCCAGGTCTACAACGAGCAGCAGGAGATCCGTCAACTGCTGATCGACTGGGCGCAGGCCAAGGGCGCGATCGACCCGGCCGACTTCTACCAGCCGAACTGGAAGCTGGTGCGCGAGGGCGTGCCGGTCTTCTGACCGACGATCACCGGACGGGCCGTGGGCAGAATCGCCTGCGGCCCGTCCGCGTACCGGGCCGCATCCCGGGCAGGTCGCGCGCGGACGAGGCGACCCCGCCGCGCGCGACGCGCCGTCAGGCGCCGTGCCGCAGGTCCCACCGGTCCGAAGCCTCCGAATCCGGTCGGTCCCGGCGCGGCTCGGTCTCGGTCAGCGCGACCCGCTCTTCGGGCGGGACCGCCGGCGGCATCTCGCCGAAGCGCACGTGCCGCAGGAAGGCGTACTCGTCGTCGGTGAACGGCGACTCGGAGCGGTCCTCTGCCATCTGCTCTCCCCCTCGACGCCGTCATTCTCCGCCCGGGCGCCCGGCGTCACCACCCCTACGGCATCCTAGGATCCTGGGTGGAAAGGCGGGGCCGGTGGCCTTCGTCCGCCCCCGGTCAGGACGGCAGCTTCGCCAGCGGCGCGCGCGGGGCCGGCAGCCGGTCCAGCAGCGCCAGCGCCGCCCGCACCGGGGCCCGGCCCAACGTCTCGTCGAAGCTCGCCCGCCCCTGGCAGAACCGCACGAACATCCGCCAGCCCGGCGGGGTCGCGAGCAGCGCGTGGAAGACCTCCGGCCGCCGCGCGAACACGTCCAGCAGCCGGTGCCCCGCGCGCATCGAGGGCACCAGATCCCGCGCCACCGCCCGCTCGTAGCCCGCCAGGTCGCCCGCGGCGACCGCGGCGCCGGCCAGCTCGCCGGAGCGCAGCGCGTAGCTGATGCCCTCCCGGCTCCACGGTTCCAGCAGCCCCGCCGCGTCGCCCGCCACCAGCACCCGGCCCCGACGCAGCGGGGAGTCCTCGGCACGGCAGCGGGTCAGGTGCCCCGAGTCGTGCGCCGGCTCCACCCCCGACAGACCCAGCCGGTCGACGAACGCGCGCAGGTAGGCCCGGGTCCGCTCCCCCTCGCCCCGTGCGGCGATCACACCGACCGTGAGCCGGTCGCCCTTCGGGAAGACCCAGGCGTACGAGCCGGGCAGCGGGCCCCAGTCCAGCAGCACGCGGCCCCGCCAGCGGTCCTGCTCCCGCGGCGGCACCGGCAGCTCCAGCTCCAGTCCCAGGTCGACCTGCCGGTGACGGACCCCCACGTGCCGGGCCGTCACGCCCGAGGAGCCGTCCGCGCCGACCACGGCCCGCGCCCGCACCGTCTCCCCGTCGGCCAGCCGCAGGCGTACGACCTCGGGGTCCTGCTCGACGGCGCGGACCGCGGCACGCTCGCGGACCTCGGCGCCGGCCGCGACCGCGGCGACCCGCAGCCGGTCGTCGAACTCCTCACGCCGCACCATCGTCACCAGCGGGCCGTCGGGGTGCCGTCGGGTGAACCGGCGTCGCCCGTCCCGGGTGAACGTGACCCGGTCCACCCGGTCGTGCGCCGGGACGTCGATCCGGTCGGCGACCACCGTGAGCGAGGTGCCGATCAGGCCGCCCCCGCAGGTCTTGTAGCGGGGGTGGGAGGCCCGTTCCAGCACGAGTGTGCGCAGGCCCGCGCGGGTGGCGGCATGGGCGGCGGAGAGGCCGGCGGGGCCGGCGCCGACGACGGCGAGATCCCAGATGATCACCGGTGCAGCGTATGCCAGGAGGCCGGTTGCGGGGGCGTCGGCGCGACCGGATCACCGCCCGATCGGGTGGGCATCTTCGGCCGGCCACGGGGTAACCGCGCGGCGCAACCGCCCGTGGGGCGGGCAAGGCGAAGGAGGACATCATGCGGCAGGTCCAACTGTCGGACATCGAGGAACGGGTGTACGACGCCGTCGCGGCCCTGGAGGCGCGCGGACAGGTGCCGTACCCGGACCTGATCGCCCAGGAGGCCGGGCTGACCGAGGAGCAGTTGCACGCGCCACTGCACCTGCTCACCGAGAAGAACCTGCTGCACCGCGAGGACTCGCCGATGGCCGGTCTGGACTTCGGCCCCCGGTTCTGCGCCCAACAGTTGGCGTGACCCGGCGGGCGGCCCGCCACGATTCGCCTCCCGGGGACCGGGGTAGCGGACAGCGATGCCCGACCACCGGTCCACGGGAGGCACGATGAGCGCGGCGCGTACGCCGCGACCGGCCGACGCCACCGCCTCCCCGGACGACCGGCGGCGCTGGCAGGCCCTCGGCGTCGGGCTGGTCGCCGCATTCATGACGCTGCTCGACGTGAGCATCGTCAACGTCGCCGTCCCCTCGATGGACCGCGCCCTCGGGGCCTCCCCCAGCGACCTGCAGTGGGTGCTCTCCGGGTACGCCCTGACGTTCGGGCTGGTACTCGTTCCCGCCGGGCGCTTCGGCGACGCGCACGGCCGGCGCACCGCTTTCGTCTTCGGGATCGCCCTGTTCACGCTCGCCAGCGCCCTCGCCGGGCTGGCCGCCTCCCCCGCGTGGCTGGTCGGGGCCCGACTGCTCCAGGGCGCCGCCGCCGGGCTGGTCAACCCGCAGGTCACCGGCCTGATCCAGGAGCTGTTCCAGGGGCCCGAGCGGGGCCGCCCGTTCGGCCTGCTCGGTGCCACCATCGGCATCTCCACCGCCGTCGGCCCGCTGCTCGGGGGCCTGCTGATCGCCATCGGCGGCGAGGAGCACGGCTGGCGCTGGGTGTTCTTCGTCAACGTGCCCGTCGGGATCGTGGCGGTGGTCCTCGGGTGGCGGCTGCTCCCCGGCCGCCGGGCGGGCCCCCCGGACCACCGGCGGCTGGACCCCGTCGGAGTGCTGCTGCTCGGGCTCGGCGTGCTGCTGGTGCTGCTGCCGCTGGTGCAGCAGCAGTGGCAGGGCCGCGCGAAGTGGCTGCTGGTGCCGGCCGGGCTGCTCGCCCTGGCCGCTTTCGGGGCCTGGGAACGGTGGTACGCCCGACGCCGGGATCCGCTGTTCGACCTGCGCCTGTTCCGCTTCCGGTCGTACGCCCTCGGATCACTGATCGCGCTGGTCTACTTCGGCGGGTTCACCGCGATCTTCTTCGTCTTCACGCTCTACCTCCAGAACGGCCTCGGCTACAGCGCGCTGGTCGCTGGCGTGGCCATCACCCCGTTCGCGCTGGGCTCGGCCGCGGCGTCCGCCCTCGGCGGCCGGATCGTCAACCGCTTCGGCCGGCCACTGGTCGCGGTCGGGCTGCTCACCGTGGTCGTCGGGCTCGTCGCGGTGGTCGGCGTGCTCGCCCTGGCGCCGGCCGGTGCTGTGGTGCCGTGGCTGACCGCGGCGCCGCTGCTGGTCGCCGGGCTGGGCAGCGGCCTGGTGATCGCCCCGAACCAGACCCTCACCCTGTCCCAGGTGCCGGTGCCCCAGGCGGGCAGCGGTGCGGGCATGCTGCAGACCGGCCAACGCATCGGCTCCGCCGCCGGCATCGCCGCCGTCGGCTCCGTCTTCTTCTCGTCGCTGGCCGGCAGCGACGGCGACTACGCCGTCGCTTTCCGGCATTCCCTCCTGCTGGCCGCCACGGTCATCGCGCTGGCGCTGGTCGCCGCCCTGGTGGACGTCGTACTCGGCCACCGCCGCTGACCGCCGCACCCGCACGCGACCGCCCCAGCCGCGGACCCGACCCGGTGCGTGTCCGCCCCGCTTGTGACGCGAGGACGCCGCTGGCCGGTACCCCGTGCGGGGTACCGGCCAGCGGCATCATGCACCTGTGTGTCAGTTGTTCCAGTGTTCGGCGACGAGGTCGGCGGCCTGCTGTTCCCACTGGGCGTAGTGGTCGGGGTACGCCGACACCTGCACGGT
>NZ_JBVJGT010000113.1:0-8039 GCF_055587185.1 Micromonospora sp. NPDC048040 | reverse complement strand
TGGGTGGTCATCGACGATTACGGCGCTCAGCTGCTCCTCGTCTGCCATCTGGACTCCATTCGCACGTACTCGCCATAGGTGTCATAGTCGACTGCAACCTGCGCGGAGGCCGCGGTGACCATGTCGGACCAGAGCGCCGCTGCAGAGCGAGCCGACGGCGATGTCCCCGGCCCGCGCCGTCACTCTCTACGGTGAGTGGCGGGAGGGCGGAGGGGTGTCGCGGACCAGGCAGGTCCCGGATGGCGCACCCGTCGTTGCGTCGATCGGCCATCGGTCGAACAACTGATGTATCGCAGACTGTCGCTTCCTAGTTTCGTCCCCGGATATTCCGTGAACACATTGGGACCCAGGTGGTGGGCATGGACGGGATCGGTAGGCGGACTTTCCTGCGTGTGACGGCGACAGCGGGCGCGGTCGCCGTCGCAGGCGTGACCGTGGGGACTGGGGTGGCGGCCGCGGCCGTGCCCGGGTTCTACAACCCCTTCACGGGGTATCCGATCACCGAGACGTGGGAGGGGCACCTGGCCCGCGGCTCGCTCGGCGGAATCGACTATGGCATGCCCGTCGGCACCCGACTGCCCGCGGCGGGCGGCGGTGTGGTCTACAACGACCCCGACAACGGCACCGGCGGCTACACGGCGGTCATCCACCACGACAACGGCTACAAAACCCAGTACCTGCACCTGTCCGGGTTCGTCGTGGCGAACGGCACCCGGGTCGCGATGGGCGACATCGTCGGGTTGTCCGGCGGCTACCCGGGCGCGCCGGGCTCGGGCTCCTCGACCGGCCCGCACCTGCACTGGCACATGAACGACCCCTCCGGCAGGCGCATCAACCCGTTGGCGTTCCTTGGCGGTGACGCGCCCGCGGGGGACACGCAGGTGTTCGAGACGGCGCACAACTCCGGCTGGCAGCCGCTTCCGGTGGCCTCGATCGTGGCGTCGAAGGTGAGCGCGGTCCTGCGCGCGGACGACACGAAGATCATCTACTCGGTGCGTGACGGGTACGTGTACGAGGCGGCGAGTAACGCGGGATGGCGCAACCTGCGCGTGCCCGACCTGGACGGCGTGTCGGCGATTTCGGCGATCGCCGTCGGCAGCGGGGTCGTGCTCTACACGATCCGGTCGGGCGCGTTGTGGGAATGCGCGAGCGGCGACTGGGTTCCGTTCTGCGTTGGGTACAACGGAAGTCCGATCTACGCGGACGCGGTCGGCGCGGTGCTGCGGTCCGACGGCACACGGATCGTCTACACCGTGCGCGACGGCGCGGTGTTCGAGGCGGCAAGCAACGCGGGATGGCGGAACCTGCGGGTGCCCAACCTGGACAGCGTGGCAGTCGTGTCGGCCATCTCCCGCAACGGGATCACGACGCTCTACACGATCCGCGCGGGCGCCCTGTGGGAGGCCTCCAGCGTCGACTGGCGGCCGTACGCCGTGGGGTACAACGGAAGTCCCATCTACGCGAATGCGGTCAGCGCGCTCCACCGGCCCGACGGCACACGGATCGTCTACACGGTGCGCGACGGCGCGGTGTTCGAGGCGGCAAGCAACGCAGGATGGCGAAACCTGCGGGTGCCCAACCTGGGCGGAGTCGCTGCCGTCTCCGCCATCTACGCCAGCGGCACGGAAATCCTCTACACCCGGTGACACCGAAACGAGCGGGACACACCATGAATCGTTTGCCGAACGCGCTACCGCGGCGCGTTGGTCTGCTGGCCCTAGCAGGGCTCATCGCCGTATCCGGGCTCGGCTTCCCCGGTGAGGCACGCGCCGCCGACAACTCCAGAACCGCGTGGGACTTCTTCGTCGGCAAGGGACTCACCGCGGAACAGACCGCGGGCATTCTGGGCAACCTAGCGCAGGAGTCCAACATCAACCCGCTGGCGCAGGAGCCCGGCGGTCCTGGCCGCGGGATCGCGCAGTGGAGCACCGGCGGCCGCTGGGACACGACCGCGAACGCCAACGCGACCTGGTACGCGGCGGTGACCGGCCAGAACGTGTGGAGCCTGAACGCGCAGCTCGGCTTCATCTGGTGGGAGCTGACGAACATCTCGGGCTACGGGCTGGCGCAGTTGCGGGCGTCGAGCACGATTGCCGACGCGACCGTCGCGTTCCAGGACCTTTACGAGCGCTGCGGAACCTGTCACGAGTCAACGCGGATTAGCTACGCGACGAACTACTACAACCAGTACGCGGGCACGACCCCGCCCGCGTCGAACACGCAGGTGTACGAGACAGCGGACAACTCCGGCTGGCAGCCGCTTCCGGTGGCCTCGATCGTGGCATCGAAGGTGAGCGCGGTCCAGCGCGCGGACGGCACGAAGATCATCTACTCGGTGCGTGACGGGTACGTGTACGAGGCGGCGAGCAACGCCGGGTGGCGGAACCTGCGGGTGCCGAACCTCGACAACGTCTCAGCCGTGTCGGCGGTCGCCTTCAACGGCGGGACCGTCCTCTACACGATCCGCGCGGGCGCGGTGTGGGAGTCGTCCAGCGTCGACTGGCGGCCGTACGCGGTGGGATACGACGGAAGCCCGATCTACGCGGACGCGGTTAGCGCGGTGCTGCGGGCCGACGGCACGCGGATCGTCTACACGATGCGGGACGGCTACGTGTACGAGGCCGGTAGCAACGCCGGCTGGCGAAACCTGCGAGTGCCCACGTTGAGTGGTGTGTCGGCGCTGTCGGCCATTCCCTACAACGGCGGCACGGTGCTGTACACGATCCGCGCCGGCGCGGTGTGGGAGGCCGGAAGCGGCAACTGGACGCCGTACGCCGTGGGATACAACGGTAGCCCCATCTACGGGAGCGGTCTGTCCGCCATCTCGTTGGCGGACGGCACGAGAATCGTCTACACGGTCAACAACGGCCGCGTGCACGAGGCGGCGAGCAACGCGGGCTGGCGGAACCTGCAGGTGCCCAACCTGTCCGGGGTCAACTCCGTCTCCGCCGTCAACGCGGGAGGCACCAAGGTCCTCTACACCCGCTGACGCCGGACGGCACCTCAGTGACGGGGGTGCCTCCGGCAAGCGGCCCGGCGTTCCGCGAGGGCGGCATCCCTGGACCAGCATGGAACCCTGCCGGACAGGGTCCAGGCCGGATGTCATGCCGATGCCGGACCGGCCAGGGCGACAGGGCCGCCCGTCCCCACCCCGACAGGGGCCGGGCGGCCCATCGCGCGGTGCGGCGGTCAGTCCGTGGCCAGCACCAGCGCCTTGTGCCACGCGCTCGGTCGGCGACGCGGCGCCGGAAACTCCATGATGTCCCCCTCGGCGATGCGTCCTGCCTCTTGGTCGAAGCCGTAGTGGCGGAGCCCCCAGACGATGAAGGCGGTGTCGAAGGGGCCCAGACGGTGCCGACGTGGTAGCCGAGGGGATTGAGCGCCTCCCCCTGCGCGAGAGTGCGTTCGCCCCAGCCGGGGAGCCATTCGGAAGCCGCTGGGCCGATCTCGTAGCCACCGGGGTGCAGAACGTCAGGACTGGTAGGCGGGCGTCCAGCCACGGTCCTCGGGCCGCTGTCGCACCGCCGGGCGCGAACTGCGGTTCTCGTGCAGCGCGAGCAGGACCACCGAGGTCAGTACCAGCATCAGGCCGGTCCACTGGCTCGTGTCGAGTTGCCCGTCGAGCAGGGTGAGTCCGACCACGGCGGCCGTCAGCGGGAAGGCCAGTTCGGCCAGGGCCGCGCTCGACGCGGGCGTGTGCCGGAGGGCGTGGTAGTACAGCGACAGGGCGAGCAGGCCCGGTACGGCCGCGAGCAGCACCAGCCGCGGTACCAGCTCCACCGGAACCGTGACCGGCGTGCGGGTCGCCGCGGCGAAGGTGGCGAGGGTGACCAGTCCGACGGTGAACCGAAGCGTGGTGACATGCAGGAAGGACAGTTCGGCGCTGACCATCCGGCCGAGGACGGTGCCGGCTGCCCAGAGCGCCGCGGCCCCGGTGGCCAGCCCGGCCGCAGCGAGGCTGCGGGGGTGCATCCCCAGCGGGTCGGGGAACGCCAACAGCCAGGCGCCGACGACCGCAGGCACCGCGAAGAGGGGGAACCGCCGGTTCACCCGTTCCCCGAGCAGCGCGGCGGCCAGGACGATCGCCAGCGCTGGTTGCAGCTTCTGCAACACCTGCGGGGTGATCGGGTCGCCCAGCCGGAACGCGGCGGTGAACAGCGTCGTGGCCAGCGCCGAGGAGCCGGCTCCGATCACCAGCACGGCCAGCTTCGTCCGCACGGAGCAGCGGGCGAGGGTTCGTACGGCCGGGATCAGCCAGGGCGACACCAGGATCACGCAGTTCCGTGAAGCCGCCGGAGTCGCATGCCCACACGCCGCAGCCGAAGGTTCCGGCCTTGCGGGTTGGCCAGTCGTCTCCTGTGCTGCGGTAGTGCTTCAGGGTGTTCGCCGAGATGAACAGCGGCACGCTGCCGATAGTCAGCCAGTGGGGCCGGTGCGCGCCGAGGTAGAACCGCACCTGGCGGCTGGGGTCGCCACCGATGCCGTCAATCAGCCACGGGCTGAGGCGCCCGGCGTCCACCCGTTTGACGAGTTCCTGCAGATCCCGGCTTCTGGCACCGAACCGTGATGGAGTCATGGGTGCACGCTGCGAGGCCAGGGTTGCCCGGTCAGCGAGCTGCGCCGCTACCAACCGTCGACGGAGTCGGATCCCGCGTGCCGCCGCGGCGATGCCACCGCGACCGTTCGATCAGCGCAACGCCCTCGTCGCCGGGCATGGTCTCGTGCGATCAGGACCACGCGACCTTCCCGCCACGGCTGCGCTACCGGGTCGCACTGAACACCGCCAGCCACACCCCGCCGGGTGTCCTCGACCGCGCCCGGTCGAGATTGGCGGCCAATAGCCATATCTCATGGGTTCCGAAGGGTTCCGGCTGGCGGCCGAGACGCCTAGCCATATCGAGACTGATCTAGGTCTTTAGCAAGACCGGCGCGGTGCCGCCAGCCGGACCCTTCACCTGGCCGTCCGGGATCGGCTCCGGCGCATCGGGCGAGCTGGCCTCTCCTGGAGACCGGCACCCGGGTGGCCAGCAACGATGTGTTCTTTTGCCGTGGTTCCAGCCGCCGGCGCAGACCACCCCTACGCCGTATCGCGAAGCCGTCGAGCTCTTCGACCAAGACCGGGGGCTGTGCCGGTCGCTGGGATCACGACCGGCTGATCGGATGTCGCGCCGCTGAGCGCTTCCATGAGAGTGCCGCGTGATCCCGTCCAGTGCTGGACGACGCTGGATCTGTTGCGTGAGAAGGGATTCGAAGGTTGAGAGTGTTCTGTGGGATCGACTGGTCCGAGCGGCATCACGATGTCGCCCTGGTCGACCAGGACGGGCAACTGGTCGCTCGGCGCCGGATCACCGACGACGCCGCTGGGTTCGCCGTCCTGTTGGAGATGTTGGCCGCTGCTGGGGACCAGTTGGACGAACCGGTGCCCGTTGCGATCGAGACCCCGCGTGGGCTCCTGGTGGCCGCGCTGCGGGCGACCGGGCGGCCGGTGTACCCGATCAACCCGATGGCCGCCGCCCGTTTATCGGGATCGGCACAGCGTCGCCCGCCGCAAGTCCGACCACGGCGACGCCATGATCCTGGCCAACATCCTGCGCACTGACCAGGCCATGCACCGACCACTACCCGCCGACTCGGAGCTGGCCCAGGCGATCAGCGTCCTCGCCCGCGCTCAGCAAGACGCGGTATGGCACCGCAACCGCATCGCCAACGAGCTGCGCTCCCTGCTGCGCGAGTTCTACCCCGGGTTTCTCGCCGCGTTCGTCAACCGTACCGACGGCCTCGCCGCACCGATGGCACGCCGGGTCCTCGCCCTCGCGCCGACCCCGACCGCCGGCGCCACGCTCGACATCGACGAGGTGACCGCCGTACTCCACGGCGTCGGCCGCAAACGCGGCATCATCGCCGACGCCGAAGCCATCACCACCGCACTACACGCCCCACAACTACGCCATCTCCCGCAGGTGGAGCAGGCGTTCGGCCGCCAAGCCGCCGCCCTGCTTCGGCTTCTGGACGCGGCCTGCGCCGCACTACGTGACCTGACCGACGCTACCACCGAGGCGTTCGGCAGCCACCCCGACCACGACATCATCACCAGCTTCCCCGGCCTGGCCGAGGTCTCCGGCGCCCGGATCCTGGCCGAGATCGGCGACGACCGTACCCGCTTCGCCGACGCCCGCGCCCTAAAGGCGTACGCCGGCTCCGCACCCATCACCCGCGCCTCCGGCCGCAGCCGCACCGTCGTACACCGACGGGTTAAGAACCAACGCCTCGCCGCCACCGGCTACGTATGGGCCTTCGCGACCCTGATCACCTCACCCGGCTGCCGCGCCCACTACGACCGACGACGAACCGCGGGCGACCGCCACGCCTCCGCCCAACGCAACCTGTTCAACCGACTCGTCGGCGTCCTGCACCACTGCCTCACCAGCCGCACCACCTACGACGAAACCCGCGCCTTCCCGGTACCACCCACGCCCACCGAGGCGGCTAACGAGCACCCGGTGGGCTAGCTGGCGCGTCCGATCACCTCCTCAACCAGGCGCACCACCCGCTCGGGGTACTCCTCAGGCGCCAGGTGCCCTGCGCCTGGCAGCACCTTCAGGTCGGCGGCAAGGGACCGTGGCACCGCCCGCCATAGTCGCGACGGCGGGAGGAACACGTCGTGCTCACCCGTCGCGACCGCCATCGGTGCCCCAGTCGCCCGCCGTAGCGTGGCGGCGGGCAGTGGGAAGGGCGCGAGGCTGGACCGGCACTCGCGGGCAACCAGGGTCATCCACTCCGTCAGGACGGGCGACGGGTGGTGCCCCGGTCCATGCATCACCCGCAGCAGGCGGGCACTCCGGCTGCTGGTCGGCCGGGTCAGCCATGGCAGCGTCGCGGCCAACACGCCGGCAGTGACCCGCAACCGGACCACGCCAGCCGGCGCGATGAGAACTCGCCCCGCCACCCGTGGCGACTCACAGGCCAGAGCGGTACCACCACCGAGGGAATGGCCGACGATCACCATCGGACCGGTCGCCGCCCGATCGAGAAACTCGCCGAGCCACTGTCCGTACCACCCCAGCCCTCCCCGGGCGGGACGCCCGGCCCCACTGAGGCCAGGCTGACCCGGCACGTCGACGACCCACACAGACCACCGCTGCGCTAACGCCTGCGCCAAGGGCAGGCACGTCGCCGCGTTGAAGTTCGTGCCCGACAGCACGACCACGGACGGCGCACCCTCACCGACGGACACCACATGCGTATCGCCTCTGCTGGTCGGTACCGAAAACCGCTCGTGCGGCACCGACCAGCGATCAAGCTGATCGGAACACCAACCTTGAACCCGGCGCTGTCCCTGGACACTGCGGTAGATCGAAGCCACAGGACCACTATCGCTTCCCGGAACGCCCCACGTGGCACTGGGCCCAGGCCGGATCGGCAAAGCGAACGCCTCAACCCCGCCAGCTTCGATGAATCTCGAACAGGTTGTCCGGACGGGACAGCCACACTCGCTCGACCTGCACCAGCTCGACCGCGCCCGGTCGAGCGCAATTGGCCGCCAATCGGCATATCTTGCTGCCCCAACCAATCCAAGATCAACAATCCTGGCAGTCACGCGCTCTGGGCCGTTACCACCTGCCCGCCCGATACCCGCCGCAGACCAAGGCCCGATCACCGCACTTGACAACTACGGACCATCGAATGTCTTGCTCCGACCGTGGCGGGTTTGATCCGATGCAGTCCTCGCGACGGTTCCTCCGCCGTTGCCGAGCAACTCTGGCGGAAGTGGATGATCGAGGAAGACGACTTCTTCAGAACCGACGGCACCCGCGATCGTGCCGACCTCACCATCGACACCGCGCGCCGGGGATGATTCCGACTCTGCCCGCCCGGGACGATAGAAGATCGGCATCTACTGGCACGCGTATGCGGCCCGCGCAGCCCGCCACCTGGATGGTTATTGGACTGTACATAGCTCCTCTGTCAAGCCTCGGGTACGCAGTTGGTTCGTAGGGCCTGGTAGACGACGTCGGATAGGCGTCGTTTCAGCACGCGGA
>NZ_JBVJGT010000112.1:0-8497 GCF_055587185.1 Micromonospora sp. NPDC048040 | reverse complement strand
CCCCCCCCCCCCCCCCCCCCCCCCCCCCCCCCCCCCCCCCCCCCCCCCCCCCCCCCCCCCCCCCCCCCCCCCCCCCCCCCCCCCCCCCCGCCCGGCGGCCAACGCGCGTTCGACGAGCGCGCTGGCCATGCCCAGGTACGACGCGGTGATGAGCAGCTCGAACCAGATGAACCCGACGGTCTGCAGGTCGTCGAGCATCCCGTCCGGGCCGTTCTCGGTCGGGATGACCAGTTCCTCCTCGATGAACACGTCGGTCAGCCGGACCTCGTCGCTCTCCGCGCCGGCGAGCACGCTGCTGCCCCAGAACGGGTGCCGGGTGATGCCGCGCAGCGTGGCCGGCATGAGCAGGAAGGCCGTCTGCTGGCCGCCGCCCGGTGCGGGCACCGCCACGCTGGCCGTCAGCAGGTCCATCGAGTGGCTCAGGCTGCACGGTTTCTTCGACCCGTTGATCCGGTAGCCGCCGTCCACCGGCGTCGCCGTCATCGTGGGGGAGAGGATGCCCTGGGCCGGGCGGCCCTCGGCGAAGGCCGAGGAGACCAGCAGGTTGCGGCTGGTGATCGCCTCCAGCAGGGCCCACTCCATGCCCGAGTTCTTGATGCTCTCGGCGAAGGTGAACAGCGTCGCCACGGAGAAGTGGTGCATCGTGGTCGCGACCGCCAGTGACGGCGCGTGGGCGCCGATCGCGCGGGTGACCCGTACCGCGTCCAACGGGGACGCGCCGAGCCCGCCGTAGTCCTTCGGGATCACCAGGCTCGGGCCGCCGCTGGCCCGGAACACCGGCAGCGTGTCGCCGCCAGAGGCTTCCCGTTGCTCGAACGGGACCTTCGACAACCCGTCGAGCAGCCCCGGCAGGTACGACTCGCAGAGGGCACGGGCCTGATCAAGGGATCGCACAGTCTTCCTCCGGAGGCGGACGGTCAGCGAGGGATGAGCGAGCGGGCCGCCGCGCGGCGCAGCTTGCCCGACGGTGTCTTCGGAAGGCTGCCCGGCGGCAGCACCACGACCTCCGCCGGACGGGCGTCGACGTCGGCGAGGACCCGGTTGGCGATCGCGTCGGACAGCGCCTTCTCGGCGGCCGGGTCACCGACCAGGCGGGACTCGACCAGCACCGCGAACGACTCCCGCGCCACCCCGTCGCCGGCCATCAGTCGTACCGCCGCGACGTTGCCGTCCCGGACGCCGTCGACGCCGGCGGCCGCGCGCTCGATGTCGGTGGGATAGATGTTGCGACCGCCCATGATGACGACGTCCTTGCGGCGGCCGCAGACCACGATCTGACCGTCGACCAGGTAACCCTCGTCGCCGATGTCCAACCAGCCGTCGTCGTCCACGGCCGGGGCCGGACCGTCCTCGGTGAGGTAGCTCCGAGTCACCGAGTCGCCGCGCAGCTGCAACCGGCCGACCTCACGGTCGCCCAGCTCGGCGCCGGAGTCGTCGACGACCCGCACGGTCACGCTCGGGTGGGCGGCGCCGAGCATGGGCAGCCGGCGCACGGCGCTCGGGTGGTCGTCGCCCGCCGGTACCGCCCGCCGGTTCTTCTCCAGCTCCAAGGCGTCGACGGTGTCGAGGAGCATCGGATCCGACAGCGCCGACAGCGAGATGACCAGGGCGCTCTCCGCCGCGCCGTAGCAGCAGTTCACCGCCTCCGGTCGCAGGCCGAACCGGGCGCCGGCCGCGACGAACGCCTCCACCGTCGACGGGTCGATCGGCTCCGCGCCGTTGCACAGGGCCTTCAACCGGGACAGGTCGAGCGAACCGGCGTCGGCGCGGGCGAGCTGCCGGGTCAGGATCGCGTACGCGAAGTTCGGGGCGGCGGTGATCGTGCCGCCGTACCGGCTCATCAGCTCCGCCCACACCATCGGACGGCCGAGGAACTCCGCGGGCGTGACCATGACCAGGTCGATGCCGGTGAACATGGGCAGTAGCAGGCAGCCGACCATGCCCATGTCGTGGAAGAGCGGCAGCCAGCTCACCAGCACGTCGTCGTCGCCGCACTCGAGGTGGGCCGCGGTGTCGACGAGGTTGGCGTGGATGTTGCGGTGGGTGATCCGCACCGCCTTCGGCTCGGCGGTCGAGCCGCTGGTCAACTGGAGCAGCGCGGTGTCGTCCTCGGCGGCGGGCACGACGGTGAACTCCCGGTCGCTGTGCAGGTCGCCGATCATCCGGTGGGGGACGCCCTGCGCGCGCAGCACGTCGGCCATCGCCTCGAACGGGGCGCCCACCAGCACCAGACGCGCGTCGATCATGCGCAGGACACGCAGCGTGTCGTCGCGCCAGACGGACAGGTCGGTCCGCGGGGTCGGCTGGTGCAGCATGGTCACGCTGCCGCCGGCCAGCCACGTCCCCTGGGCGACGCGCGCGACCTCCCCCGGGTCACCGGCCAGGACCGCGACGGCCTGGCGGGGGGCCAGCCCGCCGGCGACCAGTGCCGCCGCCGTACGCCGGGCCGCCTCGTGCAACTGCCCCCAGCTGCGCCGCACCGGGTTCCCGGGGGCGCCGGTGACCATGCCGCCCGGCGACCGCCCGGCGGTGCCGACGACGGCATCGACGAAACGGCTCACCTCGATCTCGCCTGAATCATGCGGCACAGCGTAGACAGGGCGATCGACAAAGACCATAGATCCTTTGTGGAGTCCGTACGGGCGATTGTGTTGGCCGCCGTGACCGATGGAGGATGACCGCTGCCCGGTGGGTGACCGCGGCACCGACGTTGATGATCGCGGAAGGCGGCCGCCTGAATGGGTGACTCCAGGACGCAGTGGTGGTTGGATGTCGTACGTACCGAGGCGGCCGAGGTGCTCGGTCGGCCGCGTGGTGACGTCACTGCCGACGGCGCCTTCGCCGACCTTGGCTTCGACTCACTGACCGCGCTCGAACTGGCCGACCGGCTGTCCGAGGCGAGTGGGCTCCAACTCTCCGGCACCCTCGCCTTCGACTACCCCAACCCGGCGACCCTGGCCAGGTACCTGGCCGAACAGGTCGGCGGCCCGGAGGCGGACCGGGGACCGGGGCGCCGCGTCGACACGCCGATGGCCGGCGAGCCGGACGGCGCGCCGTCGGGTGGGCCCGAGCCGATCGCCATCGTGGCGATGGCCTGCCGTTTCCCCGGCGGGGCGGCCACCCCCGAGGACTTCTGGACCTTCCTGGCCGACGGCCGCGACGGCGTCGGGCCGTTCCCGACCGACCGGGGCTGGGACCCGCAGGTGTTCCATCCCGACCCCGACCGTCCCGGCTCCACCTACGCCCGCCACGGCGGATTCCTCTACGACGCCGGCGACTTCGACGCCGGATTCTTCGGCCTGTCGCCCCGCGAGGCGCTGGCCACCGATCCGCAGCAGCGGCTGATGCTGGAGATCTCCTGGGAGGCGCTGGAACGCGCCGGCATCGACCCGCGCACGCTGCGCGGAAGCCGCACCGGCGTGTACACCGGCGTCATCGCCGGCGACTACGCCCCGCGCCTCGGCGCCATCCCGCCGGAGGTCGCCGGCTTCCTGATGGCCGGCAACGCGTCCAGCATCGTCTCCGGCCGCGTGTCGTACACGTTGGGCCTGGAGGGACCCTCGCTGTCGGTCGACACCGCCTGCTCGTCGTCGCTGGTCGCGCTGCACCTGGCGGCCCGCTCGCTGCGTACCGGCGAGTGCGACCTCGCACTGGCCGGCGGGGTCACCGTGATCGGGACGCCGTTGGTGTTCACCGAGTTCAGCCGCCAGGGCGGTCTCTCCCCGGACGGGCGGTGCCGGTCGTTCGCCGCGTCCGCCGACGGCACCGGCTGGGCCGAGGGCGCCGGTGTGCTGGTCCTCGAACGGCTCGCCGACGCACGCCGGCACGGCCGGCGCGTCCTGGCGGTGCTGCGGGGCAGCGCGGTCAACTCCGACGGGGCGTCCAACGGCCTCACCGCGCCCAACGGTCCGTCCCAGCAACGCCTGATCGCCGACGCGCTCGCCGACGCGGGACTCGACGCACCCGACGTGGACGTGGTGGAGGCACACGGCACCGGCACCCGGCTGGGCGACCCGATCGAGGCTCAGGCGCTGACCGCCGCGTACGGCTCCGGCCGGCAGCGTCCGCTGTGGCTCGGGTCGGTCAAGTCGAACATCGGACACACCCAGGCGGCGGCCGGCGTCGCCGGGGTCATCAAGATGGTGCTGGCGCTGCGGCACGGCCGGCTGCCCCGCACGCTGCACGTCGACGAACCCACCCCGTACGTGGACTGGTCCGCCGGCCCGCTGCGGTTGCTCACCGACGAGCAGCCCTGGCCGGCCGGCGCCCGGCCGCGCCGCGCGGCGGTGTCGTCGTTCGGGATCAGCGGCACCAACGCGCACGTCATCGTCGAGGAGGCGCCGCAGGACGAGCCCGCGTCCCCGGCCGACAGGGCGGCCGTGCCGGCGCCGCTGGTGCTCTCCGCGCGGACCGTTCCCGCGCTGCGCGAACATGCCCGCCGCCTCGACGCCTTCCTCGACGCCCACCCCGACCTGCCGGCCCGCGCGGCGGCGGTCGCGGCAGCCCGGCGTACGGCGTTCGAGCAGCGGGCCGTCGTCCTCGACCGCGACGCCCTCGCGGCGCTCGCCGCCGGGCAGGACGCCCCGGCCGTGGTCATCGGCACGGCGAGCGAGGGCAGGCTCGCCCTGGTCTTCCCCGGACAGGGATCGCAGCGACCCGGGATGGGGCGGGAACTCGCCGCGGCCGAACCGCGGTTCGCCGCTGCCCTGGACGAGGTCTGCGCCGCACTGGACCGGCACCTGGACCGTCCCATCCGCGCGGTCATCGACGGCGACCCGGACCTGCTGGACCAGACCGAGTACACCCAGCCGGCGCTGTTCGCCGTGGAGGTGGCGCTGTACCGGCTGCTGCGACACTGGGGCCTCCGGCCGGACTTCGTCCTCGGCCACTCGATCGGGGAGATCACCGCCGCCCACGTGGCCGGCGCGCTCTCGCTGGACGACGCCGCCCGCCTCGTCGTCGCCCGCGGACGGCTGATGCAGGCGCTGCCCGCCGGCGGCGCGATGGCCGCGATCCAGGCCACCCCGCAGGAGGTCGAGCCACTGATCGCCGACCCCGCGGCCCAGGTCGGGCTCGCCGCCGTCAACGGCCCGACGTCGGTCGTCGTCGCCGGCCCGCAGGACGCGGTGCGGACCGTCGCCGACGCGTTCGCCGCACGAGGCCGCAGGACCACCCGGCTACGCGTCAGCCACGCGTTCCACTCCCCGTTGATGGAGCCGATGCTCGCGGACCTCGCCAAGCTGGAGGCGGACCTCACCCACCGGGCGCCGGAGATCCCGCTGGTCTCCAACGAGACGGGCCTGCCGGTGGACATGATCACACCGGGGCACTGGAGCCGGCACGCGCGGCAACCGGTGCGGTTCGCGCAGAGCGTACGCCGGCTACGCGAGCAGGGGGTGAGCCGGTTCCTGGAGGTCGGGCCCGGCGGCGTGCTGTCGGCCATGGTCCTCGACTCCGTCGGCGACCTGGACGCCGACACGGGTGACCCGACGGTCGCCGTGCCGCTGCTGCGCGGCGGGCGCGACGAACGGGACTCCGCCTGGGACGCGGTGGCCCGCCTGTTCGCCCACGGCGTGGACGTCGACTGGCCCGCGCTGGTCGGAGGGGACGGCCCGCCCGCGGAGCTGCCCACCTATCCGTTCCAGCACCGGCGGTACTGGTTGCCCCAACCGACCCGGCCGCTGCTCGGGGAGCCGGTCGAGACGCCGGACGCCGGAGTGCTGCTGACCGGCGAACTGTCGATCGCCGCCCAGCCGTGGCTCGCCCAGCACCGCGTGGGCGGGACGGTCGTCGTACCGGGCGCGCTGCTGGCGGAGCTGGCGGCGCGCGCGGGCGCGCACGCCGGCTGCCCCGAGGTGGCGGAGCTCCTCCTGCAGGCGCCGCTGGTGCTTCCCGAGGCCGGCGCCGTCCAGACCCGGGTGGTCGTCGCCGGGACGGACGGCGACCCGACCCGCCCGCTGACCATCCACGCGCGCCCGCCCGGCGGAACGTGGACGCCGCACGCGACGGGAACCGTCGCCCCGGTGCGGACCAGCGACGCCACCCGGTTGAGGCTGTGGCCGCCGCCGGGCGCGGCGCCGTTGGACACGGACGGCTTCTACGACCGCCTGCGCGCCGGTGGCTACGACTACGGCCCGGTGTTCCAGGGCGTCGGCCGGGCGTGGAAGCGGGGCGACGAGATATTCGCCGACGTGACGCTGCCCGCCGAGGCCGCCGGCGCGACCGAGGGTTTCCTGCTGCACCCGGCGCTGCTCGACGCTTCGCTGCACGCCCTCGGCCTGCTCGACGACGCCGGGGCGGACGGCGGGATCGCGCTGCCGTTCTCCTGGACGGGCCTGCAGGTGCACGCCCGAGGCGCCACGGCGCTGCGGGTTCGGCTGACCCGCGACGGCGACGGTGTCGACGTCGTCCTCGCCGACCCGTCCGGTGCGCCGGTCGCCTCTGTCCGGCACGTCGCGCTGCGGCCGATCACCCCCGACCGGCTCGCCCCCGGGCCGTCCGGGGCGGGCGGCGGGTACGAGCTGCGCTGGGTGCCGGCCGCGCCGGTCCGGTCCGACCAGCCGGTGGTCTGGCTCGACGAGTTGACGGCCAGCGACCAGGTTCCCGACCTCGTCTTCACCGAACTGCCGCCGGGCGGTGACGACCCGCACCCCACCGTCGCCGCCGCGCTCGACCTGGCACACCGCTGGTTGGCCGACCCGCGGTACGGCGCCGCCCGGTTGGCGGTGGTGACCCGGCGGGCCGTCGGCGACCGCTCCCGGGACCTCGCGCAGGCGGCGGCGTGGGGGCTGCTGCGGTCGGCGCAGTCCGAGCACCCCGGCCGGTTCGCGCTGATCGATCTGGACGACGACCCGGCGTCGCGGCAGGCGCTCGCCGCGGCCGGTGCCGCCGGAGAACCGCAGGTCGCCGTCCGTGCCGGCGGACTGCTGGTGCCTCGGCTGCACCCGTCGGCCGCCGACAGCCTCGTCCCGGAGACCGGGGTCCCCACTGATCCCGGGGCCGTCACCCGCGTCGGACCACGGCCGTGGGCCCCGCAGGGCACCGTCCTCGTCACCGGCGCGACCGGCGCCATCGGCCGTCTCGTGGCACGGCACCTGGTCGAGCGGCGCAGGGTGCGGCACCTGGTGCTCACGTCCCGGCGTGGATCCGACGCCCCCGGCGCCGCCGACCTGGTCGGCGAGCTGTCCGCGCTCGGCGCGGAGTCGGTGCGCGTCGTCGCCTGCGACGTCGCCGACCCGGCGGCCCTGGCCGACCTGCTGAGTTCCGTCCCCGCCGAGCATCCGCTCACCGCCGTGCTGCACCTGGCCGGTGTACTGGACGACGGGGTCGTCGAGTCGCAGACCCCGCAGCGGGTGGCCGGAGTGCTGCGGCCGAAGGCGGACGGCGCACGGCAGCTGCACGAGCAGACCCGCGAGTACGACCTGGCCGCGTTCGTGCTCTTCTCCTCCGCGGCCGGCCTGTTCGGCTCGCCCGGGCAGTCGGGTTACGCCGCCGCCAACGCCTACCTCGACGCCCTCGCCGAGCAGCGGCGCGCGCAGGGGCTGCCGGGGCAGTCGCTGGCGTGGGGCCTGTGGGAGCTGCCGGACGGGATGGCTGAGCAGGTCAGCGACACCGGCCTGCGTCGCATGCGCGGGATCGGGCTGACGCCGTTGCCGCCGGGGCGCGGGCTGGCCCTGCTGGAACGGGCGCTCGACTCGGACGCGGCGACGCCGGTGCTCGTCGACGTGGACAGCGCCCTGCTCGACGGGCACGACCGGCGGTCGGTGCCGCCGGTGCTGCACGACCTGATGGCCACGGACCGCCCGGCCGGCGCGGACGTCGCCGGCCCGGGGGCGCGGGCCACCGCGTCGGTCGACGCGGTAGCGGGTGGCGCGCCCGGCCCGGCCGGCGGCACCCGGGCGGGAGGCACGGACCTCGCCAGGACCCTGCCCGGGCTCGCTCCCGCCGAACAGGACCGGGTGCTGCGTGAGATGGTGCTCGCCGAGGCAGCCAGGGTGCTCGGCCACACCTCCGCCGCCGACCTGGACGGCAACCGGAGCCTGCCCGAGCTCGGATTCGACTCGCTGACGGCGGTCGAGCTGCGCAACCGGCTCGCCACCGCGACCGGGCTGACCCTGCCGGCGACCCTGGTGTTGGACTACCCGAACGTGCGGGAACTGGTCGGCTACCTACGCGGTGAGCTGCTACCCGAGCAGGCGTCCACCGCGCTCGGGGTGCTGGAGGAGCTGACCCGGCTGGAGTCCAGCCTGGCCAACCTGACGATGGACGGTGTGGCGCGCAAGCGGCTCGCCGACGCCCTGAACCAGCTGCTGTCGCTGGTCGACACCGAGTCGGACAAGGTCGACGCGGCGAAGGACGACTTCTTCGACCTGCTCGACTAGGAGCCCGCCCCGGCCCGTAGGGGAAGCGGGGGGGGGGGGGGGGGGGGGGGGGGGGGGGGGGGGGGGGGGGGGGGGGGGGGGGGGGGGGGGGGGGGGGGGGGGGGGGGGGGGGGGGG
>NZ_JBVJGT010000111.1:0-8560 GCF_055587185.1 Micromonospora sp. NPDC048040 | reverse complement strand
TAGTGACACGCCTGCTAGGCGTCCAAAGCCGTGTTTCCGCAGCTCAACCCCAAGATTCGTGTACTAGCCGACCAGCACATCTGTGGAACCCAGGCCGAGCAGGCCGGTAGAAATCCAAGCCAACCAATCGCCGAGTCCTTGGAGCGCTCGGCTGTCACGCGCGGCAATGGCTGTAAGACCTGAGCGCTTCCTCTCCCAGGTCGCGAGGCATCTGGTCGAGGCGGTTCGGGCACCGCCACATCCGATTTCACCTTTTTCCCAGCTCAGGCGCTGTTGGTGGGGCGGACGGGACTCGAACCCGTGACCGATCGATTATGAGTCGACTGCTCTAACCGGCTGAGCTACCGCCCCGGCACCGCGCCGGATCCTATCCCGCCCGGTCGATCACCGGCCAGCACGAAACCCTGGCTTCACCGCCCCGCGGTGGCGGCACGATGGGCAACGCGAGGATAACAGCGAGCAGCCGACCCGCCGCGCCCCGTACCCACCGATCGGGGCGTCAGGAGCCCGCGCGCAGCTCCGCCAGGACGGCCCCGGCGGCGCGCCAGCCACTGGCCAGCGCGCCCTGGATGGAGGGGCTGTCCCGGTGGTCGCCGGCCACGAACAGGCCCTCCCCCAGCGCCACCGGCTTGCGCAGCCGCCCCTGCGGCGGCGGTGCGGCGGGCAGCGCGTCCGGGACGGACACGGTGGTCAAATGAGTCCAGTCCGCCGTGGACCGCCCGTAGAGCCGGGTCAGCTCGGCCCGCACGGTCGGCTCGGGCGGGGCCGACGGGCCGACCACGGAGGTGGCGATCAGGTGCCGCCCGGCCGGCGCGTACGTCGGCGCGGCCCGGCTGACCACCACCGTGTTCGCGACGACCTCCCGCCGGTCGCCGTCGACGAGCAGGATCGGCTCGTCCAGCGGCGCCTCCTGCGCGCTGTGGTAGTACGTCGTGTAGCTGTGCGTGCGTACCGCCGGCAGGGTCGGCAGCAGCGTGGCCGCCGCTGGCGGATCGACGGCAACCACGACGGCGCGGCAGCGGATGTCGCCGGCCTGGGTGCGGACCCGGCCGGGCGCCACCGCCGAGACCGGGGTGTCCAGGTCGATCAGGTCGGCGGGCAGCGGGTCGGCGACGGCGCGGGGCAGCGCGGCCATGCCCTCGGCGGGCAGGCCGATCCGGCCCCGGGCGAAGGATCGCAGCACCATCGACAGCACGTGGCTGGAGGTCTCCAGCTCCCGTTCGACGAAGACGCCGGAGAGGAACGGCCGCAGCAACTCCTCGATGATCGTGTCGGAGAGGCCGGCGCGGCGCAGCGCGGTCTCGGCGGTGGTCTCGGGCGCGGCGAGCAGCCGGCCCTTCGGCAGGGTCGCGCAGCCGGCGGCGAGCGCGGCGAGGCGCAGCCGGTCGCGCAGCGACCCGATGCCGGCCAGGGCGGTGCCGGGCGCGCCGGTGGGCTCGCGCAGCGGGTTGACCAGGCGGGTGAGCCGGTCGCCCTTGCGCACCAGCACGCCGGAGGTGAAGTGGCCGAGGCGCAGGCGGTCGACATCGAGCAGGGTGCCGAGCCGCGGGTAGGCGGTGTTGAGCACCTGGAAGCCCCGGTCGAGCAGGTAGCCGTCGACCGCGTCGGTGGCCACCCGGCCGCCGAGCCGGTTGCCGGCCTCCAGCAGCCGCCACGGCACGCCGGCGCGGTGCAGCCGCCGGGCCGCGGCCAGGCCGGCCAGGCCGCCGCCGACAACGACGACGTCGGTCTCAGCGAGCATCACGCGCCTCCCGCTCACCGTTCGTCCGGGACAGCCGGCCCGGCCACCAGATGGTCGGCCCGATGTCGTACGCGAGCGCGGGCACCAGCAGCGAGCGGACGACGATGGTGTCGAGCAGCACCCCGACCGCGACCGCCACGCCCAGCTCGACCAGCACCACCAGCGGCAGCACGGCGAGCGCGGAGAACGTCGCGGCGAGCACGACCCCGGCGGAGGTGATCACGCCGCCGGTGACGGCGAGGCCGGTGAGGACGCCGGCCCGGGTGCCCCGCCTGGCGGACTCCTCGCGGACCCGGCTCATCAGGAAGATGTTGTAGTCGATGCCGAGGGCGACCAGGAAAACGAAGGCGAAGAGCGGGAACGAGGTGTCCACGCCGGGGTAGTCGAGGACGTGGCGGAAGATCAGCGCGCAGAGGCCGAGGGTGGCGGCGAAGCTGAGCAGCACGGTCGCGATCAGCAGGATCGGCGCGAGGAGCGCCCGCAGCAGCAGCGCCAGGATGATCGCGATCACCGCCAGCACGACCGGGATGATCACGTTCCGGTCCCGTGTCGAGGCGTCCGACGTGTCCACGTTGATCGCGGTGAAGCCGCCGACCACGGAGTCCGAGCCGGGCACCGCGTGCACCGCCGCCCGCAACTCCCGGACGGCCCGCTCGGCGCCGTCGCTGTCCGGCGGGTCGGCGAGCGTCGCCTCCAGTTGCACCCGGCCGTCGACGACGGTGGGCGGCGCGTTCGGGTCGGGCGGGCCGGTCCGGTCGGCGGTGACGGGCCGGACGGCGGCCACCCCGGGCACGCCGCGGGCCGCGTCGGCGACCTGCTCGGCGGCCTGCTGGTTGGTGAAGATGGTGGCGGGGCTGCCGGTGCCGGCCGGGTAGTGCCGGGCGATCACCTCCTGGCCGGCGACCGAGTCGGTGCGTTCGGTGAACAGGTCGGACTGCCCGAGCGTGGTCGCGCCGAGCTGGGTCAGCCCCAGCGCGAGCACGGCCAGCGCGAGGGTGGTGAGCACCCAGACGGGCCGGGCCCGCCGCGCCACGAAGCCGGCGATCCGGCTCCAGATGCCGTGCTCGGTGCGCGGGTCGGCCTGGTCGGGCCGGGGCCGGCGCGGCCAGAACGCCCACCGCCCGCCAAGCACCAGCAGGGCGGGCAGGAAGGTGAGCATGACCAGCAGGGTGGCGGCGATGCCGATGGCGGCGACCGGGCCGAGCGCCCGGTTGGAGTTCAGGCTGGACAGCAGCAGGCAGAGCAGGCTCACGATCACCGTGCCGGCGGAGGCGACGATCGCCGGGGCGGCGCCCTTCCAGGCGGTCCGCATCGCGTCCCAGGGGCGCCCGTGCCGGTGCAGTTCCTCGCGGTAGCGGGCGACGAGCAGCAGCGCGTAGTCGGTGCCGGCGCCGAAGACGAGCACGGTGAGGATGCCCTGCGCCTGCCCGTTGAGCTTGATCACGTCGGCGTCGGCGAGCAGGTAGACGAAGACCGCGGCCAGCGCGAAGGACATCCCGGCGGCGAGCAGCGGGAAGATCCACAGGACCGGGCTGCGGTAGACGACGAGCAGGATGACCAGCACCACGCAGAGGGTGACGACCAGCAGGGTGCCGTCGATGGCGGAGAAGACCTCGATGAGGTCGGCGAGCAGGCCGGCGGGCCCTGCCACGTCCACGGTCAGCCCGTCGCGGGCCCCGCCGGCGATGGCGCGCAGTTCCTCGACGACCGTGCCGATCCGTTCGCCGTCGGCGTCGTCGATCGGCACCACCACCTGGAGGGCCTGCCCGTCCTCGCTGGGGATCGGCGGCGGCAGCGGGCCGACCACCCCGGGCACCTGGGCGAACCGGGTGGCGTCGGCAGCCGCCCGCTGCGTGTCGGCGTCGGTGATGCCGCCGGCGCGTTCGTAGACCACCAGGGCGGGGGTGGTCTGCCGCGCGACGAACCGTCCGGCCAGCTCCTGCGCCCGGGTCGCCTCCGCGTCGGCGGGCAGGAACGAGGCGTTGTCGTTCGTGGCGACCTCGCCGAGCCGGCCGGAGAACGGCCCGGCGACGGCCCCGACGGCCAGCCACGCGAGCACGACCGCCACGGCGACGAGTGTGATCCTGCCGTGGCCTCCTCTTCCGGGCATCCGCACCCACCCCAAGTATCGACGCACCGATCGACGCAGAGTGAGTCCAAGTCGACACCGACCATCCTGCCGGGCGGGAGCGCCCGCGGTGGCGGAAACCGGGCGGCCGGTGAGGGGCGAAAACACCGAGCCGTCGGCGGTCGGCGGTCGGCGGAGGCACGGAACGACGAACGCCCGCCGGCAGGGCCGACGGGCGTCAGGTGTGGAAGCTCCCCCGTTTGGACTCGAACCAAAAACCTGCCGGTTAACAGCCGGCTGCTCTGCCAATTGAGCTACGGGGGACCGCTGCGTCGTCCGGTGCGGATCTCCCCGCGCCGTGCGACGGGGACAAGAGTACAGGACTCCGGGGGGTGTTGGTCCAGGGGGTTACCTCTGCGACCCGTGCCCCGCGGACACGACAATAAACCAGACAAATCGTCATCACGGCACAAGGAGGCATGAGCGGAGAGCAGGATGGGTAGTTAGCTGCGGACAGAGGAGACAGGCGCGATTTGGTCGCCTCCGGCGGGGTAAGCCGCCGGACGACGGCGCGTCAGGTACGGAAGGAGCCGCCATGCGCGGAAAGATCATGTTTCTTGGCGGGCTGGCTGCGGGATTCGTCCTGGGCGCCCGTGCCGGTCGGGAGAAGTACGAGGAGCTGGTGATCCGGGGCCGCAAGGTGCTCGACCACCCGACCGTCCAGGAGGCGGCCGGCGTCGCGCAGGCCCAGGCGACCCGCCTCTACAGCGAGGGCAAGGACAAGCTCGGCCAGTCGAAGCTGGGCGAGAAGCTGAGCAGCAACGGCAACAAGCAGGAGCTGACCGCCGCCGACGACGCGTTCGCCGGAACGCCGGCCACGGTGGGGGCGAAGGCGGGCTCCGGCTCGTCGGGCACCGGCTCGACCTCCGGGTCGACGTCGGCCACCACCACCCCCCGCAGCAAGCCGTCCGGCTCGGGCACCAACAACAGCACCCTCTGATCGCACCTTCGAGCGGGCCGGTCGCCAGCTGGCGACCGGCCCGCTCGTGTGCGTACGGGCACGTCACGGCCGCCCGGCCCCACCCCTGCGGCCACTTTCGCCGATTGAAGCGAAAGTTCAGCCCATCCATCGAAAACTTCCGCCTCCAACCTCTTCACTTTGGTCCGAGGCGCAAATATCGTCCTGCGTAGAACCTGGCCAGGCTCTTGGTACTCCCCCCGCGACCTCCTCAGCGACGTCCCGGCGCTGAGGCGGACCCGCCCGACCAGAGCGAGGTTCGATGCGCAGACCGATCGGCCGAAGGGCCGCCACCTATCTCAGCCTTCTCACCCTCGTCGGCGCGACGCTCGTCGCGACCGCTCAGCAGCAGCCGGCACCGGCACTCGCCGCCCCGGCACCGACCAGCAACGGCATCCAGTACAAGGTCCTCGTCTTCACCCGGTCGGCGGACGGCAGCCACCCCGCCACCGCCGCCGGCGTCGACGCGATCCGCCAGCTCGGCAACGACCGGCGCTTCACCGTCGAGGTGACCGACGACGCCCGCAAGTTCGACGAGGCGCACCTCAAGCAGTTCCGCACCGTGGTGTTCCTGAACACCTCCGGCGACGTCCTCGGCGACGACCAGCAGGCCGCGTTCGAGCGGTACTACCGCGACGGCGGCGGCTTCGTCGGCGTCCACTCCGCGATCGAGGCCGAGCCGGGCTGGTCCTTCCTGGACGACGTGCTCGGCACCCGGGCGGTGGGCGCCGCCACGGCGGCGGCCCCGGCCACGGTCACCGTGGCCGACCGGGTGCACCCGGCCTCCGCGACCCTGCCGGAGCGCTGGGCGCACACCGACCGGTGGTACAACTTCGCGGCCAACGTCCGGGGCGTCTCGCACGTCCTGGCCACGGTGGACGAGAAGACGTACGCCGGCGGGTCGATGGGCTTCGACCACCCGGTCACCTGGTGCAAGGACCACCAGGGCGGCCGGTCCTTCTACACCGGGCTCGGCGCGACGCCGGAGAGCTTCGGCAGCACCGACCTGCGGGCCCACCTCGGCGGCGCCATCCAGTGGGCGGCCGGCGTGACCGACGGCGACTGCGGCGCCACCGTCCTGGCCAACTACCAGATGACGGTGATCGGGGCGCAGCCCAACGTCAACGAGCCGATCGGCTTCGACGTGCTCCCCGACGGCCGGGTGATCCAGACCGACCGCCGCGGCGGCGTACGCCTGCACGACCCGGAGAGCAACGAGACCACCGTGCTGGCCCAGATCCCGGTCTACACCCACAGCGAGGACGGCATGTACGGCCCGGCGATCGACCGGGAGTTCGCCACCAACCGCTGGGTCTACCTCTTCTACGCGCCGCCGCTGGACACCCCCGCCGGCGGGGCGCCGACCACCAGCACCGACCCGGCGGCCTGGGACCGGTGGAAGGGGTACTTCCAGCTCTCCCGGTACAAGTTCGTCGACGGCGAGACGCCCTCCCTGGACCTGGCCTCGGAGCAGAAGATCCTCCAGGTTCCGGTCGATCGGGGCGCATGCTGTCACGTGGCCGGCGACATCGCCTTCGACTCGAAGAACAACCTCTGGCTGGTCACCGGCGACGACACCCCGGCCGGCGGCGGTGGCTCCGGCGGCTTCTCCCCGCACAACGACTCGGTGAGCGCCACCGGCGTCTACCAGGCGCCCTTCGTGGACGCCCGACGCAGCTCGGCGAACACCAACGACCTGCGCGGCAAGATCCTGCGCATCTCTGTGCAGGCGGACGGCAGCTACACCGTGCCGGAGGGGAACATGTTCCCCGAGGCGGCGGACCCGGGTGACAAGACCCGCCCGGAGATCTACGCGATGGGCTTCCGGAACCCGTTCCGGATCACGCTCGACCGCAACGACGTCGCCTACGTCACCGACTACTCCCCCGACTCCTCGACCGCGGCGGTGGGCCGGGGACCGGCGGGCACCGGCCGGATGATGGTGGTCGGCAAGCCGGCGAACTACGGCTGGCCGATGTGCGTGCAGCCGAACCTGCCGTACATCGAGATGAACTGGACCACCAGCCCGATCTCCCCGGTCGCGCCGTTCGACTGCGCGGCGCCGCGGAACACCTCGCGGCACAACACCGGGCTGACCGACCTGCCCGCGGTGGAGAAGTCCGAGCTCTGGTACTCGTTCCAGGCCCCGACGCCGTGCCCGGAGTCGTACCTGTCCACCCCGACGCAGACCTGTCCCGTGCTCTTCCCCGAACTCGGCACCGGCGGCGTGGGCCCGCACGGCGCGGCGAAATACGACTTCGACCCGGAGCTGAGGTCGGAGACGAAGTTCCCCGCGTACTTCGACGGCGCGATCTTCTTCGGCGAGTTCACCCGGGACACCCTCAAGGAGGTCCGGCTCGACGCCCAGGGCGACATCCTGAAGATCAACAATGTGCTGAACTGCGGGCAGGCCCCCACCACGCCGGCCAAGCCGTTCCTCTGCGACAACCCGATGGACATGAAGTGGGGCCCCGACGGCAACTTCTACCTGCTGACGTACGGCGACGGGTTCTTCAACGTCAACCCGGACGCGGCGATGCTGAAGTTCAGCTACGTCAAGGGCCTGCGGGCGCCGAACGCAGTGCTGAACGCGACCCCGACCAACGGTCACGCCCCGCTGACCGTCGCCTTCTCCAGCGAGGGGTCGAAGGACCCGGACCCGGCGGACTCCATCTCGTTCGCCTGGGACTTCGACGGCAACGGCACGACCGACTCGGTCGACCCGAACCCGACGCACACGTACACGGTCAACGGGGTCTACACCGCGCGGCTCACGGTGACCGACTCCAGCGGCAAGAGCGCGTCGGCGAACACCACGATCACGGTGGGCAACACCGCGCCGACCGTCACCGTCAACACCCCGCTCGAGGGCGGCTTCTTCCAGTGGGGTGACGGGATCCCGTGGTCGGTGACGGTCACCGACCCCGAGGACGGGCCGGTCGACTGCGCCAAGGTCGAGGTGACCTTCGTGCTCGGCCACGACGAGCACGGCCACGGCGAGGCCAACCAGTTCGGCTGCTCCGGCGTGCTGCCCACGGAGGCCGACGACGCCTCCCACGGCGGCTACATCTACGGCGTGGTCAGCGCCTCCTACACCGACCGGGGGGCGAACGGGCAGCCGGCACTGACCACGGTGGACCAGCAGATCATCCAGGACAAGCTGCAGCAGGTGGAGTTCGCCCGGGACCAGTCCGGGACCACCGTGGGCACCAGCGCCGACACCGGCGGCGGGCAGCAGCGCGGCAGCCTCGACCCGGGCGACTGGATCGCGGTCAACAACACCGTGAACCTGACGAACATCCAGTCGGTGACGCTGCGTACCTCCGGTGGCAGCGCCGCCACCGCCGGGCAGCCGCGCTTCGGCGTCCAGTTCCGGCTCGACTCGCCCACCGGGCCGGTGGTCGCCACCGCCACGGTCAACGCGACCAGCGGCAACAACGCCTTCACCAGCACCACCGTGCCGATCACCGACCCGGGCGGCACGCACCGGCTCTACCTCGTGTTCACCACCGTCACCGGCGGCCCGACCAGCGGTTTCGGCAACCTCAACTGGATCGGGTTCACCGGCCAGGGAATCGGCGTCACACCGTAGCCACCGCCGTGGGGGGGGGGGGGGGGGGGGGGGGGGGGAAGAGGGAGGGGAAAAGGAAAAAAAAAGAGGACGGCGCAGAAAGCCAAGACAGCCCCACAACAAGGGGGGAGAAAAACAGAACAAAAAGAAACAAAGACAGGA
>NZ_JBVJGT010000110.1:0-8677 GCF_055587185.1 Micromonospora sp. NPDC048040 | reverse complement strand
AAGGTGACCAACGCGGCGGCGGTCGCGACGTAGAACAGCATCGCGGCGAACCGGTCAGCCAGAACCTGCGCCCGGCCGCTGGACGCCTGAGCCTGCGCGACCAGCCGGCCGATGCCCGCCAACGCCGTGTCCTCGCCCACCGCGTCGACCCGCACCCGCAACGCGGAGTCGGTGGCCACCGTGCCGGCCACCACCCGGTCCCCCACGCCACGCGGCACCGGCCGGGACTCCCCCGTGATCATCGACTCGTCCAGCTCGGCGGACCCGTCGACGATCCGACCGTCGGCCGGCACCCGGGCACCGGAGCGGACCAGCACCACGTCGCCCACCCGCAGGTCGGCCACCGACACGCGGTGCGGGGTGCCGTCGTCGTCGAGCCGTTCGGCGTCGTCGGGCAGCAGCGCCGCCAGCGCGGCGAGGGCGCCCTGCGCCTGACCGATCGCCTTCATCTCCTGCCAGTGCCCCAGCAACATGATGGTCACCAGCGCCGCCAGCTCCCACCAGAAGTCCAAGTCGAACACGCCGAGACTGGTCGCCAGCGACGCGACGTACGCCACCGCGATCGCCATCGAGACCAGCAGCATCATCCCCGGAGCCCGGTCGCGGACCTCGCGGATCCCGCCGACCAGGAACGGCCAGCCTCCATAGAAGAAGACCACCGACCCCAGAACCGGGCCCACCCAGCCCATCCCAGGGAAATCGAGGGTGTAGCCGAACCAGCCCATCACCATGTGACTGGTCACCACGATCGGCACCGTCAGCACCAAGCTCAGCCAGAACTTGCGCCGGAACTGCTCCGGGTCATGCCCCGCGTGCTTGTCATGACCGCCGTGCCCCGCATGCATGTCATGACCGCCGTGCCCACCGGCAGATCCATGCCCCGCGTGGCCGTGGTGGCCACCCGCCGCCCCAGCACCGCTTCGATGCCCGTCGTGGGGTCCACCGCCGGGGTGCTCGCCGACCGGCACCTGATGGCCGTGATGCCCATTGGTGATGACCATGGCATCGGCGTGGGTTGCGTGTTCGTGTCTCATGCCGTCCACCTCCATACGGCACGATATACCCCCTAGGGGTATATGGCAACACGCGGGCCGTGGCCCACCTCTCCCCTGCTACAGCAATGTTCAGAAGCCCGACGGGCAGCACGGGACATTACCCCTACCCCCAAGCGGTATTGGGACCATGACCGGAGAGGCGGGCACACCCTCGCTTGTGTCGCAGCCACCGGACGGCCGCCGAGGGCAGCATCAGCCCCACCGAAGAAAAGATCATCGCCCTCGCTGGGAACCGGGCGACCTGGTGAGCACCCCACCCGAACCGGGCCAACCGCCCGGAAATGTGAAACAACTACTTATAGCAGCCGAAGGCATGTTCGCCTCAAAAACCTGGAAAGCGCTCCGACCGGACATGAATCCTTCTTATGTTCGTCATGGCTCGTCTTCCTGAGCCGACCAGAAGGGAGTGAGGGACATGTCCAAGAGGTTTCTGACCCGGCTCGCCGGCGGGGTAGCGCTGGGCGGCGCCGCCCTGCTGCTCGGTACGCCCGCCGCCGCGCTCGCCGCGCCCTACGGACACGGCACGGAGTCCGGGGCCTGGGACCGCACCGAAGTTGTCTGCGCGAACAACGAGCAGAGCAACGAGGTGACCATCGCCCAGATCATCAAGGACAACACCATCCGGGACAGCGACGTCAGCGTCGAGCAGGCCGCAGCGGTCGAGACGACGAACGACAACAGGACTCAGCCCAACAACGTCGTCGTCTGCATCGGCAACGTCGACGTCGACGTGGACGTGGAGTAAGACCAGGAGCTGCTCGAGTCGCTCCAGCATGCCGGTATCAGCGGGTCCGGCTCGCCGGTGGACCAGCATGCCGGCAACCGGGTGTTCGGGGTGACGAAAGCTTGAGGGGTTCTTCGCGGGCAGCGCTCGGCTGCCCGCGAAGGACCGCCGGTGGCCGGGGTCAGTGATTCCGGCAGAGCAGGAGACGGAGTGCGGTCGCCGCTTGGGCGGGGACGACGCCGTTGCCGAGCACACGCGGCGCGGCGGCGCGGGGCTGACCGCCCGGGTCGGCGTGGACGATGCGCCGACGTGAACGTGCCGAGTTCACTCTCCCACAAGCACGCCTGAACGTCTGAACCGACGAGGGGGTTGACCGGGCTGATGGCAAGCAGACACGAAACGCCGCGACCAGCCGGGTTGAGCACAGTCCAGCGGTTGGCCACCACCGGGCGTGCCATCGCCCAAGCCCGCGGCACATGCCTGCCGGGAAGGACGAGACGCGGGGCTGGGCCGGCCGGAGCACTCGTCATGCCACCTGTGCACAGTCGCGACGTCGACCGCTGCTGAGATGGACTGGGCCGGATGGGCGTTGTTCGGGTTGGTCGCTACCGTGGCGCTCACCGCAGCGCTGATCACTGCACAACTGGCCGGCCTCACCCGCCTCGACATTCCCCTGGTACTCGGGACCATCGTCACCGAGGATCCCGACCGGGCCCGGGTCGTCGGGTTCTTCATCCACCTCTGCGCCGGTCAGGGCTTCGCCCCGGCTACGCGGCCATGTTCGCCCTGCTGCACCGCGCCACCTGGTGGATCGGGGCGCTGATCGGGAGCCTCCACGTCGGGATCGCGCTGACGGTGCTCCTGCCGCTGCTTCCGGGTGTCCACCCGCGCATGGCCTCGCAACGGGCGGGCCCGGCCAGCACAGCCGTGTTGGAGCCGCCTGGCCTGTTCGCCCTCAACTACGGGGTCCAGACTCCCGCGGTCGCGGCCGTCGTCCACATCATCTACGGAAGCGTCCTCGGACTGCTCCTTCAGGCCGATTGACCGACGTCTCGCGACTCGTCAGGAAGACATCCCCATGGCTGGCGGGCACGACGTGACATGGCCTCGACGCCCAGCGCCCATCAGCGACTACGGGCTGCTGGGTGACACACGCACCGCTGCTCTCGTCGCCGCTGACGGCGGAATGGACTGGCTCTGCCTGCCCCGCTTCGACGGCGAGCCCCTGTTCGGCCGGCTGGTCGGGGGCCCGGACGCCGGAACCTTCCGGCTCGGCCCAGCCGGGCCGGCCACGGTCGTCGAACGACGTTACCGGCAGCACACCGCCACACTGACGACGACCTGGGCGGTGGGCAGCAGCCGCCTCACCCTCACCGAGGCCATGGTGGCCGAGGTCAGCGGTCGCCTGCTGCCCACGACACTGATCGTCCGGCGCCTGTCGGCCGAGGGGGCAACGGCGGACGCCGTCGTCGAGTTCGACCCCCGCCTCGGCGTACGGCACCGCAGGCCCCGAGTGCACCGCCGGCGCCGGGCACTGTTGTGTGACTGGGGGTCGCTCGCGGTCTCTCTGGTCACCGCACCCGACCTCACCATCGAGCCGGGCCGACCTGCCTCGATCATGGTCAGGCCAGGCCGACCGATCACCCTCGTACTGGCCGTGGCCCACCGCGAGCCGCTGATCCACGTCGAACCGACAGCAGCCTGGGAACTGCTCGTCGAGGACGAGAACCGATGGCGTGCCTGGACCGCCGAAATCGACGCGTCGCTGCCGTTCCGGGAGCACGTCGTGCGAAGCCTGCTGACCCTGCGGCTGTTGACCTACTCGCCCTCGCAGGCCCCGGTGGCGGCACCCGCAACGTCCTTGCCCGAGGATCCCGGCGGGGTACGGAACTGGGACTACCGCTATGTCTGGCCCCGTGACGCCAGCATCGGCGTCAGCGCCTTCCTCAGCGTCGGCAAGGCAGCCGAAGCCCACGGTTTCCTCGCGTGGCTGTTGCACGCCAGCCGGCTGCAGCGGCCACGCCTGCCGGCACTATTCACCCTCCACGGCCGCCACGTACCCGCGGAACGGGAGGTGTCCGGCTGGACCGGCTATCTCGACAGCCTTCCGGTACGGATCGGCAACGGCGCTGCCGGGCAACACCAACTCGACGGCTACGGCTGGGTGATCGACGCCGCCTGGGCGTTCGCGCAGTCCGGACACCGCCTCTACACGGAGACGTGGCGCGCGGTACGCGGCTTCGCCGACCTGGTCGCCCTTCGCTGGCAGGAGCCCGACGCCGGCATCTGGGAGGTCCGCGAACCCGACCAACACGTACATTCCAAACTCATGGGCTGGCTCGCCTTGGACCGGGCCCTGCGCATCGCTGACACCCACCCACTGCCAGACCGCCAACGTCGACGCTGGCAGAGAACACGAGATGCCATCGCCGCCGAGGTCCGGACACGCGGCTTCGACCCGACGACGAACAGCTACGTCCGCAGCTACGGCTGCCAGGACCTCGACGCGGCCCTGCTCGTCCTACCGCTGCTGGGCATGGACAGCGTCGACTCGCCCCGCGTGCGTGGCACCATCGACGCCATTCGGGACAGACTTTCCGCTGGTGGCCCCCTCCTCTACCGCTACCCGCCGGGACGCGACGGCTTCCCGGGTACCGAAGGCGCGTTCCTGCCCTGCTCGTTCTGGCTCGTTCAAGCCCTCGCCCGCACCGGGCGCCGCACCGAGGCGCTCGAGCTGTTCCAGACCATGCTCGACCACGCCAGCCCGCTCGGCCTCTACGCCGAGGAGATGGACCCCGCGACCGGCGCCCACCTCGGCAACTATCCCCAGACGCTGACCCACGCCGCGCTCGTCCAAGCCGCACTCGCGATTCGAGACGCTCCCTAGCCACCCGTCACGGTGGCGCCGTCGCCAACCCGCTGGTTCAGGGACGACCAAGTCTGCGGTACCGGCCCGGCGGATGCCTCACATGCTTTTCGTCGCCACCGGCGCCGTCGCGGCCGGCCAACTGGTCCCCGACGGCCGGCAGTCGGCCCCGTCTCGCCAGACGCTGGAGGACGTCCTTGCGAGGCCGCACAGTTCGTCGAGGACGATCTGGCTCGCGGCGGTGAGAGCTGGTCGGCTGCGCACGGCCGCGTAGACGTGGCGGGTCAACGGTCGGCGCAGCGGGCGGGTGTCAACGTGGTAGCGACGGTCCACGGCAAGCTCGGGCAGGAGCGACACGGACAGGCCGGCTTCGACATGTGCCAGAAGCAGCTCGTAGCTGGCGAAGCGGCCAGCCACCACCGGCTCGAAGCCGGCCTGCCGGCAGGTGCTCGTCACCAGGTTCGACAGGTACGTGCCGGGCATGTCGATGGACCACGCAGCATCGGCGAAGTCGGCCAGGTCCGCCGGTTCGTCCGATGCGACCTGCGACCGTGGCAGCACGAGCACGATGGCATCGGTAAGCAGAGGGATGTTGTGCACGTCAGGATGCAGCGGCATGGACCCGTCGATGAAGTCCGCCGTCACGATGATGTCGTAGTCGCCGCGGCGCAGGGCCGGTTGGCTGGCCTGCGGATCGAGTTCGGCGACCTCCAGCTCGATCCTTGGATGTGTCTTCCGGAGCCGGGCGGCGAGCGGAATGACGACGGCCTGCACGACGCTGGAGAAGGCCGCGAGGCGTACCGGTCCCGTTGGTTGTCCGGCGAGGCCCTGCAAGTCCACCTCGGCGGCCTTGATCTGGTCGAGGATGATGCGGGCGTGTCGGGCGAGCGTGCGCCCGGCAGGCGTGAGCTGTACGCGGCGGCCGGTGCGCCGCAGGAGTTCGGTGTGGGTCTCCGACTCCAGGACCGCCAGCTGCGCCGACACCGCCGACGGACTCATGTGCAGGGCCGCGGCGACGGCCCGCATGGTGCCGAGGCCGTCCAGCAGGCTGAGCATCTCCAGGCGCGCGGTGTTCAGCCGCATCGGAAGCTCCTTGTACGCGATTTCCGCACAGCGTAGCCAGAAACCTCAGCTTTTCGCGCATAACAAACGGCCCTATCGTGAGGCGTATGACGCTGACTACGGAGCGGAACGCCGCCGAACAGTTCTGGTCTGACGTCGACCGCCATCTGGTGCGCTACGGCGGTCCGTTCACTCCCGAGATCATCGAGCGCGCGGCCGGCAGCTTCGTGTACACCGCCGACGGCCGGCAGATCCTGGACTTCACCTCAGGTCAGATGAGCGCCATCCTCGGCCACTGTCATCCCGCGATCGTCCAGACGGTGCAGCGGGAAATCGCCAGCCTGGACCATCTGTTCAGCGGCATGCTGTCGCGCCCGGTGGTCGACCTCGCGCGCCGGCTCGCCGAGTCCCTCCCCCCGCCGCTCGAGAAGGCGCTGCTGCTGACGACCGGGGCCGAGTCGAACGAGGCGGCCATCCGGATGGCCAAGCTCGTGACGGGCAAACACGAGATCGTCGCCTTCGCCAAGTCGTGGCACGGCATGACGCACGCCGCGGCCGCCGCAACATACAGCGCCGGCCACCGGGGCTACGGGCCTACGCCGCCGGGAAACTTCGCGATCCCCACGCCCAACCCGTACCGCCCCGACTTCACCATTGCCGACGGCGGGTTCGACTGGCAGCGGCAGCTCGATTACGGCTTCGCCCTCGTCGATGCCCAGTCGTCGGGGAGCCTCGCGGCGTGCATCGTCGAGCCGATCCTCAGCTCTGGCGGCATCATCGAGCCACCGCCGGGCTACTTCGCCGCCCTGGCGCGCAAGTGCCGCGAGCGCGGCATGCTGCTGATCGTCGACGAGGCGCAGACCGGTCTGTGCCGCACCGGCACGTGGTACGCCTTCCAACGCGACGGCATCGTGCCCGACATCCTCACGCTGTCCAAGACGCTGGGCGCCGGCCTACCGCTCGCCGCGGTGATCACGACCGAGGAAATCGAACAACGGGCACACGAGCGGGGTTACCTCTTCTACACCACACACGTGTCCGACCCCCTCGTCGCCGCCGTCGGCAACACCGTGCTCGACGTCCTCCAACAGGAGCAGATGGACATCCGGGCACGGGAGCTGGGCGGGTTCCTGCGCGCCGGCCTGCTTGACATCAGGGACCGGCACGACGTGGTGGGAGACGTACGGGGGCGCGGCCTGATGCAGGGGATCGAACTCGTCCTCGACCGGGAAACGCGTGAAGGCTCGGACGTCCTCGGCGCCCAGGTCACCCGCCGCTGCCTCGAACTCGGCCTCCACATGAACGTCGTGCAACTGCCCGGCATGGGAAGCACCTTCCGGATCGCACCGCCCCTCACCACGACGCGAGAGGAACTGGCCCTCGGTCTGGAAATCCTGGACCAGGCGATCGGCGAAGCGGCGCCGGCCTGACCGGCCGCGTCACCCGTTCCCGGCGGCGCTGACGGCGTCGGCTGGCCGCCGCGCGAACAACACCGTCCAGCTCAGGACAGCACACGGTAGGTCACGTGCGTAACCGAGGTCGCGGCTCGCGACTTCACCTGCTCGAGTTTCAGCGGCGGGACGCCCTCGAACAGCCGCGTGCCGGCGCCGAGCGTGAGCGGCACGATGTGCAGCCGCAGCTCGTCGATCAGGCCGGCGGCGAGGTACTGGTTGATGGTGGTCGCGCCGCCCAGGATCGCGACATCGCCGTCGCCGGCCGCCGCGCGTGCCTGTGCCAGTGCCGACTCGACTCCGTCGGTGACGAAGTGGTACGTGGTGCCGCCGTCCATCGGCTGCGGGTCGCGCGTGGTGGGTGAGCACGAAGACCGGGGCGCGGAACGGCGGATCGTCGCCCCACCAGCCGTTCCACTGCCGATCCCACGCGCCACGCACTGGGCCGAACATGTTGCGCCCCATGACGAACGCGTTGGCGGCGGTCATCTGGTCGACCTCGGCCTGGTTCTCGGAGGGAGTGTCGAACATCCAGGCGTGCAGCTTGCCGCCCGAGCCGTCGCCGCCGTCGTCGCCGAACGGGCGTTCCTCGGTCTGGTTGAGCCCGGCCGAGTACCCGTCGACCGAGATCGTGATGTCGCAGATCGCCCTGCCCGTTCCTTTGGTCATCGGATTTGCGGCGTGGAAACCCGGCCGTTCAGGGCCGGGAGGAAACGCCGCTCCCTCCCCTCGCTGATCGTCTTACATGGACGGTTGTAGGGTGTGAGGTGTGGGGGAGGTGGTGAAACGGGCATACAAGTACCGCTTCTACCCATCCCCTGAGCAGGCCGGGCAGTTGAACCGCACCTTCGGGTGTGTGCGTCTGGTGTACAACCGGGCGTTGGAGGCCCGGACCCGGGCGTGGGCGGTCGACCGGCAACGCACCACCTATGCGCAGTCGTCGGAGTGGCTGACCGGGTGGAAACGCACCGATGACCTGGCGTTCCTCAACGAGGTGTCGTCGGTGCCGTTGCAGCAGACGTTGCGGCACCTTCAGGCCGCGTACGCGGCGTTCTGGGACAAGCGGGCCCGGTATCCGAGGTTCAAGTCCAAGCGCAAATCTAGGGCGTCGGCCGAATACACGCGCTCCGCGTTCCGCTGGCGTGACGGCCAGCTCACCCTGGCCAAGATGACCACCCCGCTGAACATCGTGTGGTCCCGGCCGCTGCCTGCCGGGGCGGAACCGTCGACCGTCACGGTGTCCCGGGACGCTGCCGGCCGCTGGTTCGTATCCATCCTGGTGGAGGACCCGACCGTGACGCCCCTGGCTCCGGTCGATGCCGAGGTTGGTGTGGATGCGGGCATCACCAGTCTGCTGACCCTGTCGCGTCCGATGCCGGGGGTGAGTGACGAGCAGGGCAAGGTGGCCAACCCGCGGTACGGGCAGGCCGACCGGCGCAAGCTCGCCAAGGCGCAGCGGAACCTGGCCCGCAAACAGAAGGGCTCCGCGAACCGGGCGAAGGCCCGACTGAAGGTGGCC
>NZ_JBVJGT010000109.1:0-9139 GCF_055587185.1 Micromonospora sp. NPDC048040 | reverse complement strand
CCCCCCCCCCCCCCCCCCCCCCCCCCCCCCCCCCCCCCCCCCCCCCCCCCCCCCCCCCCCCCCCCCCCCCCCCCCCCCCCCCCCCCCCCGCCCGGTGGCGGGCGGCCGGGCGTTACGCCCCCGGAAGTGTCCCGCTACGCGAGCCCTGACCGGGCCCTCGCCGCGGCCGGCTCGACGGGCTGCGTCCGGACCTGTGACCCCCGCCGCGACAGCACGCCCGGCCACCAGGTGCGGCGGCCGATCTCCAGCGCCAGGGCCGGCACGAGCAGGCTGCGCACGAGGAACGTGTCCAGCAGCACGCCGACGCCGACGATGACGGCCGACTGCACCGACGGCACCAGCGGCAGCACGCTGAGCGCGCCGAAGGTGGCCGCCAGCACCACGCCCGCGCTGGTGATGACGCCGCCGGTGACCGTCAGCGCGTGCAGCACGCCCCGGCGGTGCCCGAGCCGTGCCGTCTCCTCCCTGGCCCGGGTGGCCAGGAAGATGGTGTAGTCCACGCCGAGGGCGACCAGGAACAGGAACGTCTGCAGCGGGATCCCGACGAACAGCTTGGGATAGCCCATGGCGTCGAGGATCAGCCCGGCCGCGCCCATCGCGGCGACGTAGGACAGCACCACGCTCGCCAGCAGCAGCAGCGGCGCGACCAGGGCCCGCAGCAGCAGCACCAGGACGGCGAACACCACCGCCAGGATCAGCGGGCCGACGACCCGGTTGTCGCGGCCGACGGTGCGCTCCTCGTCGAGCAGGTACGCGGTGTCCCCGCCGACCAGCGCCTGCGCGTCGGGCAATGCGTGCACGGCGGCGCGGAGCCGGTCGACGGTGTCCAGCGCGGCGTCGCTGTCCGGCGTGTCCGCGAGGACGGCCGCGACGCGTACCCACCGGCCGTCGGGGGAGCGCTGCGGCTCGCCGACCTCGGCCACCCCGGGCACCGCACGGGCGACGGCCACCACCTGGTCGGCCGTGCCGGCGGTGGCCAGGATCTCGGCGGGCGCCACGGTGCCGCTCGGGTAGTGCGCGGCGATCATCCGCTGGCCCGTGATCGAGCCGACCTCGGTGGTGAACGACTGGTCAGCCGGCATGCCGATGCTGAGGTTGCCGATGCCGAAGCTGAGGGCGACCAGCGCCGCCGCCGTGCCCAGCCACACCACGCGCGGGCGGCGACCGACGACGCCGGCGACCCGGCGCCACAGCCCGTGCCGGGACGCCTCGTCGTCGACGACCGCGTCGGGGGTGTGGCGGGGCACGAACGGCCAGAACAGCCAGCGCCCGAAGATGACCAGCACGGCCGGCAGGAGCGTGGTCATGGCGAGGAACGCCGCGGCGATGCCGATCGCGCCCACCGGTCCCAGGCCCCGGGTGGCCGGCAGCTGCGCGGCGAGCAGGCACAGCAGGCCGACCGCGACGGTCGCCGCCGAGGCGCAGATCGCGCCGATCGACCGCCGCAGCGCCACGGCCATCGCCGCGTGCCGGTCGGCGTGCCGGCGCAGCTCCTCCCGGTACCGGGCGATGAGCAGCAGGGCGTAGTCCACGCCGACGCCGAAGACCAGCACGGTGAGGATGCTCTGGCTCTGGAAGTCGACCGCCAGGCCGCCGTACTCGGCCAGCAGGTAGACGACCGCGCTGGCGAGCTGGTTGGCCAGCGCGACCGTCAGGAGCGGGATCAGCCACAGGACCGGGCTGCGGTACGTGAGGAGGAGCAGCAGCGCGACGGTGCCCGCGGTCGCCAGCAGCAGGGCGGTGTCCATCCCGGCGAACGCGTCGAAGACGTCCTCGGTGGCGCCGGCCTCGCCGGTGAGCGCGGTGCGCAGCCCGTCGGGGGCGTCGGCGGCCAGCCGGTCCCTGATGTCGGCCACCGCGTCGGCCCGCTGCTCGTCGTCGCCGGCGACCGGGAAGGACACCAGCACCGCCTTGCCGTCCTCGCTCGGGACCGGGGGCGGCACCTGGCCGCCGTCGGCGTACGCGGCGTACGCGGCCCGGTCGCCGTCGACCTTCGCGCGGTCGGCGTCGGTGAGCCCGCTCTCGCGTACGTAGACGGCGACCGCGAGGGGCGCCTGGGAGTCGGGGAACGCCGCCTCCGCCCGCTGCACCGCGCGGCTGGCCTCCACGGAGGCGGGCAGCGCCCCGAGGGTGTCGTTGTTCTGCACCTCGGTCAGCTTGATCGCCAGCGGTCCGGCCACCGCGACGAGGACGAGCCAGAAGACGAGCATCGCGTACTTGGTGCGTCGGCCGGACGGTAGGCCGGCCAGTCGTTGCCGCCGGGACATGTCGGGTCTCTCCTGCCTGGTTGTGGTCACGTCTCGATCCTTCGGCCGGAGGGGGGCGGGGGCAGGGGTGCCAGGTCCCGAAGGTGGGTGGTGCTAGCACCACCGAATCCGGTGGGACCGGTGCCGGAGAATGGGCGCCGTGGACAGCTCCGTACGCGCGTTCGTCAGGCAGTCGGTCCGGCCCGGCGCGCTCGCCGCCGTGCAGGGCCTGGCCGTGGCCCTGCTCAGCCTGACCACCAACGCGGCGCTGTTCGTGCTGTCGGTGGTCTCGCTCGCGCTCATCCCGGCCCTCGGCATCGGGTTCGCGCTGTTCCCCGCGGTCACCGTGCTCGTGCGGTGGTCGACCGGGCTGCAACGCCGGGTGGCCGGGTGGCACGGCATGCCGATCGCCTCGCCGTACCCGCCGGCGCCCGAGGGCGCCCGGCTCGGCACCTGGCGGCGGTTCCGCTGGGTGGTCGGTGACCCGGCGACCTGGCGGGACATCGCCTGGCTGATGCCGGGCATGGTGACCGGCGGGGCCTGCCTGCTGGCGTTCGTCCTGCCGGTGTACGGGCTGGAGGGCGTCCTGCTGATGCCCGTGGTCCTGTTCCTCAACGTCGACTGGTACGGCTACGGCGTGTTCTGGCCGATGGACAACCTCGTGCAGGCGGTGCTGTCCGTACCCCAGGGATGGTTGTTCCTGTTCGCCGGCCTGGTGGTCGCGCAGTGGCTGGTGTGGCTGCACTTCCGCTTCGCCGGGTTCTTCCTGGCCCCGACCCGGGCGCAGGAGCTGGCGCTGCGGGTCCGGCAGCTCTCCGCCAGCCGGGCCGACACGGTCGACACCCAGGCCGCGGAGCTGCGCCGGATCGAGCGCGACCTGCACGACGGGGCGCAGGCCCGGCTCGTCGCGCTGCGCATGAGCATCGGCCTGGCCGAGAAGCTGATGGCCGACGACCCGGCCGCGGCGCAGCGGCTGCTCACCGAGGCGCAGGAGACCAGCGGTCGCGCCCTGGTCGAGCTGCGCGACCTGGTCCGCGGCATCTACCCGCCGGTGCTGGCCGAACGCGGACTCGACGGCGCCGTGCGGGCGCTCGCGCTGGCGGTGCCGCTGTCCGTGGAGCTCGACGTCGCGTTGCCCGGCAGCCCGCCGGCCGCAGTCGAGTCGGCCGCCTACTTCGCGGTGGCCGAGGCGCTGGCCAACGTCACCAAGCACAGCGGCGCGGCGCGGGCGTGGATCCGGCTGGCGTACCGCGACGGTCGGTTGACCATGGTGGTCGGCGACGACGGCCGGGGCGGCGCGACGCCGGACTCCGGGACCGGCCTGTCGGGCGTGCAACGCCGTCTGGCAGCCTTCGATGGCACGATGACCGTGACGAGTCCGCCCGGCGGACCGACTGTCGTGACCATGGAGCTGCCGTGCGAGTTGTCATCGCGGAGGATCTCGCCCTCCTCCGGGACGGGCTGACGCGCATCCTCGACGCGTTCGGCTTCCAGGTGGTCGAGGCCGTCGCCGACGGGCCGTCCGTGCTGCCGGCGCTGGTCCGGCACCACCCGGACGTCGCGGTCGTCGACGTGCGCCTGCCGCCGACCTTCACCGACGAGGGGCTCCAGGCGGCGTTGCAGGCCCGGACCCGGTTGCCGGGCCTGCCGATCCTCGTGCTCTCCCAGCACGTCGAGCAGTTGTACGCCCGCGAGCTGCTCTCCGACCGTGGCGGGGGAGTGGGCTACCTGCTCAAGGACCGCGTGTCCAACGTCGACCAGTTCGTCGACGCGGTGCGCCGGGTGGCCGGCGGTGGCATGGTGATGGACCCGGAGGTCGTCTCCCAGCTCCTCGCCCGCAACGCGACGGCGCAGCCGCTGCGGGAGCTCACCGCCCGGGAGCGGGAGGTGCTGGGCCTGATGGCCGAGGGCCGGTCGAACGCGGCGATCGCCGGGCGGCTGTTCGTCACCGAGAAGGCGGTCAGCAAGCACATCAACAACATCTTCAGCAAGCTGGGGCTGCCGCCGTCGGACGACGACAACCGCCGGGTGCTGGCGGTCCTCGCGTACCTGCACGGGTGAGGGTCAGGGTCGGTTCGTGATCGACAACGGCGCGGCGGTCGAGTGGGTGATCGCCCACGGTGACGAGTCCGACGGGCACCGCCTGGCGACGGTGCTGACCGGGGTGTGGCCGGCGCCGCTGGACGTGGCGGACGCGTTGTTCGCCGACCAGTCTCCCGAGGGCGGTTTCCCGGCACCCTGGTCGGCCGGCGCCCCCTCGGTGGCGGCGACGTGCGAACGGCTCGCCCGGATCATCGAGTTGGACCTGCGGTACAGCTCCCGGGTGGACCGTTGCGTCGACTGGCTCGCCGCGCTGGTCGCGCCGGACGGCACGGTGCGCTCCGCCGTGGACGCCGGGCATCTGCCGTCGCAGGACCCGCTCTACCTGACCGCCTACGTCGGCTGGTGCCTGGCGGTCCTGGACCGGCCCGAGGCGGCCGGGCGGGCCGCCCGGGCGGTGCGCGACGCCGTGGGAGCCTCCGGCGCCTGGCCGTCGTGCCTCACCACCACCTGGCTCGCCGCCGCCCTGCTGTGGGCGGTGGGGTTGCGCGAGGAGGCGGACCAGGGACTGGACGTCCTGGCGCGGCGGCTGCTCGACGCGCCGCCGGCCGACGTCGCCCGCGCCGGATGCGCACTGCGGACGGCGTTGCTGCCCCGGGACCATCCCGTGTTCCGCGCCGTGGTCCGGCGGCTCACCGCCACCCAGCGCCCGGACGGCTCATGGCCGGTCGACGGTCCTCCTGCCGAGCAGGTGGCGGTCGCCATCACCGCGATAGGCGCCGTCGCCGGCCTGGTCTGAACCGCGTCCGCCGACAGGGCGACAGGCGGGGCCGGGTCGGATCCGGAAGCGTCGATAGCTCGTCGAGCGGACGTGAGGCGCGGATCTCCCCGGACCGTCCGGAAGGGCACGCACGTCGACGAAGGGGCTCCCGTCGGCGCCCACTTGTTCTATAGTCCTACTGTCGTAAGACAACAGGGGAGGCGCGGCGGGTGATCGAGTTCGTGCTGGACGGCCGGTCGAAGGTGAACACCTACATGCAGCTCGTGCAGCAGGTGAAACAGGCCCTGCGGGTGGGGTTGCTGGCCCCCGGGGACCAGTTGCCCAAGGTCCGCGACGTCGCGCAGTCGCTGGCCATCAACCCCAACACGGTGCTGAAGGCGTACCGCGAGCTGGAGATCGAGGGCCTCGCGGAGGGGCGGCCGGGCGTCGGCACCTTCGTCACGCGCACCCTCGCCGGAGCGTCCCTGCCCAACCAGGCCGAACTGCGGGCGGAGCTGGTGGCCTGGCTGCACCGCGCGCAGGCGGCCGAACTGACGCCCGAGGACATCACCGCCCTGGTGGAGACGACCATGCGGGCCACGCTCCCGGTGGACGCCCCGCCGCAGAACGCCACGTCGGCAGGATGAGAGGACACGCCATGGAGGCCGTGCTGGAGACCGACCAGCTGGGCAAACGGTACGGGAGACACTGGGCGCTGCGGGACTGCTCGTTCCGCCTGCCGGCCGGGCGGATCGCCGCTCTGGTCGGGCCCAACGGGGCGGGCAAGAGCACGCTGCTGCACCTGGCGGTGGGCCTGCTGCGGCCCGACGCCGGGGCGGTGCGGCTGTTCGGCGAGCCCCCCTACGACAACCGGGCGGCGTTGGCCGACATCGGCTTCGTCGCCCAGGACACGCCGCTGTACCGGGACTTCACCGCGGCCGAGCTGATCACGGCGGGCGGCAGGCTGAACCGCCGCTGGGACGCGGCGATGGCGCGTACCCGCCTGGCGGATCTCGGCATCCCGCCGAACAAGCCGGTCGGCAAGCTCTCCGGCGGGCAGCGGGCCCAGGTCGCGCTCGCCCTCGCCCTGGCCAAGCGCCCCCGGCTGCTGCTGCTCGACGAGCCGGTGGCCAGCCTCGACCCGCTCGCCCGGCGGGAGTTCCTGCAGACCCTGATGGGCAGCGTGGCCGACTCCGGCACCACCGTGCTGCTCTCCTCGCACCTGCTGGCGGACGTGGAACGGGTCTGCGACCACCTGATCGTGCTGAACGCCGCCCAGGTCCGGCTCGCCGGCGCGGTCGAGGACCTGGTCGCCGCGCACCGGCGCCTGATCGGCCCCCGGCACGGCGGCGAGCCGATCCCGGGCGTCGCCGACGTCGTGCGGGCCAGCCACACCGACCGGCAGTCGACCCTGCTGGTGCGCACCGACGGGCCCGTCGCCGACCCGCGGTGGAGCGTGCGGGACGTGTCCCTGGAGGACGTCATCCTGGCCTACCTCGCCGACGGCGACGCGCAGGCCAGCCACGAGGAATGGGGGGTGCCGGCATGATCTGGCTGACCTGGCGGCAACACCGCAGGGACGCGCTGTTCGCCCTGGGCGGGCTCGCGGTCCTCGGCGCGTTCGTGATCATCAGCGGCCTGGCGATGCGCGACGCCTTCGACGACTACGGCCTGCCGGAGTGCGTCGCCGCGGGCGACCCGGGCCCGACGCCGGGGCTCGGCGAGACCTGCGACAGGGCCTTCAACCAGTTCCACGACCAGTTCGGCACGCTGAGCCTGGCGGGCATCCTCTTCCTCGTGCTGCCGCTGCTGGTCGGTCTGTTCTGGGGCGCCCCGCTGATCGCCCGCGAGGTCGAGCAGGGCACCCACCGGTTCGTCTGGACCCAGGGCGTCAGCCGGCAACGCTGGGCGCTGGTCAAGTTCGGGTTCGTGGGAGCCGCCGCGCTGCTCGTCTCCGTCGCCTACGGGCTGGGCATGTCCTGGTGGCTGACCCCGCTCAACCAGGGCTGGCGGCAGAGCCGGTTCGACGCGTTCTTCTTCGACATGCAGGGCGTGGTGCCGATCGGGTACACCCTCTTCGCGGTCGCGCTGGGCGTCTTCGCCGGCACCGTCTGGCCTCGGGCGCTGCCCGCCATGGCCGGCACGCTGGTCGGTTTCCTCGGCCTGCGCGTCGCCGTGGCCGCGCTGGCCAGGCCCCGCTACCTGCCCGCCCGCGAGCTGACCTACCCGGTGCAGGGCTCCACCGACGAACTCGCCATCAGGAGAGGCGACTGGATCCTCTCCAACGGTGTCCACGACGCCAACGGCAAACTCGTCGCACCCAACGCCCAGGTGATCTGCCCGCCCGGTGCCACGGGCCCCGACGGGCGGGCCTGCGGCGCCGACCTGGGCCTCGGTCCGGGCGCCTACAACTGGTGGCTCTACCAGCCCGAGAGCCGGTTCTGGCTGTTCCAGGGCATCGAGGCCGGCATCTTCGTCGCGCTCGCGGCGCTGCTGCTCCTGCTGGCCGTCCGCCGCATCCGCCGCATTGCCTGACCACCCGCCGGCTGCCTTGCCCGGGCGTCCGCCGGCCGCGCCTCGCCGACGCGGCCGGCGGGCCGAAACATACCTTCATTGCCAGCGTGTCAACATGTAGACAATATTCTTGGTTCTGTCTATCGTCAGCACCACTTAGCGATGTACTTCAATTTGAGAGGTCGTCAATGGTGCACATCAGACGATGGGCCGGCATAGCCACGGCCCTCCTGGCGACGGAACTCCTGGTCGCGGGCACCGCTGCGCACGCCGCCGCGCCCACGCCGGACCCGGCCCGGGCGAGCGTCGAGCAGGCCGTGACCGTCAAGCTGCTCGGGCAGGCCCGGGTCGCCGGCGAGGCGCACGCCGAGGAGCCCGACACCCGGGTCACCGTCACCCGAAAGAGCGGCCGCTGGGCCTTCGGCACCGCCGTCGCCCTCACCGGCCACGAGGAGGACGTCCACCCGACCGGCGCGATCTTCATCGCCCGCGCCGAGGCCGGCGGGTGGCAGGTGAGCTTCGACGGCGAGGCGGAGTTCGGCGAGCTGGCCGCCGAGTCGCCCCTGGTCGGCAAGCAGGAGAAGGACGTCCTCACCCGCACCCCGGGCACGATGTACGCGGGCGGCGACTACCGGACCGGCATGGCCCTGCCGTTCGCGGTCGGCCAGACCTGGACGCTGACCAGCGGCCCGCACGGCTGGGGCGGCTACGAGACGCCGTACAGCTCGATCGACCTCGCGGGCGGCGACCAGGTGGTCCGCGCCGCCCGGGCCGGCACGGCGTACACGATGTGCCGGGGGTGGATCCGGGTGATCCACGACCGCGGCTACTCCACCGACTACTACCACCTGTGGAGCAACATCTCGGCCAACGGCACGGCGGTCGGCCAGGGCGCCTACCTGGGCTACACGGGCACCGACGTCACCTGCGGCGGGGCCGCGTACGGCCGGCACGTCCACTTCGGACTGCGGCAGAACAGCGCCTACGTGCCCATCGCCGGCCACGGCCTCGGCAAGTGGGTGTTCGAAAACGGCGCCTCGGCCTACCAGGGCGGGGCGCGGCACGGCTCGACCTGGCGGGGCGCCGGTGGCGCGGTCTACAACTACGGCGCGCTGGGCTTCAACCAGGCGGTGGTCGACGCCAACGGCGGGGGCACGGTGAACAAGCGGTCCGGCCCCGGCACCGGCTACGCCGTGCTCGGCTCGGTGGGTGACGGCGCGACGGTCACCATCTCCTGCTCCGCCAACGGCACCAGCCACACCGGCCGGTACGGCACCACGTCGCTGTGGAACCGGCTCAGCGACGGCAGTTGGGTCTCCGACGCCTTCCTGTGGACCGGCGTGAACGGCGCGGTCAACGGCTGGTGCTGACCGGCTCCGCCGAGCGTCGACGCAGCGGCCCCCGCCGGAGACGGTGGGGGCCGCCGTCGCGCGGGGACGGGTGGTGGGCGGAGCGCCTCGAAGCCGCTGACCGGCCCGGCGTCGGGGCGAGGACGGCGGGATCCGGCCGGGTCATGGCAGGACCTTCACGATGACCGGGGTGCCCTCGGGGACGTCGCGCAACGCCACGGAGATCTCAC
>NZ_JBVJGT010000108.1:0-9357 GCF_055587185.1 Micromonospora sp. NPDC048040 | reverse complement strand
CGGGGCGACGACGACGCGACGCGGCTGCTGACCAACCTCGCCACCGCGCACGCCATCGGCCTGCCCGTCGACCTCACGACCGTCCTCGCCGGGACCGACACCGTCGACCTGCCCACGTACGCCTTCGACCGGGACCGGTTCTGGCCGACCGCGACGACGGCGCAGGGCGGCGCCGACGAGACCCCGAGCGGCGTCGACTCCGCCTTCTGGGCGGCCGTCGAGAGCGAGGACCTGGCTGCGCTCGCGGAACTCACCGCGCAGAGCGCGACGGAGTCCCTGGAACGGCTGGGCGCGGCCCTGCCGGTGCTCGCCTCCTGGCGGCGGCAGCAGCGGGAACGGTCCACTCTGGACGACTGGCGGTACCGCAGCGTCTGGCAGCCGTACACCGGGACGCCGGTCAGCTTCCTCCCCGGCGCCTGGTGGGTGGTGGCGGACGAGCGGCACCCGGAGGAGGGCGAGGCCGCGGTCGTCGAACTGGCCCGCCGGGGCGCCGACGCCCGGCTGGTGCTGCTGCCGGACGACCTGACCGACCGGGTCGCCCTCGCCGCGCGCCTGACCACCGCGACGCGCACCGCCGACGGCGAACCCGCCCCGGTGGACGGCGTGCTGTCGCTGCTCGCCCTCGCCGACGGCGCGGTCGACGACACCCAGCCGGTGCCGCCGTTCCTCGCCCGGTCCCTGGCGCTGGTCCAGGCCCTCGGCGACCTCGACGTCGCCGCGCCGCTGTGGTGCGTCACCCGGGGCGCCGCCGGCACCACCCGGGGCGGGACCCCCGGTCGCCCGGAGCAGTCGCTGCTCTGGGGCCTCGGCCGGGTCGTGGCCCTGGAACACCCGCAGCGGTGGGGCGGGCTGGTCGACGTCCCGGCCACCCTCGACGACCACGGCTGGGACCTGCTCTGCGCCGCGCTCGCCGGCCTCGACGGCGAGGACCAGCTCGCCGTCGACGGCGCCACCATCCTGGTACGCCGGCTGGTGCGGGCGCCCGGCGGTGAACCCGCCACGGACGAGGCCGGCTACCCGGGTACCACGCTGGTCACCGGCGGCACCGGCGCGCTCGGCGCGGAGGTGGCCCGCTGGCTGGCCGCCCGCGGCGCCGAGCACCTGCTGCTGGTGAGTCGCCGGGGAGCGGACGCCCCGGGCGCCGTCGAGCTGGTCCGCGAGCTGACCGATGCGGGCACCCGGGTGACCGTGGCGGCCTGCGACGTGGCCGACCGGGCCGCGCTGGCCAAGCTGCTCGACGAGGTGCCCGCCGACGCGCCGCTGACCAGCGTGGTGCACGCGGCCGGCGTACTGGACGACGGTGTGCTCGACGGCCTCACCGCCGACCGGCTCGCCACCGTCCTGGGGCCCAAGGTGCTCGGCGCGCTGCACCTGCACGAGCTGACCGTCGGTCGGGAGCTGCGCGCGTTCGTGCTGTTCTCCGCGATGGCCGGCCAGCTCGGCGCCGCCGGCCAGGGCAGCTACGCCGCCGCCAACGCCTACCTCGACGCCCTCGCCGAGCAGCGGCACCGTCAGGGCCTGCCGGCCACCTCGGTCGCGTGGGGTCCGTGGGCGGCCGGCGGGATGGCGGCAAGCGACCAGGCCGTGGAGGATCGCCGCCGGCGCACCGGGGTCGCCCGCCTCGACACCGAGCCCGCCCTCACCGCGCTCGCGCGGTGCGTCGCGGGAGGTGAGCCGGCGACGCTGGTGGCCGCCATCGACTGGGCCCGGTACGTGCCCGGGTTCGTCGCCGTCCGGCCCAGCGCGCTCATCGAGGGCGTGGCCGAGGCGCGGCGGGCCGCCGCCGAGCGGGCCGCCGACGACGGCGGCGTGTCCGCGGAGTCCCTGGCCGCGCTGCTCGCCGGCCAGACCGACGCCGAGCGGCGCAAGACGCTCCTGGAGCTGGTACGCGGCCAGGCCGCCGCGGTGCTCGGGCACGCCTCCATGGACGCCGTGGAGCCGGAGCGAGCCTTCCGGGAACTCGGCTTCGACTCGCTGACCGCCGTGGAGCTGCGCAACCGGCTCACCGCGGCGACCGGCGTCCGGCTGCCCGCCACGGTGGTCTTCGACTATCCGACCGCCGCCGGCCTGGCCGACTACGTGCGGGCCGCGATCGTCGACGGCGGAGTGGTCGGGGTCGCGCCGGTCTTCGGCGAACTGGACAGGTTGGAAGCGGCGCTCTCCGGCTCGGCGCCGGACCGCAGCGCCCGGATTCGGATCACCGAGCGGCTGCGGGCGCTGCTGGCCTCCCTCAACGAGGCCGACGCGCCGGCTGACGGCGACACCGTCGCCGAGAAGCTCCAGGACGCGACGCCGGATGAGGTCTTCGACTTCATCGACCGCGAGCTGGGGATGTCCTGACGTGATCGCTGCTGCGACGACGGGTCAACACAAGGAGTGCGCGGTCCATGGCTGACGAGGCGAAGCTTCTCGACTACCTCAAGCGGGTCACCGCTGACCTGCATCAGGTGCGGCAGCGCCTGCGCGAGGTGGAGGCCGGTGAACAGGAACCGGTCGCCATCGTCTCCATGAGCTGCCGGTTCCCCGGCGGCGTGCGGTCGCCGGAGGACCTGTGGGAGGTGGTCGCGTCCGGCCGGGACGTGGTCACCGAATTCCCGGAGGACCGGGGCTGGGACCTCGGGTCGTTGTACGACGCCGACCAGGAGCAGGGCGGCCCCGGCACGTCGTACACCCGCCAGGGTGGCTTCGTCCACGACATGCCCGACTTCGACCCCGGCTTTTTCGCGATCTCCCCCCGCGAGGCCCTGGCGATGGACCCGCAGCAGCGCTGGCTGCTGGAGACCTCCTGGGAGGTCTTCGAACGGGCCGGCATCGACCCGCACTCGCTGCGCGGCAGCCGCACCGGCGTCTTCGCCGGCAGCACCGGGCAGGACTACGGCACCGTGCTGATGGGTGCCGCGCAGGGCCTGGAAGGGCACCTGATGACCGGCAACGCCGGTAGCGTCGTCTCCGGCCGGATCGCCTACACCTTCGGCCTGGAGGGGCCGGCGGTCACCATCGACACCGCCTGCTCGTCCTCCCTGGTCGCGCTGCACCTCGCCGGGCAGGCGCTGCGGCAGCAGGAGTGCACCCTGGCCATCGTCGCCGGGGTCACCGCCATGTGCACCCCGGCCGCCTTCGTCGAGTTCTCCCGGCAGCGCGGCCTCGCCGCCGACGGCCGGTGCAAGGCGTTCGCCGCCGCCGCCGACGGCACCGGCTGGTCCGAGGGCGTCGGCGTCCTGCTGCTGGAGCGGCTGTCGGACGCGCAGCGCAACGGCCACCCGATCCTCGCCGTGGTTCGGGGCAGCGCCGTCAACCAGGACGGCGCGTCCAACGGCCTGAGCGCCCCGAACGGGCCGTCCCAGCAGCGGGTCATCCAGCAGGCCCTCGCCAACGCCGGCCTCGCCGCCGGCGGCGTGGACGTGGTGGAGGCGCACGGCACCGGCACCCGGCTCGGCGACCCGATCGAGGCGCAGGCGCTGCTGGCCACGTACGGGCAGGACCGGGGCGACGCGGCGCCGCTGCTGCTCGGGTCGATCAAGTCGAACATCGGCCACGCCCAGGCCGCCGCCGGCGTCGCCGGTGTGATCAAAATGGTCATGGCGATGCGGCACGGCGTCGTGCCGCCGACCCTGCACGTGGACGAGCCGACCCCCGAGGTCGACTGGTCGGCCGGCGCCGTCTCGCTGGTGACCGAGGCGACGCCGTGGCCGGCGATGGACCGGCCCCGCCGCTCGGCCGTCTCCTCGTTCGGGGTGTCCGGCACCAACGCGCACACCATCCTGGAGCAGGCCCCGGCGCCGCAGCCCGCGACGGCCGCCGCCGCGACGGCCGCCGCCGCGCCGGCCGTCGAGCGGCCGGTCGTGCCGGTGCTGGTGTCGGCCCGGGACGCCGCCGGCCTCGCCGGGCAGGCGCAGCGCTGGGCCACCCGGCTGGCCGCCGACGAGACCCTGCGCCCCATCGACGTCGCCTTCTCGTCGGTCACCTCCCGGTCCACCCTGGACCACCGGGCCGTGGTGCCGGCCACCGGCCGCGACGACCTGCTCGCCGGGCTCCGGGCGCTCGCGTCCGGCGAGCCGTCGGGCGGGGTGGTCGCGGGCCAGGCCGGCGGCCGGGGCTCGCTGGCGGTGCTGTTCTCCGGTCAGGGCGCGCAGCGTGCCGGCATGGGCCGGGAGCTGTCCGAGGCGTTCCCCGTCTTCGCCGCCGCGCTGGATGAGGTGTGTGCGCGGCTGGATCCGTTGCTGCCGCGTCCGTTGCGGGAGGTGTTGTTCGCCGAGGCGGGTACGGCCGAGGCGGCGTTGTTGGACCAAACGGTGTTCACGCAGGCCGGGTTGTTCGCGGTCGAGGTGGCGTTGTTCCGGCTGGTGGAGTCGTTCGGTGTGGTGCCGGACTTCGTGGGCGGTCACTCGATCGGTGAGATCACGGCCGCGCACGTGGCCGGGGTGTTGTCCCTGGCGGACGCCGCCGCGCTGGTCGCCGCGCGGGGCCGGTTGATGCAGGCGCTTCCCGCTGGCGGCGGGATGCTTGCCGTCGCCGCTTCAGAAGAGGCGGTGGTCGAGTCGATCGCCGGGCTCACGGATCGGGTCGGGATCGCGGCGGTGAACGGGCCGACGTCGGTCGTGCTGTCCGGGGCCGTCGACACCCTCGACGACATTGAGCGGGCCTGGCGGGACCGGGGTGCCCGGACCCGTCGGCTCACCGTCAGCCACGCGTTCCACAGCCCGCTGATGGAGCCGATGCTGGCCGAGTTCCGCGCGGTCCTGGACGGGTTGACGTTCGCCGCGCCGTTGCTGCCGGTCGTGTCGAACGTGACCGGCGGGTTGGCCGGCCCGGACGAGATCCGCAGCGCTGACTACTGGGTGCGGCATGTCCGTGAGGCGGTGCGGTACGCCGACGGGGTCACGGCGTTGCAGGTCGCCGGTGTGGACACGTTCCTGGAGGTCGGCCCGCAGAGTGTGCTGACCGCGATGGCGGCGGACATCCTGCCCGACGACGAGACTGTGCTGGCCGTCGCCGCCCAGCGCAAGGACCGGCCGGAGACGCACGCGCTGCTGCACGCCCTGGCCGAGTTGCACGTCCACGGCGTGCCGGTGACCTGGCAGCCGTGGTTCACCGACACCGGCGCGCGCCGGGTCGACCTGCCCACGTACGCCTTCCAGCACCAGCGGTACTGGCCCGAGGCGGGCGCCGGGTGGACCGGGGACGTCACCGCCGTCGGCCTGCGGCCCGCCCGGCACCCCCTGCTCGGCGCCGCCGTCGGCGTCGCGCACGCCGAGGGCTTCCTGTTCACCGGGCGACTGGCCCGGCGTACCCACCCGTGGATCTCCGACCACGTCGTCTTCGACACGGTGCTGCTGCCCGGCACCGGCTTCGTGGAACTCGCCCTCCAGGCCGGCGCGCACGTCGGCGCGGACCACGTCCGCGAACTCACCCTGGAGTCGCCGCTGATCCTGCCCGAGACCGGCGGCGTGGACATCCAGCTCTGGATCGGCCCGGCCGACGAGACCGGCTGCCGGTCCGTGTCGCTGCACTCCGCGGTGGACGGCGACCCGGCCGACGGTGCGGGGGAGCGGGCCTGGACCCGCAACGCCAGCGGCGTGCTGGCCAGCGGCCCCGCCGGACCGGGCGCGCCCTCCGGCTGGTCCGACCTGACCGCCTGGCCGCCCCCGGGCGCGACCGAGGTCGCCACCGACGACCTGTACCTGAACCTCGCCGCCCAGGGCTACGACTACGGCCCGTCCTTCATCGCGCTGCGCTCCGCCTGGCGGCGCGGTGAGGACCTCTTCGCCGAGCTGGCCCTGCCGGAGACCCCCGCCGCCGAGGCCGACGGGTACGGCCTGCACCCGGCCCTGCTCGACGCGGCGCTGCACACCCTCGGGCTGACCACCGCCGCCGGCGCGCCGTCCGGGGCGGACATGCCCCCGGGGTACGGCCGGCTGCCGTTCTCCTGGAACGACGTCGCCCTGCACGCCGCAGGCGCGGCGGCGGCCCGGGTCCGGGTCTCGCACACCGGCACCGACAGCATCTCGCTGCTGCTCGCCGACGTCACCGGCGCGCCGATCATCTCCGTCGGCTCCCTCGTCCTGCGGCCGGTCTCGGCCGACCAGCTCCGCACCGCCGGGGGCGGCGGGACCGAGTCGCTGTTCCGGGTCGAGTGGGCCCCGCTCGCCCTGGCCGCCGGCCCGTCGACCGTCGGCTGGGCGGTGGTCGGCGACGAGGCGGCCCTCACCGACGGGGTCGCCGCCACCGGGACGGCTGTGGCGGCGTACCCCGACATGACCGCCCTGGCCGGCGCGATGGAAGAGGGGGCGGACGCGCCCGGGGTGCTGGTCGTGCCCTTCCTCGACCCGCCCGGATCGGCGGACGTGCCGCGTGCCGTCGCCGAGGTGACCCACCGGGCGCTCGCCGTGCTCCAGCAGTTCCTCGCAGACGACCGGTACGCGGCCTCCCGGCTGGTCGTGCTGACCCGGGGCGCGGTCGCCACCGACCGGGACGCCGACCTGACCGACCTGGCCGGCGCGGCGGTGATCGGCCTGCTCCGCTCCGCCCAGTCGGAGAACCCCGACCGGTTCGTGCTGGTCGACGTCGACGACGTGGCCGGCTCCGCCGCCGCGCTCGTCCCGGCCGTCGCCACCGACGAGCCGCAGGTGGTGATCCGCGCGGGCGTCGCCGCCGGCGCCCGGCTCACCCGGGTCCCCGCCGCGGCTGAGCCGCCGGCCGCCCCGTTCGACGGGGAGGGGACCGTCCTGATCACCGGTGCCACCGGCACCCTCGGCCAGCTCATGAGCCGGCACCTGGTGACCACGTACGGCGTCCGGCACCTCATCCTCACCAGCCGGCGCGGCCGGGCGGCCGGGGGCGTCGCCGAGCTCTGCGCCGACCTGGAGGCGCTCGGCGCGACCGTCACCGTCGCCGCCTGCGACGTCGCCGACCGGGCCGCCGTGGCGGAGCTGCTGGCCGCCATCCCGGCGGAGCACCCGCTCACCGCCGTCATCCACGCCGCCGGCGTCCGCGACGACGGCGTCATCTCGTCGCTCACCCCCGAGCGGATGGACGGCGTGCTGCGGCCCAAGGTCGACGCCGCCTGGAACCTGCACGAACTGACCGCCGACCTCGACCTGAAGGCGTTCGTCTCGTACTCGTCGCTCGCCGCCACCGCCGGCGGTCCCGGCCAGGGCAACTACGCGGCCGCCAACGCGTTCCTCGACGGGCTGGCCCAGCACCGCAAGGCGCGCGGCCTCGCCGCGCTCACCCTCGCCTGGGGCCTCTGGGCCGACCGCAGCGGCATGACCACCGAGCTGGACGACGTCCACCTCAACCGGATCTCCCGCTCCGGCGTCGCCGCCATGGAGGCCGAGGAGGGGCTCGCCCTCTTCGACGCGGCCTGCCGCACCACCGACGCCGCGCTCGTCCCGGCCCGGCTCGACCTCGCCGCCATGAAGGTGCAGTTCGCCGGCGGCAGCATCCCGCCGCTGTACCGGGCGCTGATCCGCATGCCCGCCCGCTCCGCCGCCGCGGCCACCACCGGCGCGTCCCTGGTCCAGCAGCTCGCCGCGCTCGGCGACACCGACCGGGTCGCCGCGCTGGTCGAGATCGTCCGCGGCCAGGCCGCCGCCGTGCTCGGCTACCCCGACCCGGGCGCCATCGAGCCGCGCAAGGCGTTCAGCGAGTTCGGCTTCGACTCGCTCACCGCCGTGGAGATGCGCAACCGGCTCAACAACGCGTTCGGGATGCGGCTGCCGGCCACCCTCGTCTTCGACTATCCGACCCCGCACGACCTGGCGGCCTTCCTGGGTACGGAGATCGCCGGCACCCCGGTCCCCGTACGGCCCACCACCGCCACCGTGTCGGTCGACGACGACGAGCCCCTCGCCATCATCGGCATGGCGTGCCGGCTGCCCGGCGGGGTCTGGTCCCCCGACGACCTGTGGCGGCTCGTGGCCGACGGCGTCGACGCGATCACCGACCTGCCCACCGACCGGGGCTGGGACCTCGACTCCCTCTACAGCCCGGACCCGGACGCCAGCGGCACCTTCTACACCCGGGGCGGCGGCTTCCTCAGCGGCGTCGACCGGTTCGACCCCGGGTTCTTCGGCATCTCGCCCCGCGAGGCCCTGGCCATGGACCCGCAGCAGCGACTGCTGCTGGAGACCACCTGGGAAACCTTCGAGTCCGCCGGCATCGACCCGACCGCCGTCCGGGGCAGCAGCACCGGCGTGTTCGTCGGCACCAGCGGCCAGGACTACGGCTCGCTGCTCGCGTACTCGCCGGAGGCCGCCGAGGGCTACATGCTGACCGGGATGACCAGCAGCGTCATCTCCGGGCGGGTGTCGTACACGTTCGGCCTCGAAGGCCCGGCCGTCTCGCTGGACACCGCCTGCTCGTCGTCCCTGGTCGCGCTGCACTGGGCCGGCCAGGCGCTGCGGCGCGGCGAGTGCGACATGGCCCTCGCCGGTGGCGTCATGGTGATGGCCACCCCGACCGCCTTCGTCGAGTTCTCCCGCCAGCGCGGCCTCGCCGCCGACGGCCGGTGCAAGTCGTTCGCCGCCTCCGCCGACGGCACCGGCTGGTCCGAGGGCGTCGGCATGCTGCTCGTGCAGCGGCTGAGCGACGCCCGCCGGCAGGGCCGCAAGGTCTACGCGGTGGTACGCGGCTCGGCGATCAACCAGGACGGCGCGTCGAACGGGCTCACCGCCCCGAACGGTCCGTCGCAGCAGCGGGTGATCCGGCAGGCCCTCGCCTCGGCGCGGCTGTCCACGGCTGACGTCGACGTGGTCGAGGCGCACGGCACCGGCACCACCCTCGGTGACCCGATCGAGGCGCAGGCGCTCCTGGCCACGTACGGGCGGGACCGGCCGGCCGATCGGCCGCTGCTGCTCGGCTCGATCAAGTCGAACATCGGCCACGCCCAGGCGGCGGCCGGTGTGGCCGGTGTGATCAAGATGGTGCAGGCCATGCGGCACGGGGTCGTGCCGGCGACGCTGCACGTGGACGAGCCGTCTCCGCACATCGACTGGACGGCCGGCGCGGTGGAGTTGGCGACGGAGTCCCGGCCGTGGCCGGCGGTGGACCGTCCGCGCCGGGCGGCGGTGTCGTCGTTCGGCATCTCGGGCACCAACGCGCACGTCATCATCGAGCAGGCCGACGAGCCGGTCGCAGCCGCGCCCGTGGACCCGCGTCCGGGCCTGGTGGACTCCGATGTCGTCGTGTGGCCGGTGTCGGCGCGGTCGAAGGCGGCTCTGGCGGGTCAGGCGGCGCGGCTGGCGGAGTACGTGCGCGAGCGCGGTGACGTGGACCCGGCCGTCGTGGCCTGGTCCCTGGCCACGACGCGGTCGCTGTTCGACCAGCGGGCCGCCGTGGTCGGTGCGGGTGTGTCGG
>NZ_JBVJGT010000107.1:0-10198 GCF_055587185.1 Micromonospora sp. NPDC048040 | reverse complement strand
GTGCCGCCGACGTTGCATGTGGACGAGCCGTCGCCGCACATCGACTGGACGGCCGGTGCGGTGGCGCTGGCCACCGAGGCCATGCCGTGGCCGGCTGTGGATCGGCCGCGTCGGGCGGCGGTGTCGTCGTTCGGGATCTCCGGGACGAACGCGCATGTGATCATCGAGCAGCCACCGGCCGAGGTGGTGGAGGGTGAGGTCGTCGTCCGGGAGCTGCCGCCGGTGGTGCCGGTGCTGCTGTCCGCCCGCGACGCGGCCGGGCTGTCGGCGCAGGCCGGCCGGTGGGCGAGCTGGCTGTCGGCGGACGAACCACGGCGCCCGGTGGATGTGGCGTGGTCGTCGGTGGCGTCGCGGTCGGTGCTGGAGCACCGGGGCGTCGTGTCCGGTGCGACCCGGGCCGAGGTGCTGGCGGGCCTCGCGGCCCTGGCGGCGGGCGAGCCGTCGGGCGGCGTGGTCGCCGGCTCCGCCGCCGTACGCGGTCAGCTCGCGGTGCTGTTCTCCGGTCAGGGCGCGCAGCGTGCCGGCATGGGCCGGGAGCTGTCCGAGACGTTCCCCGTCTTCGCGACCGCGTTGGACGAGGTGTGCGCGCAGCTCGACCCGCTGCTGCCGCGCCCGTTGCGGGAGGTGTTGTTCGCCGAGGCGGGCACGCCCGAGGCGGCGTTGTTGGATCAGACGGTGTTCACGCAGGCCGGGTTGTTCGCGGTCGAGGTGGCGTTGTTCCGGCTGGTGGAGTCGTTCGGCGTCGTGCCGGACATGTTGGCTGGTCATTCGATCGGTGAGATCACGGCCGCGCACGTGGCCGGTGTGTTGTCCCTGGGCGATGCCGCCGCGTTGGTGGCGGCGCGGGGTCGGTTGATGCAGGCCCTGCCGGCCGGTGGCGGAATGTTGGCGGTGGCGGCCGACGAGGCCGCGGTGGTCGAGTCGATCGCCGGCCTGACCGACCGCGTGGGCATCGCGGCGGTGAACGGGCCTGATGCCGTGGTGGTGTCCGGGGCCGTCGACGCCCTCGAGGAGGCGGAGCAGTTCTGGCGGGACCGGGGAGCCCGGACCCGTCGGCTCACCGTCAGCCACGCGTTCCACAGCCCGCTGATGGAGCCGATGCTGGCCGAGTTCCGCGCGGTCCTGGACGGCCTCACCTTCGCGGCGCCGTTGCTGCCGGTCGTGTCGAACGTGACCGGTGCCCTCGCTGACGCCGACGAGATCCGCACGGTCGACTACTGGGTGCGGCACGTCCGTGAGGCGGTCCGGTATGCCGATGGCGTCTCCGCCCTGCGGGCGGCCGGTGTGGACACGTTCCTGGAGGTGGGGCCGCAGAGTGTGCTGACGGCGATGGCGGCGGACATCCTGCCCGACGACGACGCCGTGCTGGCCGTGCCGGCGCAGCGCAGGGACCGGCCCGAGGCACACGCGCTGCTGCACGCGCTCGCCGAGTTGCACGTCCACGGTGTGCCGGTGACCTGGCAGCAGTGGTTCACCGACAGCGGCGCACGGCGGGTCGACCTGCCCACGTACGCCTTCCACCGCGAGCGGTACTGGCCCGAGCCGGCCGCCCGGCCACGGACGACCGCGACCCACGGCGGCGACGCCGACTTCTGGGACGCGGTGGAACGGGCCGACCTGACCGCCCTCGCCGCCCAGTTCGGCGACGACGGCGCGGCCCTGGACGCCCTCACCCCGGCCCTGCCGGTCCTGTCGACCTGGCACCGGGCGCGGGCGCGGCGCGCGGTCGTGGACGGATGGTCGTACCGCGTCGGATGGAAGCGGACCGACCTCGCCGCCGCCCCCGGGAAGCCCGGCGCGTGGCTGCTCGTGACGGCCGAGGACGACCTCACGGACGGCCCGCGGGCGGAGGCGGTCACCAAGGCCCTCGCCGCCGTCGGCGCCGACGTGGTCCGGCTGACCGTCGACCCGGTCGGCACCGACCGGGCGGACCTCGCCCGGCGGCTGACCGACGCGCTGGCCGACGGACCGGTCGCCGGCGTGCTCTCCCTGCTCGGCCTCCGCGACCAGCCGCACCCGTCCCACCCGGCCCTGCCGGTCGGGACGGCCGCCACGCTGCTGCTGCTCCAGGCCCTGCACGACACCGGGGCGACGACCCGGCTGTGGTGCCTGACCCAGGGCGCGGTCGGCACCGGGGACGACGACACCCCGCGCGACGCCGCCCAGAGCGCGCTCTGGGGACTGGGCCGCGTGGCGGGCCTGGAGCACCCCCAGCTGTGGGGTGGCGTGGTGGACCTGCCCGACCAGGTCGACGCGACGGCCTGGGACCGGCTGGCGCGGGTGGTGACCGGCGCCGGCGACGAGGACCAGGTGGCCGTACGGCCCTCCGGGGTGTTCGTCCGGCGCCTGGTCCGGTCGGCGCCCGCCGCGCCCGACGCGGCGGAGCGCTGGCAGCCGTCCGGCACGGTGCTGATCACCGGGGGCACTGGCGCGCTGGGCGCTCACGTGGCCCGCTGGGTGGCCATCGGCGGGGCCGCGCACGTGGTCCTGACCAGCCGCCGTGGCGAGCGGGCCGCGGGCGCCGCGGAGCTGCGCGACGAGCTGACCGCGCAGGGCGTCCGGGTGTCGGTCGTCGCCTGCGACGTGGCCGACCGCGACCAGGTGGCGGCCCTGCTGGCGAGCCTGGAAGAGGACGACGCGCCGCTGACGGCCGTGGTGCACGCTGCGGGCGCCGGCGACGTCGGCATGATCGCCGAGACGGATCTGGCCGCGTTCGCCGCCGTGCTCGACGGCAAGGTCGCCGGCGCGGTGCACCTGGATGAGCTGCTCGGCGACCGGCCGCTGGACGCGTTCGTGCTCTTCTCCTCCATCGCCGGCGTGTGGGGCAGCGGCGGGCAGGCGGCGTACGCGGCGGGCAACGCCTTCCTCGACGCCCTCGCCGAGCACCGACGGGGGCGGGGCCTGGCGGCGACCTCCGTCGCCTGGGGGCCGTGGGCCGACGGCGGCATGGCCACCGGCGAGGCCGGGCAGCTGCTGGCCCGGCGCGGCCTGACGGCGATGGCACCGGCCGAGGCCGTGTACGCGATGCGGTACGCCGTCGGCCAGGCCCGGGCGGCGCTGACCGTGGCGGACGTCGACTGGGCGGTCTTCGCCCCGGCATACGCCTCGGCCCGCCCCCGACCGCTGCTCGACGACATCGCCGAGGCCCGGGAGGCGCTCGACGGCCACGGCGAGGAGCAGCCGGGCGGTGCCGCCGACGAGCTGCGGGAGCACCTGTCCAGCCTGCCCCGCGCCGAGCAGGGCCGGCACCTGGTCGACCTGGTGCGGAACCACGCCGCGGCCGTGCTCGGCCACCAGGGCACGGACCGGGTCAAGCCGCAGCGCGCGTTCAAGGAGCTCGGGTTCGACTCGCTGACGGCGGTCGAGCTGCGCAACCGGCTCACCGGGGCCACCGGCCTGTCGCTGCCCGCCACGCTCGTCTTCGACTACCCCAACCCGGCCGTCCTCGCCGAGCACCTGCTCGACGGGTTGCTGCCCGAGGCGCGGCAGGCCGACGACGGCGACCCGGCGGAGGCGGCCGTGCGGCAGGCGCTGGCGACCATCCCGCTGGCCCGCATCCGCGAGGCCGGGCTGCTGGACCTGCTGCTCAACCTCACCGACGCCGACGGCGGCGGCGACGAGTCCACCACCGACGGGGCCCTGGACCTCGACGAGATGGACGCCGACACCCTCGTCAGGCTGGCGCTTGACGGAACCGATTCCTGACCGTTGTCCCCAGTACGGAGCTCATGATGTCTACGTCCGCAGACAAGGTCGTCGAGGCGCTTCGCGCGTCGCTCAAGGAGACGGGCCGCCTCCGTCAGCTCAACCAGCAGTTGACCGCTGCCGCCCGGGAGCCGATCGCGATCGTCGCGATGTCCTGCCGCTACCCGGGCGGCGTCGCCAGCCCGGAGCAGCTCTGGGACCTGGTGGCCTCCGGCGGCGACGCGATCGGCGGCTTCCCGACCGACCGTGGCTGGGACCTGGACAACCTGTACGACCCGGACGCCGACCGGGCCGGCCGGTCCACCACCCGCGAGGGCGGCTTCCTCTACGACGCGGCCGACTTCGACGCCGAGTTCTTCGGCATCTCGCCCCGCGAGGCCGTGGCGATGGACCCCCAGCAGCGGCTGCTGCTGGAGACGTCCTGGGAGGCGTTCGAGCACGCCGGGATCGCGCCGGCGTCCATGCGCGGACAGAAGGTCGGCGTCTTCGTCGGGACCGCCGCCAACGGCTACGGGATGGGCCCGCAGAGCGAGGCCGAGGGCACCGACGAGGGCTACCTGCTGACGGGTACGGCCACCAGCGTCGTCTCCGGGCGGATCGCGTACGCCCTCGGCCTGGAGGGCCCGGCGGTCACGGTCGACACCGCCTGCTCGTCGTCGCTGGTCGCGCTGCACCTGGCGTGCCAGGCCCTGCGGCAGGGCGACTTCGACCTGGCCCTGGCCGGCGGCGTGTGCGTCATGGCCACGCCCAGCCCCTTCGTGGGCTTCTCCCGGCAGCGGGGGCTCGCCCCCGACGGCCGGTGCAAGTCGTTCGCCGCCGCCGCCGACGGCACCGGCTGGTCCGAAGGCGTCGGCATCCTGCTGGTGGAGCGGCTGTCGGACGCGCAGCGCAAGGGACACCCCGTCCTCGCCGTGATCCGGGGCAGCGCGGTCAACCAGGACGGCGCCTCCAACGGCCTCACCGCGCCGAACGGGCCGGCCCAGCAGCGGGTGATCCGGCAGGCCCTCGCCAACGCCCGGCTGACCACGGCCGACGTGGACGCCGTCGAGGCGCACGGCACCGGCACCGTCCTCGGCGACCCGATCGAGGCGCAGGCCCTGCTCGCCACGTACGGGCAGGACCGCCCCGCCGACCGGCCGCTGCTGCTCGGCTCGATCAAGTCGAACATCGGTCACAGCCAGTCCGCCGCGGGCGTGGCCGGCGTGATCAAGATGGTGATGGCGATGCGGCACGGGCTCGTCCCGTCCACCCTGCACGTGGACGAGCCGACGCCGAAGGTGGACTGGTCGGCCGGCGAGGTGTCGCTGGTGACCGAGGCCCGGCCATGGCCGGTGACCGACCGTCCCCGGCGGGCGGCGGTCTCGTCGTTCGGCATCTCCGGCACCAACGCGCACACCATCCTGGAGGAGCCGCCCACCCCCGACGCCGACGGCGCGCCCGCCGCCGACGCCGGCCCCGCGCCCGCCGCCGCCCTGCCGGCGGTGCCCGTGCTGCTGTCCGCCCGGTCGGAGGCCGCGCTGGCCGCGCAGGCCGGGCGCTGGGCCCGGTGGCTGGACGCCGACGAGGCCCTCCGCCCGGTCGACGTCGGCTGGTCGTCGGTGGTGTCGCGGTCCGCGCTGGAGCACCGCGCGGTACTCACCGCCGCCGACCGCGAGGACCTGCTGGCCGGGCTGCGCGCCCTCGCCGCCGGGCAGCCGTCGGGCGCGGCGGTCGCCGGGCAGGCGGCCGACCGCGGCCCGCTCGCAGTGCTCTTCTCCGGGCAGGGCGCGCAGCGCGCCGGCACGGGCCGGGAGCTGTACGAGGCGTTCCCCGTCTTCGCGGCGGCGTTGGACGAGGTGTGCGCGCAGCTCGACCCGCTGCTGCCGCGCCCGCTGCGGGAGGTGCTGTTCGCCCCGGAGGGCTCCGCCGAGGCGGAGCTGCTGGACCAGACCGCCTTCACCCAGGCGGGCCTGTTCGCCGTCGAGCTGGCGCTGTTCCGCCTCGTGGAGTCGTACGGTGTGGTGCCGGACTTCGTGGGCGGCCACTCGATCGGTGAGATCGCCGCCGCGCACGTGGCCGGCGTGCTGTCCCTCGGCGACGCGTGCGCGCTGGTGGCGGCGCGGGGCCGGCTGATGCAGGCCCTGCCGTCCGGCGGCGGCATGCTGGCGGTGGCGGCGGACGAGGCCGCGGTGGTCGAGTCGATCGCCGGCCTGACCGACCGGCTCGGGATCGCGGCCGTGAACGGGCCGACCTCGGTCGTGGTGTCCGGCGCCGTCGAGTCTCTCGACGAGGTCGAGCGGCTCTGGCGGGACCGGGGCGCGCGGACCCGCCGGCTGCGGGTCAGCCACGCGTTCCACAGCCCGCTGATGGAGCCGATGCTGGCCGAGTTCCGGGCCGTCCTCGACGGGCTCACGTTCGCCGCGCCGACGCTGCCGATCGTGTCGAACCTGACCGGCGCGCTCGCCGACGCCGACGAGATCCGCACGGCCGACTACTGGGTGCGGCACGTCCGCGAGGCGGTCCGCTTCGCCGACGGGGTCGCCGCCCTGCGGGCCGCCGGCGTGGACACGTTCCTGGAGGTCGGCCCGCAGAGCGTGTTGACCGCGATGACCCGCGACGTGCTGGGCCGGCACGCCGCGGCGGACGTCGACGAGGAGACCGCGCCGGTCGCGGTGCCCGTCCTGCGCGCCGACCGTGCCGAGGCGCGGGCCCTGCTCGCCGCCCTGGCCGAGCTGCACGTCAACGGAGCCTCCGTCGACTGGCCGGCCGTCTACGCGGGCGCCGGCGCGCGCCCCGTCGCCCTGCCCACGTACGCGTTCCAGCGGCAGCGCTACTGGCCGGAGCAGATGCCGGTGTCGGTCACCGGCCCGGTCAGCCCCGACGTGGTGGACGTCGAGTTCTGGTCCGCGGTGGAACGGTCCGACGTGGCCGCCCTGTCGGCACAGTTCGACGCCGCCGCCTTGGACGTCCTGGCCCCCGCCCTGCCCGTCCTGTCGTCCTGGCGCAAGGCGCGGCTGCGGGACGCGGTCGTCGACGGCTGGTCGTACCGGGTGGTGTGGAAGCGGACCACCGCCCCGGCGCCGGCCACCCCAGTGGGCGGCTGGCTGCTGGTCGAACCCGCCGGCGAGACGCCGGTGACGGAGTGGGCCGAGGCGCTCGCGGGCGCGCTGGCCGCCGCCGGCGGCGAGGTGTCCCGGCTGGCGGTGGACCCGCTCGCGGAGCGCGACGACGTGACCTCGCGGGTGGCCGAGGCCGTGGGGGAACGCCGGTTCTCCGGCATCGTGTCCCTGCTCGGCCTGCTGGACGCGCCGCACCCCGGCCAGCCGGCGGTGCCGCTCGGCACGGCCGCCACGATTGCGCTGGTGCAGGCCCTGCACGGCGCGGACGTCGCGGCGCCGTGGTGGACGGTCACCAGCGGCGCGGTCGGCACCGGGGACGGCGACCCGGTCCGCAGCGTCGCCCAGGGCGGCCTGTGGGGCCTGGCCCGGGTCGCCGGGCTGGAACACCCGCAGCTCTGGGGCGGCCTGGTCGACCTGCCCGACGGGCCCGACCGGGCCGACTGGGACCACCTGGTCGGCGTCCTGACCGGCGGCGGCCACGAGGACCAGGTCGCCGTACGACCCTCCGGCGTGTTCGTGCGGCGACTCGTCCGGGCCACGCCGGCCGCCGTGGGCACGGTCGAGCGCTGGCAGCCGTCCGGCACCGTGCTGATCACCGGTGGCACCGGGGCGCTCGGCGCCCACGTGGCCCGCTGGGTGGCGGCCAACGGCGCGGCGCACGTCGTGCTGACCAGCCGCCGTGGCGACCGCGCCCCGGGGGCGGCGGAGCTGCGGGACGAGCTGACCGGGCTCGGCGCCCGGGTGACCCTGGTCGCCGCCGACATGGCCGACCGCGCCCGGGTCGAGGCGCTGCTGCGCGACGTCGACGCGGACCCGGCGCCGCTGACGGCGGTGGTGCACGCCGCCGGGGTGGGCCAGCTGAACATGCTGGCGGACACCGACCTGGCCGGGCTGGCCGAGGTGATGGACGGCAAGATCGCCGGCGCGGTGCACCTCGACGAGCTGCTGGGCGACCGGTCGCTCGACGCGTTCGTGCTGTTCTCCTCCATCGCCGGCATCTGGGGCAGCGGCGGCCAGGCCGCCTACGCCGCCGGCAACGCCTTCCTCGACGCCCTCGCGGAGCGGCGCCGGGCCCGCGGCCTGGCCGCCACCGCCGTCGCCTGGGGACCGTGGGCCGACGGCGGGATGGCCAGCGGCGAGGGACAGGAACTGCTGGCCCGGCGCGGCCTCAGCCCGATGTCCCCGGCCCAGGCCGTGTACGCGCTGCGCAGCGCGGTGGGTCGGTCCCTGCCGTCGGTGACCGTGGCGGACGTCGACTGGTCCCTGTTCACCCCGGCGTTCGCCGCCGCCCGCCCCCGCCCCCTGCTCGACGACATCGCCGAGGCCCGGGACGCCCTGCGCGTAATCGACGGGGCGCCCGAGGACGCCGCCGGCGGCGGGCTGCGGCAGCACCTGCTGACGTTGCCCCGCGCCGAGCAGGACCGGTACCTGACCGACCTCGTGCGGACGCACACCGCCGCCGTGCTCGGCCACTCCGGCACCGAGCTGGTCAAGGCGAACCGGGCGTTCAAGGAGCTCGGCTTCGACTCGCTGACCGCGGTGGAGCTGCGCAACCGGCTCGGCGCCGCCACCGGGCTCACCCTGCCCACCACCCTGGTCTTCGACTATCCGAACCCGGCCGCCCTCGCCGACCACCTGTCGGCGACGCTGCGCCTGCACGAGGTCGACACCGTCACCACCTGGGGCCCCGCCGGGCCCGTGGACGACGACCCGATCGTCATCGTCGGCATGAGCTGCCGGTACCCGGGCGGCGTCGCCAACCCGGACGACCTGTGGGACCTCGTCGCCACCGGGCGCGACGGCATCAGCGGCTTCCCCGAGGACCGGCACTGGGACATGAACCGGCTGCTGGCCGTCGACGCCGACGGCCGACCGGTGTCGCACACCCGCGAGGGCGGCTTCGTCGACGACGCCACCGCGTTCGACCCCGGGTTCTTCGGCATCTCGCCCCGCGAGGCCGTCGCCATGGACCCGCAGCAGCGGCTGCTGCTGGAGGCCTCCTGGGAGGCCATGGAGCAGGCCGGCATCGACCCCGACGAGCTGCGCGGCAGCCGTACCGGCGTCTTCGTCGGCGCCTCCCCGTCGGGCTACGGCAGCGCCGACGTCCCCGCCGAGTTGGCGGGATACCAGCTCACCGGCGGCGCACACAGCGTCATCTCCGGCCGGGTGTCGTACACCTTCGGGCTGGAGGGCCCGGCGGTCACGGTCGACACCGCCTGCTCGTCGTCCCTGGTGGCGGTGCACCTGGCCGCCCAGGCGCTGCGCGGCGGCGAGTGCGACCTGGCGCTGGCCGGCGGCGTCACCGTCATGGTGACCCCGGGCGCCTTCGTCGAATTCTCCCGTCAGGGCGGCCTCGCCCCGGACGGACGCTGCAAGTCCTTCGCCGCCGACGCCGACGGCACCGGCTGGTCGGAGGGCGTCGGCGTGCTGCTGGTCCAGCGGCTCTCCGACGCCCGGCGCGAGGGCCGCCAGGTGCTCGCCGTCATCGCCGGCAGCGCGGTCAACCAGGACGGCGCGTCCAACGGCCTCACCGCGCCGAACGGGCCGTCGCAGCAGCGGGTGATCCGGCAGGCCCTGGCCAACGCTCGGCTGACCACGGCCGACGTGGACGCCGTCGAGGCGCACGGTACCGGCACCGTCCTCGGTGACCCGATCGAGGCGCAGGCGCTGCTGGCCACGTACGGGCAGGACCGGCCGGCCGACCGGCCGCTGCTGCTCGGCTCGATCAAGTCGAACATCGGTCACAGCCAGGCCGCCGCCGGCGTCGCCGGCATGATCAAGATGGTGCAGGCGATGCGGCACGGCCTGCTCCCGCCGACCCTGCACCTCGACGAGCCGACCCCCCACGTGGACTGGTCCGCCGGCGCGGTGTCCCTGCTGACCGAGGCCCGCCCCTGGCCGGCCGTGGACCGGCCGCGTCGGGCCGCCGTGTCGTCGTTCGGCATCAGCGGTACGAACGTCCACCTCATCCTGGAACAGCCGCCCGCCCCGCCCGCCGGGGACGAGCCCGATGCCGGCGGCGTACCGCCCCGGACGCCGTCGGTGGCGCCGGTGCTGCTCTCGGCCCGCGACGCGGCCGGGCTGTCGGCGCAGGCCGATCGCTGGGCGGCCTGGCTGAGCGGGGACGCGACCCCGCGTCCGCTGGACGTGGCGTGGTCGTCGGTGGCGTCGCGGTCGGTGCTGGAGCACCGGGCCGTCGTGTCCGGCACGACCCGGGCCGAGCTGCTGGCGGGCCTGGAAGCCGTGGCGGCGGGCGAGCCCGCGGCCGGTGTGGTCGTCGGCCCGGGCGGGCAGCGGGGCCAGCTCGCGGTGCTGTTCTCGGGTCAGGGCGCGCAGCGTGCGGGCATGGGCCGGGAGCTGTACGACGGGTTCCCGGTGTTCGCGACCGCGTTGGA
>NZ_JBVJGT010000106.1:0-10302 GCF_055587185.1 Micromonospora sp. NPDC048040 | reverse complement strand
GTGCGGGTCGCGGTCGAGGCGGGTCACACGACGTTCGTGGAGATCTCCCCGCATCCGGTGCTGGCCATGCCGGTCACCGCGATCCTGGACGACGCGGGCGTCACCGGCCACACCCTGGGCAGCCTGCGCCGGGGCGACGACGACGCGACGCGGCTGCTGACCAACCTCGCCACCGCGCACGCCATCGGCCTGCCCGTCGACCTCACGACCGTCCTCGCCGGGACGGACGTCGTGGCGCTACCGACGTACGCCTTCGACCACCAGCGGTACTGGGTCGAACCCCCGGTCCACCGGGCGCAGGACGTCAGCTCCGCCGGCCTCCAGGACGCCGGACACCCGCTGCTCAGCGCCACGCTGACCTTCCCGGACAGCGAGCGGATGGTCTTCACCGGGCGGCTGTCGGTGCGTACCCACCCGTGGCTCGGCGAGCACCGGGTGATGGACAACATCCTGCTGCCCGGCACCGCCTTCGTGGAACTGGCGACGTACGCCGGTGAGCAGGCGGGCTGCCCGAAGGTGGAGGAGCTGACGCTGCTCGCCCCGCTCGTCCTGCCCGAACTCGGCGCGCTGCAGGTGCAGCTGATGGTCGGCGACCGGGACGACGACGGGCGGCGGACCGTCCAGCTCTACTCCCGGCCCTACCGCGACGGCTCGGACGAGATCCTGGCCGACGTGGCCTGGACCTGCCACGCCACCGGCCTGCTCGCCCCGCAGCCGGCCGAGGGCACCGCGCCCGCCTTCGACCTGGGGGTGTGGCCGCCGCCCGGCGCGACCCGCGTCGAGTCCGACGACTTCTACTCCGGCATCGAGGCGACCGTCTTCGGGTACGGCCCGGCGTTCCGCGGCCTGCGCGCCGCGTGGACCCGCGACGACGAGGTCTTCGCCGAGGTCGAGCTGCCCGCCGACCACCACGCCGACGCCGGTCGGTTCGGCGTGCACCCGGCGCTGCTCGACGGCGCGCTGCAGGCCATGTCGATCGGCGGCTTCCTCGGCCGGATGGGCGACGGGGCCGACGCCACCGTGCCCCGACTTCCGTTCGCCTGGACCGGTGTCTCCCTCCTCGCCGCCGGCGCCACCGCCCTGCGCGTGCGCGTCGCGGCGGCCGGCGAGGTCGGGGTGTCCTTCCAGGTGGCCGACGCCACCGGCGCCCCGGTGCTGCACGTCGACTCGCTGATCATGCGCCGGGTCACCGGCGACTCGCTCGGCGCGGCCCGCTCCGGCCGGCACGAGTCCCTGTTCCAGGTGGACTGGCCGGCGCTGCCGGTACCCACCGGACCGGTGCCGGCAGCCACCCGCTGGGCGGTGCTCGGCGGCGACGACCTGGCCCTAAGCGCCGCCTGCGAGGCGGCCGGCGCACGGGTGCGTACCGACGTGGACCTCGACTCGCTGGGCGACCTGCTCGCCGGGGGCGAGCCGGCGCCCGAGGCGGTGATCGTCCCGGTCGGCGGCATCGGTGACCCGACGGACCCGGCGCTGGCCGCACAGGCGCGGGCCACGACGCACCGTACCCTCGCCGCGGTGCGGACCTGGCTCGCCGACGACCGGTTCGCCGACTCCCGGCTGGTGCTGGTCACCCGCGACGCGGTCGCGGCGGGAGAGCAGCCGGTGGTCAACCTGCGCCAGGCCCCGGTCTGGGGCCTGCTGCGGACCGCCCAGCTCGAGCACCCGGGCCGGTGCCAGCTGGTCGACCTCGACGACACCCCGGACAGCGCCACCGTGCTGGCCGCCGCCATCGCCTCCGGCGAGCCGCAGCTCGCCGTGCGGGCCGGGCAGGTCCGTACGCCACGGCTCGGGCGGGTCCCGGCCGGGGTGGAGCTGCTGCCCGGCGGCATCGACCCGGACGGCACCGTGCTGATCACCGGCGGGACCGGCGTGCTGGGCCGCATCGTGGCCCGCCACCTCGCCACCACCCACGGCGTGCGGCACCTGCTGCTGGCCGGGCGGCGCGGCGCGGCGGCCGAAGGGATCGGCGACCTGGTCACCGAACTCGCCGGCGCCGGTACGGAGGTGACCGTCGCGGCCTGCGACGCCGCCGACCCGGACGCCCTGTCGGCGCTGCTGGCCGGGGTGCCCGCCGACCACCCGCTCACCGCCGTGGTGCACGCCGCCGGCGTCCTCGACGACGGCGTGCTGGAGTCCATGACCCCCGACCGGGTGGACGCGGTCGCCGTGCCCAAGGTCGACGCGGCGTGGCACCTGCACCGCCTCACCGCCGACCTCGACCTCGCGGCCTTCGTGCTCTTCTCCTCGGCGGCGGCCACGCTGGGCAGCGCCGGCCAGTCCAACTACTCGGCGGCGAACGCCTTCCTGGACGCCCTCGCTGCGCACCGGCGGGCCCGCGGACTCGCCGGCATCTCCCTCGCCTGGGGCCTGTGGGAGCAGGCCAGCGGCATGACCGGCCACCTCGACGACGCGGACGTGCGGCGAATGGCCGAGCAGGGCGCGGCGGGGCTGTCCACCGAGCAGGCGCTGGACCTCTTCGACGCGGCCTGGCGGCTCGACGCGGCGGCGGTCGTACCGATGCGGCTGGACGTCGGGACGCTGCGGACGCAGGCGGAGGCCGGCACCCTCGCGCCGATGCTCCGGGCCCTGGTGCGGGTGCCGCTGCGGCGCTCGGTCGACGCCGCCGGCGCCCGCGCCGGCGGGATGCAGCTGAGCCAGCGGCTGGCCGGGCTGGCCGGCCCGGAGCGACTGAAGGTGGTGCTGGACGTGGTCCGGGCGAACATCGCCGCCGTCCTCGGCCACGCCAGCGCCGACGCGGTCGACCCCGGCCGGCTCTTCACCGAACTCGGCTTCGACTCGCTCACCGCGGTGGACCTGCGTAACCGGCTCAACAGCCTGTCCGGGCTGCGGCTGCCGGCGACGCTGGTGTTCGACTACCCGACGCCGACCGCGCTCGCCGAGAAGTTGACGAGCGAGATCGCCGCCGACGCGGCGCCGTCCACGCAGCCCATCTTCCAGGGCATCGACACCGTGGAGAGCCTGCTCACGGCCATCCCACTGGACGCGGCGGCCCGGGCCCGGTTCACCGCCCGGATGCAGGACCTGCTGGCCAAGGCGTCCGACCTGGGCGCCGGACCGGCCACCGAGCAAGACAAGCCCGATCTCGAATCGGCCAGCGACGACGAGATCTTCGACTTCATCAGCAAAGAGTTTGGAATCTCCTGAGATGACCAGATTCTTCATCGAGGAAGGCGCCACCCGATGAGCGACGACAAGCTGCGGTACTTCCTCAAGCGGGTGACCGCCGACCTGCACGAGACCAAGCGCAAGCTGCAGACCGTCGAGGCACGCGACCAGGAGCCGCTGGCCATCGTCTCGATGAGCTGCCGCTTCCCGGGTGGCGTCCAGTCCCCGGAGGACCTGTGGGAACTCGTCGCCGACGGCCGGGACGCGCTCACCGAGTTCCCGGACGACCGGGGCTGGGACCTGGCGTCGCTTTACGACCCCGACCCGAACAAGCCGGGCAAGAGCTACACCCGGATCGGCGGCTTCCTCGACCAGGCCGGCGCGTTCGACCCGTCCCTGTTCGGGATCTCCCCGCGTGAGGCCCTCGCCATGGACCCGCAGCAGCGGCTGCTGATGGAGACGTCGTGGGAGGCCATCGAGCGGGCCGGCATCGACCCGCTGTCGCTGCGTGGCAGCCAGACCGGCGTCTTCGTGGGGCTGAGCACCTCCAACTACGGCATGGGTCTGCCGAACGTGCCCGAGGGCGTCGACATGTACATCGGTACCGGCAACACCACCAGCGTGGCGTCCGGCCGGATCTCGTTCACCCTCGGCCTCAACGGCCCGGCCGTCACCGTGGACACCGCCTGCTCGTCCTCGCTGGTGGCCCTGCACCTCGCGGCGACCGCCCTGCGCCGCCGCGAGTGCGACCTGGCCATCGCCGGTGGCGTCACCGTGATGGTCACCCCCGGCGTGTTCGTCGTCTTCTCCCGGCAGCGCGGCATGTCCGTCGACGGCCGGTGCAAGGCGTTCGCGGCCGGGGCGGACGGCACCGGCTGGGGCGAGGGCGGCGGCGTGCTGGTCGTGGAACGGCTCTCCGACGCCGAGCGCAACGGCCACCCGATCCTCGCCGTCATCCGGGGCAGCGCCCTCAACCAGGATGGCGCGTCGAACGGCCTCACCGCCCCGAACGGCCCGTCCCAGCAGCGGGTCATCCGGCAGGCCCTCGCCAACGCCCGGCTCGGCACCGCCGACGTCGACATGGTGGAGGCGCACGGCACGGGCACCACGCTCGGCGACCCGATCGAGGCGCAGGCCCTGATCGCCACGTACGGGCAGGACCGCCCCGCCGACCGGCCGCTCTGGCTCGGCTCGGTGAAGTCGAACATCGGTCACACCCAGAGCGCCGCCGGTGTCGCCGGCATGGTCAAGATGGTGATGGCGCTGCGCAGCGGCCTCATGCCGGAGACCCTGCACGTCGACGAGCCGTCCCCGCACGTCGACTGGAGCGCCGGGGCGGTGTCGCTGCTCACCGAGGCCAAGCCGTGGCCGGAGCTGGGTCGCCCCCGCCGGGGCGGCGTCTCCTCGTTCGGCGTCAGCGGCACCAACGCCCACATCATCGTGGAGGAGTACCGGCCGCGTGCCACCGCGCCGGAGGCCGCCGACGGCGAGGAGGTTACCGAGGCCGCCGCCGTCGAGCCCGCGCGCCGAACCGGCATGGTCGCCTCGGACGTGACGGTCTGGCCGGTCTCGGCCCGGTCGAAGGACGCCCTCGCCGGCCAGGCCGCCCGGCTCGCGCGGCACGTGCGCGAGCACGACGACCTCGCCCCGGCGGCGATCGGCTGGTCCCTGGCCACCACGCGCTCGACGTTCGACCAGCGGGCCGCCGTCGTCGGCGCGAGCGCACAGGAACTGCTGGCCGGGCTGGACGCCCTGGCCGCCGGCCACCCGGCCGGCAACCTCCTCACCGGCACGGTCACCGGCTCCGGCGCCGGCCCCGTCTTCGTGTTCCCGGGTCAGGGCGCGCAGTCGGCGCGGATGGCCGCCGGTCTGGTCGGTCACAGCCCCGTGTTCGACGAGAAGCTCGCCGAGTGCCAGCAGGCCCTCGCCCCCTACCTCGACGTCGACCTCGTGTCGGTGTTGACCGGCGAGGATGAGTCGTGGCTGGAGCGGGTCGAGGTCGTGCAGCCGGTCCTGTGGGCCGTCGGCATCGCCCTCGCCGCTGTCTGGCGGCATGCGGGGGTTTCTCCGGCTGCGGTGATCGGCCACTCGCAGGGTGAGATCGGTGCCGCCTGTGTCGCGGGGATCCTGTCGCTGGAGGACGCGGCGAAGGCGGTCGCGTTGCGGTCGCGGGCGCTGACGGTGCTGCGGGGTACCGGCACGATGGCGTCGGTGGACCTGTCCGCCGACGCGGTGGCGGAGAGGCTGGCCCCGTTCCCGGGTGTCGGGGTGGCGGCGGTGAACGGCCCCTCCACCGTGGTGGTGTCGGGTCCGCCGCAGCCCGTCGAGGACCTGGTGGAGGCGTGCCAGGCCGACGGCGTCCGGGCGCGGCTGATTCCGGTGGACTACGCGTCGCACTCGGCGGCGGTGCAGGACGTCGCGGAGCAGTTGCGCGCCGACCTGGCCGACGTGACCCCGCAGGAGGGCCACACCCGCCTCGTCTCGACGCTGACCGGCGACTGGGTCGACCCGGTGTCGATGACGGCGGACTACTGGTACGACAACCTGCGGCAGACGGTCCAGTTCGACCCGGCCGTACGCGTCGCGATCGAGGCGGGTCACACCACGTTCGTGGAGATCAGCCCGCACCCGGTACTCACCATGCCCGTCACCGCGATCCTCGACGACACGGGCGTCACCGGGCACACCCTCGGCAGCCTCCGGCGCGGCGACGACGACCCCACGCGCCTGCTGACCAACCTGGCCACCGCGCACGCCATCGGCCTGCCGGTCGACCTCACGACGGTCCTCGCCGAGACGGACGTCGTGGCGCTGCCCACGTACGCCTTCGACCACCAGCGGTTCTGGCTGGACGGCAGCGGCGGCGTCGACCTGGAGAGCCTGCTCCAGGGCGCGGCCGACCCGAGCGACGCGAGCTTCTGGGCCGCCGTGGAACGCGGCGACCTCACCGCCCTCGCCGAGACCGTCGCCACCGAGGACACCCCGGCGCACGAGGCCCTCGACGCGCTGCTCCCGGCCCTGCCGCTGCTCACCTCGTGGCGCAGGCAGCGCCGCCGGCAGTCCGACATCGACAGCTGGCGCTACCAGGACACCTGGAAGCCCCTGCCCGGTGTCACCAACCGGGGCATGAGCGGCACCTGGGTCGTCGTCATGCCTACCGGCGACATCGTCGAGCCCTGGCAGGACGCCTGCGTCGAGGCGTTCACGGCGGCCGGCGCGACCCTCGTCCCGGTGGCCGTCTCCAGCAGCGACGTCGACCGCGACCTGCTTGGCAAGCTGCTGCAGGAGGCGCTCGCCGCGGCGCCGGGCGGGGACCAGGGGGCCGCCGAGGTGACCGGCGTCGTCTCGCTGCTCGCCTTCGACGAACTGGCCCACCCGCTGCACCCGTCCGTGCCCGGCGGCTTCGCCGCCACCGTCGCGCTCTTCCAGGCCCTCGGCGACATCGGCCTGCGCGCCCCCATGTGGAGCGTCACCTCCGGCGCCGTGTCCGTCGGCCGCACCGACCTGCTGCGCTCCCCGGTGCAGTCGCTGGTGTGGGGCTTCGGCCGGGTCGCCGCGCTCGAGCACCCGCAGCGCTGGGGCGGTCTCGTGGACCTGCCCGAGGCCGTCGAGGAGCGCTCCGCCGCCCTGCTGGTCGCGGCCCTCACCGCCGCCGGGGAGGAGGACCAGATCGCGGTACGCCCCGGCGGCCTGCTCGCCCGCCGGCTCACCCGCGTCCCGCTCGGCGACAGTCAGCCCGCTAACCCCTGGCAGCCGTTCGGCACGGCACTGGTCACCGGCGGCACCGGCGCGCTCGGTGGGCACGCCGCCCGCTGGCTGGCCCGCAGCGGGGTGGAGAACATCGTCGTGGTCAGCCGGCGGGGCATGACCGCGCCGGGCGCGCAGCAGCTCGTCGACGACCTCACCGCGCTGGGCGCCCAAGCCACAGTGGTGGCCTGCGACGCCTCCGACCGCGACGCGCTGGCCGACCTGATCGCCGCGATCCCCGCCGAGTACCCGCTCACCACGGTCGTGCACGCCACCGCCGTGCTGGACGACGCCATGATCAACGACATCCGGCCGGAACAGATCGAGCGGGTGCTCCAGGCCAAGGTCGACGTCGCGTACAACCTGCACGAGCTGACCCTCGACCTGGACCTGTCCGCCTTCGTCATGTTCTCGTCCTTCGCCGGCAGCGTCGCCAGCTCCGGCGTCGGCAACTACGCCCCGAGCAACGCGTTCCTCGACGCGCTGGCCCAGCACCGGCGCGGTCTCGGCCTGCCCGCCACCTCCGTCGCCTGGGGCGCCTGGGCCGGCGGCGGCATGGCCGACGGGCCGCTCGGCGAGCTGCTGCACCGGCACGGCGTACCCGAGATGACCCCTGACGCGGCCATCGCCGCGCTGCACCAGGCCGTGGACCACGGCGAGGCGTTCCTCACCATCGCCGACATCGCCTGGGAACGCTTCGCCGTCGCCTTCACCGCCACCCGGCCCGGCCCGCTGATCAGCGACCTGCCGGACGTCCGCCGGCTCCAGGCGGCCGAAAAGGTGGCCGGCGTGGAGGCCGGCGACGGCCCGGACTCGTTGCGGGAGCAGTTCGCCGGGCTGCCCGCCGCCGAGCGGCTCGCCGTCCTGCTTGGCCTGGTCCGCAGCCAGGTCGCCGCCGTGCTCAACTACCCGTCCGCCGAGTCGGTGGACGAGCACCGGGCGTTCCGGGAGCTGGGCTTCGACTCCGTCACCGCCGTCGAGCTGCGCAACCGGCTCGGCTCGGCCACCGGCGTGGCCCTGCCGGTCACCCTGGTCTTCGACTACCCGACCCCGACGACCCTGGCGGAGTACCTCTTCGCCGAGGTCGCCCACGACGACGTGGTCACCCCGACCGCGCTCCTCGACGATCTCGACCGGATCGCCGACAGCCTCGACGTGGTGGCACGGGACGAGGCGGCGCGGGTGCGGGCCACCGTACGCCTCCAGGCGATGCTCTCCCGGCTCGGCCAGGACAGCGGTGGCAGCGACATCGGCCGGCACCTCGACGACGCCACCGACGACGAACTGTTCGCCATGGTGGACAAGGACCTCGGCATCTCCTGACCCCAGCTCCGGCTCCCCTTCGTCCCTGCTCAGGAAGCGGCACTCCGATGGCCAATGAAGACAAGCTCCGCGACTACCTCAAGCGGGTCATGGCTGATCTCCACGACACCCGCCGCCGGCTCAGTGAGGCACAGTCCCAGGAACTGGAGCCGGTGGCAATCGTGGCGATGAGCTGCCGCCTGCCCGGCGGGGTGCGCAACCCTGACGACCTGTGGGAGCTGCTGCGGGACGGCCGGGACGCCGTGGCGCCCTTCCCCGACGACCGGGGCTGGGACCTGGAGCGCCTCTACCACCCCGACCCCGACCACCCGGGCACCTCGTACGCCCGGGAGGGCGGGTTCGTCGACGGCGCCGGCGACTTCGACTCCGCCTTCTTCGGCATCTCGCCCCGCGAGGCGCTGGCCATGGACCCCCAGCAGCGGCTGCTGCTGGAGACCTCCTGGGAGGCGGTCGAGGCCGCCGGCATCGACCCTGCCTCGCTGCGCGGCAGCCGGACCGGGGTGTTCGTCGGCACCAACGGGCAGGACTACGGCACCCTGCTGATGATGTCGCCGGACGGCGACGAGGGGCACTCGATGACCGGCGGCGCGGCGGCCGTCGCGTCCGGCCGGGTGTCGTACACCCTCGGGCTGGAGGGACCCGCCGTGTCCATCGACACGGCCTGCTCGTCGTCCCTCGTGGCGCTGCACCTCGCCGTGCAGGCGCTGCGGGCGGGGGAGTGCGACCTGGCCCTGGCCGGCGGCGTGACCGTGATGGCCACTCCCGGCCTGTACATCGGGTCGAGCCGGCAGCGGGCCCTCTCCCCGGACGGCCGGTGCAAGTCCTTCGCCGCCGCCGCCGACGGCGCCGGGTTCTCCGAGGGCGTCGGCTGGCTGCTGGTCGAGCGGCTGTCCGACGCCCGCCGCAACGGCCGCCGGATCCTCGCGGTCGTACGCGGCTCCGCCGTCAACCAGGACGGCGCCTCCAACGGCCTGAGCGCCCCGAACGGACCCGCCCAGCAGCGGGTGATCAGCCAGGCCCTCACGAGCGCCCGGCTGTCCACGGCCGACGTCGACGTGGTGGAGGCGCACGGCACCGGCACGAAGCTCGGTGACCCGATCGAGGCACAGGCGCTGCTGGCCACGTACGGGCAGGACCGGGAGGGCGCCGAGCCGCTGCTGCTCGGCTCGTTGAAGTCCAACATCGGGCACGCCCAGGCCGCCGCGGGCGTGGCCAGTGTGATCAAGATGGTGCTGGCGATGCGGCACGGGGTCGTGCCGGCGACGCTGCACGTGGACGAGCCGTCCCCGCACATCGACTGGACGGCCGGCGCCATCGAGCTGGCGACCGAGGCGCGACCGTGGCCCGAGACGGGCCGGGCGCGCCGGGCAGCCGTCTCCTCGTTCGGTATCTCCGGCACCAACGCGCACGTCATCATCGAGCAGCCGGCCGAGCCGGCCGAGGGCGGCCCGTCCGACTCCACCCCCGGGCTGGTCGCCGCCGACGCGTTCCTCTGGCCGGTGTCGGCCCGGTCGACGGCCGCCCTGGCCGGCCAGGCCGCCCGGTTGGCGTCGTACGTGCGGGAGCGGGAGGGCCTCGACCCGGCGGCGGTCGGCTGGTCCCTGGCGGCCACCCGGTCGGCGTTCGACCACCGGGCCGCCGTCGTCGGGTCGACCGTCGACGAACTGCTGGCCGGACTGGACGCCGTCGCGGCGGGTCGGCCGGCCGCGAACGTGACCACCGGTGTGGCGTCGGGCGCGGGCGCGGGCCCGGTGTTCGTGTTCCCGGGTCAGGGCGCGCAGTCGGCGCGGATGGCCGCCGGTCTGGTCGGTCACAGCCCCGTGTTCGACGAGAAGCTCGCCGAGTGCCAGCAGGCCCTCGCCCCCTACCTCGACGTCGACCTCGTGTCGGTGTTGACCGGCGAGGACGAGTCGTGGCTGGAGCGGGTCGAGGTCGTGCAGCCGGTCCTGTGGGCCGTCGGCATCGCCCTGGCCGCCGTCTGGCGGCACGTCGGGGTTTCTCCGGCGGTGGTGATCGGTCACTCGCAGGGTGAGATCGGTGCCGCCTGTGTCGCGGGGATCCTGTCGCTGGAGGACGCCGCGAAGGCGGTGGCGTTGCGGTCGC
>NZ_JBVJGT010000105.1:0-10604 GCF_055587185.1 Micromonospora sp. NPDC048040 | reverse complement strand
CCCCCCCCCCCCCCCCCCCCCCCCCCCCCCCCCCCCCCCCCCCCCCCCCCCCCCCCCCCCCCCCCCCCCCCCCCCCCCCCCCCCCCCCCACGACCTGGGAGGGCGGCGGTTGATCAGCTCAGGGCCAGGGCCCGCTCGTAGACGGTGGAGACCGACTCGGTGGCCAGCTGCTCCGTCGGCTCGACGGACCAGATCAGCAGGTCACCGTCAGCGGCCAGGGTGAGCTGGGCCTCGCACTCGGTGGTCGGGAGGGTCTCGTCGTTGAGTCCGGTGAACGACGGCAGGATCGTCGTGAGGGTGGAGGCGAAGGTGCGGGCGCCGTCCAGCGGCAGGGCCTTGTGCTCGGCGTAGGAGATGCTGCCCTTCAGCGGCTCACCCTTGCCGGTCTCCAGCAGGATGGTGCCGGCGCTGCAGGTGCGCAGCACCTCGGTCACCTTGTCGATCGCGGCCTCGGCGCCGCCGGGGATCTGGAACACGGCGGTCATGTAGTACCGCTGGAGGCTGTCCGGCGCGGCCTCCGTCGATCGCTCGCCCGACTGCATGTAGCCCTCGACCCCGCTGAGGTCGCCAAGGGCATCGGTCATGTTCAGGCAGCCCTTGGGCTCGGACGTGAGACCAGGACCGGACTCGAACTGACCGGTCGCCACTGCCTCCTTGATGGTGATGGTGGGCTGGATGGACGCCGACTTCGCGTCCAGACCGTCGGCGGGTGCCAGGAGCTGCCGGAGCTCCGACGATTCGAAGTGCATCGGGGCCGCCGCGGTGTCGCCGGACTCGGCGCTGGCCGCCCCGTTCCCCGCCAGGAACAGCGTGGTGAGGGCCGCCATCGCCACTGCGGCGAGTGCGACGACGGTACGCTTCTTGCGCATGTTTTCTCCATTTTTTCGGGTTACGTTGACCGGTGACCGCTGAACAGCGGAATTCACCCGAGGCGTTCGGCCGCCCTCCCGATTCTCTCGCCTCTCCACCAGTATGTGGTTCGTCCGGACCGTTTTCCCCTCCCGTATTGCTCACCGGTTAGGGGGTGTGGAGTTCGCGATTCGTGTCGGATTAGTTATTGATTCAGGAGCGTAATCAAGGCGGGGCGCAAGGGGTGGCATTCCCTCGCGGCGAACTGGTCTCGGGGCCGTCACCACGTCGGCGGCGTGCTCGTCGCAGGGGGGCGTGACAGGAGAAGGTCGTGGAGCGCCTCGGCGAACTCGTACGGGTGGGTGACGTGCCCGAGGTGGCCGCCGGGAAGGTCGACCATCCCGACCTCCAGCAGCCGCGCCAGCTCCTTGTTGGGGCGGTAGGCGTACTGCTCCCGGGAGGTGGTGCCGCCGGCCAGCACCAGCTTGTCGCGGTGTCGGCGCAGCGCCCCCAGGTCGGGCTGGAAGGCGGGGAAGCTGCGGGTCTCGTGCTCGAACCAGAACACCTCGTTGCGGCGGAGCCTGGTGAGCAGTTCCTCGAGTTGCTGCGGCGGAAGCCGGGCGTCCTCGGGTGGCCGGGTCTCACCTTCCAGGCCGACGTGGTCCCGGAAAACCGCCTTGGCGGCGGCGACGCCGGACTCCCGGTAGGTGACGTACAGGCTCTCGTAGAAACTCAACCAGCGCGCGGCATCCGGCAGAATCGACGCCAGGGGTGGCTCGTGGGCGACCAGGGTGCGCAGGCGGTTTGGGCGCGTCTGCAGCAGGGCCAGTGCCACGATGCCGCCTGAGCAGGTACCAAACACGTCGGCGGGCTCGTCGGACACGTGGTCGAGCAGCGCAACCGCATCCTGCGCGTCGACGAGAACCCGTCGATCATCCGCCACCGCGTCGAAGACCGGGCTTCGGGAGAAGCCGCGCCGGTCGTAGGTGATGACCGTGCGGTGGGCGGCGAGGGAGTCGGCCAGTGGCCCGAACGGGGTGGCGTCCCCGTTCCCGGTGGGAATGCACAGCAGCGGTGGTCCGTCGCCACGGAGCTCGAAATAGAGGGTGGCGCCGGGAACGTCGATGGTGCCCCGTCGTGGTGGGCGCATGTGAACCTCCTGGGAGGAGTGCTGGGACGCCGACGCAGCTCGTGGCCCTGGCTGGCGCCGGGCGGTCGCATGCCTCCCCAGGCCGACCGGAGCGTGCCGAAGCGTCGACACCTGGTCGGCCCGGCCGCTGCTCGGCAGTGGCTGCGGGCTCGGCGGAGCGGGCCCGCCGACGGCGTCGGTCCGGCCGTCGGCCGCCAGTCGACGGTAGGTCCGGCGGTGCGGCTGGACATCTTCATGAATGCGTGGAGGTCGTGGCGCGCCAGCGTCCGCTGCCCACCGCGGCCAACGGGCTCAGGATTGGGACACCGCCGATGCGACAATGTCCAGGTGCCGCGCACATCGACAGCGTTTCGCAGTTTCCGGTCGAATGGCGTCATGTTTTGCGCCAGCGCCCGGAAGCGGCGTGGAACGGTTCCGAGGCGCCTAAAAAAGCTGTTCCGGGTCACGCGGAACGTGACCCGGAACAGCGTTGGTGCGGCTTGCGATTACTTGAACGAAATTGCCGCGCCGGCGCCCTCGCCGAGGTCGTTGAACATGCCGATGCCGCACGGCACGGCCTTGCAGTCAACGGTGCCCCACGGGATGTTCTCCGGGCCCAGCGTGCCCTGGTAGACCTGCCGGACCGTCAGCTTGGTGTTCAGGTTGCCCGAGCTGGACGAGCTGACGTGAATGGTCTCGGCGCCGTTGCACGGAAGGGTTTCGCCGATGATCGCGCACTGGCCGATGTGGTACACGGTGCTCGGCCGGAGGCCGGTGGCGGCAATGGTCACCGCCGTCCCGTCGACCAGGTTGCTCGACGGCGTGATGGTGACCCTGGCGGTGGCGGCGGAGACGCCGTCCTTCGGGGCGCTGACCGCCGGCGCCGAGGCGGCAACGGTGAGACCGAGGGCCGCCACGGCGCTGAGGCCGAGGGCGGACAGGGCGGTACGGTTCCAGTTCCTGACGGTCACGCGAAACTCCAATTCGTGGATGTCGGGCACACTTCTGGCAGGACCGGTCGTTTTGCACCCGAGGGAACGGGTAGGTGATGCGACGCGACGGGACGAACAGTGCACCCGTGTCATGGCGTATTGACGACCGCCGAGCCGCATCATGAGCGCTCTAACAGTTATGACGACGGGCCGGCCGGCGATTGATCGGTCTGCGGCCAGAAATTTGTGCGGCCGTCTCGCCGCCGCGGCCGGGGGCGGCGGGACCAGGGTGCGACCGGCGGGCCCACGGCAGGCCGCGCGAGGCTCCGGCCCTACGCAGCCCGCGTCAGGAGCAGCCGCAGCGCCTTCTTGTCCGGTTTCCCGAGCGGGGTGTGCGGCAGGTCGTCCAGGACGACCAGACGCTCCGGCACCTTGAACGTCGCGAGCCCCCGCTCCGTCAGCGCCGCGGCCACCCGGTCCAGGGTCAGCTCACGTCCCGGATGCAGGCGGACGACGAGGCAGACCCGTTCCCCGACGACGGCGTCGGGCACCGACACGGCCGCAGCCTCGGCGACGTCCGGGATGTCCTGCGCCAGCGTCTCGATCTCGGCGGCGGAGATCTTCTCACCTGCCCGGTTGATCACGTCCTTCACCCGGCCACAGACCACAAGGTTGCCTCGCGGGGTGATGCGCACGAGGTCACCGGTGCGGTACCAGCCGTCGGGCGTGTAGGAGACGGCGTTCTGCTCGGGCGCCCGGTAGTAGCCGCGCGGGGTGTACGGGCCTCGGACGAGCAGCTCCCCAACCGCACCGGGCGGCACGGGCCGGCCCGTCAGGGGGTGGACCACGAGCAACTCGTCGAACGGGCTGAGCGGGCGCCCCTGCGTCGTGTTCGCGACGGAGCGGGGCGCGTCGACCGGGGTGTAGCAGACCAGACCCTCCGCCATCCCGTAGACCTGTTGCAGCTCGCAGCCGAGGGCCGGGCCGATGGCGCCGGCGACCTCCGGCGAGAGCATCGACCCGCCGACGTGGATGTGCCGCAGGCTGGACAGGTCACGACCGCTGCCGTCCACGGCCTCCATCCATCTGATCGCCACCGCCGGCACCACCGACGTCGCGGTGACCCCTTCCGCCTCGATGGCGGCGAACGCCTGCTCGGGGCGGGGCGACGGCAGCATGACGACCCGCCCGCCGCGGTGCAGGGTCCCCAGCACTCCGGGGTTCGCCAACGGGAAGTTGTGCCCGACCGGCAGCACCGCCAGGTACACCGTCTGGCGGCTGAACCGGCAGACATCGGCGCACCGCCGGATGTTGTACTCGTAGTCGTCGTGCGTGCGGGCGATGACTTTCGGTACTGCGGTGGTGCCACCGGAGAGCAGGAAGAGCGCCACGTCGGCCGCGGACGGGGCCAGGCCGTCCAGCCGCCGGCGCCGCGCCTCGACGTCACCGCCGCAGCGCATGAGGGACCGTACGTCGACGCTGTGCGGTCGGACGTCGGCGCCGACCACGAGGACGGCCGCGCCGTCCGGCAGGCCGGCTGCCACCTGGTGTGCCAGGGACTGGTGGTCGTAGCCGCGCCAGGTGTCCGGTACGACCAGTGCCCGAGCCTCGACGTGTCCGGCGATCGCGGTGAGCTCGTGCGCTCGGTGCTGCGGGAGCATCATCACGGGCACCACCCCCGCTCGGAAGCAGGCGAGGGTGACGACGACGAACTCCCAGCAGTTCGGCAGCTGCACCAGGACGCTGTCGCCGCGGCGGAGCCCGTGCTCGATCAGCTGCTCGGCCAGGCCGTCGCTCAGCACAGCGAGTTCCCGGTACGTCAGCCGCCGGTCGCCGTCGACCACGGCCACGTGGTCGCCCCACGCGTCCGCCCAGTCCCACAGATACGCCCCGAGTGGGCGGCCCCGCCAGCAGTCGGCCGTCCGGTACGCGTAGGCGAGATCCTCCGGCCAGGGTACGGTGCCCTCGTCGATCACGGCTTGACTCCTTCCGTAGGGGCGGCCGTCGGCCCCAGCCGGGCGGCCAGGTACGTGGCGATGGCGTCCACGGTGGGTTGGTCCCAGAGCAGGGTCGCGGGCAGCGCGAGCCGGAACTCCCGTTCCAGCGCGTACCGGATCCGTGTGGTCATCACCGAGTCCAAGCCCATCTCCGACAGGGGGCGGTGAGGGTCGACGTCGAGGACCGGCAGCCGGGTCTCGTCGGCGACCTGTTCGCTGATCCGCAGGGACAGGTGCGCGTGCAGCGCGCCGTCGTCCAGGCCGGTCCACGATGGAGCCGTCGGATCGGCCGCCTCTCCGGCGGAGGAGACGGTCGTCAGCTCGTCGAGCAGGGGTGGGCGCCGCCCGGCCGGGGAGCCCGGCAGAACGCGGAACACGGCCGCCTCGCCGAGGCCGTACCGCTCCACGAGTTCCCAGGAGGCGAACGCCTCGGCCGCACTGATGTCCGCGGTGCCCCGGGCGGCCAGTTCGGCGTCGATCACCTCCGAGGAGGTGGACATGCCGAGCCCGCGCCAGGACGTCCAGGCGATGCTTCGCGTTCCGCTGTCGCCCGCTGCGCGCCGGTGTCGCGCGAGACCGTCGAGGAAGGCGTTGCCCGCGGCGTAGCTGGCCTGCCCGGGCAGGCCGAGGAGTTGACCCGCCGAGGAGAAGAGCACGAAGAAGTCCACGCTGCCGGGCGGGAAGATGTCATGCAGGGCCAGCGCCCCCGCGACCTTCGGCCGTAGCACGTGACGCAGTGACGCCTCGTCGAGTGCGCCGACCGTGCGGTTGTCGATCACCCCTGCGGCGTGCACGACGCCGCGGACGGGAGGCAGCCCGAGCGCGGCCGGCCGCAGCAGTCGCGCGGCGGCGTGCCGGTCGGCGATGTCGACCGGCACCACGGCGACCGTGACACCGGAACGCTCGAGTGCCCGAATGGTCTCGACCGCTGCCCGCTGCCCGGGGTCGGTCAGGTCGTCCCACGCGTCACGCCGGGGCAGACCACGGCGACCGGCCAGCACGATGCGGCGCGCGCCACGCGTCGCCAGCCAGGACGCCACCTGCAGGCCGAGGGTCCCCAGCCCGCCGGTGACCAGGTACGTGCCGTCCGGCCGGCAGATCGCCGGTGAGGCGTCGGCGGCGCCCTCACCGGCACGCAGGCGTGGCACCGAGACGATCCCGTCCCGGATGACGATGACGTCTTCGCCGTGGCTGTCCCCGATGATCTCCACGAGCGTCGACAGGTCACCCGGCGACGCGCCGACGTCGACGACACCGCCCCAGAGCTCCGGATGCTCGCCACCGACGATCCTGCCCAGACCCCAGAGAGCAGCGTGGCCGAGAGCCCCGCTGTCCGTGCAGCCGGCCACGCCCTGGGTCAGGCACCAGAGGCGTGCGGGCCGTGCCGACCCGGCCCCCGCCAGCCGCTGTGCGGTCCGGGTGAGCAGCCAGGTGTTCTCGTCGACCGACCCGGCCACGTCGTCGGGGCGCGTGCGGGCGGGCACGACGAGGACCGCCGTACCGTCGGTCAGGTCCGTGCCGGCGAGGTGGTCCGGGTCGGAGATGTGCCGCCACGGTATGCCCGTGTCCTTCAGGCGTGCGGCCAGTCCGTCGCTCAGCGATGTGCCCGGGCCGACCAGGACCACCGCCCCCGGGCGGTGCCCGACCAGCCGGGGTGCGGACCGCCAGATGGTCTGGTGCACCAGACCCTTCGGGGTGTCGCCCTGGTGCACATCGAGGTCGAGCACCCCGTACCGCAGGCCGGTCAGCCGGCCGACCGTCTCGCCGTACGAGTTGACGATCTCCACCTCGACGACGTCGTCGGCCGCTGTGCGCACGACGATCCGCGCCTGGGCGACCGCCGCCGGCGAGAGCGTGACCCGGTGGATGTGCGCGGGCATCCGGAGGATGGCCGGCCCGGGAAAGACCACCGACGCGATCGACAGCGCAGCGTCGAGCATCGGCGCCCACCCGCGCGGCGCCCCCTCACCGTTCTCGACATCGACGTCCGCGACCATGCCGTCCACGGTTCGGCCGATGCGACGGACGACCCAGCGGAAACCCATGGCGGCGACACCGAGCGAAGCCAGCCGGTCGACGACGAAGTCGTCCGGCAACGCCTCGACCACCGTGGTGGGGTGGCTGTCACCGGCGGGTAGGTCCAGGTGTGTGTCGATGGTGGCTGCGGTGTGCGTAACCCAGCCCTCGTCCTCGTCGTCGGCGCCGTCAGCGAGGATCCGCGAGCTGAGGCGGAGCGTTTCGCCCTGACGGACCACCTGGACCTCCCGCGGCCGGGTCACGCTGACCGGTACCCGGAGGGCGAGGTCTGCCAGGTCGACCCAGCCCCGATCCGTTGCGGCGGAGAAGAAGGTGTTGAGCAGCACCGCGGCGGGGACGATCTCCACGTCCCGTACGGGATGGTCCCCCGGGTACGGACGGGAGCCGTGGTCGAGGCGGGTTGACCAGAACTCGGTCCTCTCGGCCCCACGCACCACCGTGCGCCCACCGAGCAGCGTGTGGCTGCGCGGGTCGTGCCGCCTCGTCACCCCGGGCGTCGGTGCCGGCTCCGGTGCCCAGTGCCGCCTGCGCTGCCACGCCTGGGTCGGCAGGTCGGCGAGGTCACCAACGGACCACAGGGCTGACCAGTCAACGGCCGCGCCGTGGCAGTACAGCTCGCCCAGGCTCGTCAGCAGGGCCTCATGTGCCGGCCGGCCCCGGCGCAGCGAGTACGCCACCCGGCCGTCGTCGATCCCGAGGCTGTCCAGGGCTTCGCTGATCGAGTGTGCGACGACGGGGTGCGCGGAGATCTCCAGGAAGAGCCGGTGACCGTCCTCGGCTGCGGCGGCGACGGCCTGCGCGAAGCGCACCGAGCCGCGCAGGTTCGCCGCCCAGTAGGCGCCGTCCCGCGCGGCGGTCGAGCGGGGGTCGGAGAGGGCCGTCGTGTAGGTCGGGATCAGTGGCGCCGCAGGTGGAAGGTCGGTGGCGGCGGCCTCCAGCGGGTCCAGGAGCGGATCCATGTGCGGACTGTGGAACGCCACATCCGACTGGATCGGCCGGACCGTCACCCCGTCTGCGAGCCACCGCTGCGCGACGTCGGCGATGCCCGCGACGTCACCGGACAGCACCGACCATTCGGGGGACGCGGCGATCGCGACGACCACGTCGTCCCGTTCGCCCAGCCGGCGTACCGCCTCGTCGAATCCGACGTTCACCATGACCATGGCGCCGGCCCCGGCGACCTCCCGCAGGAGCAGCGAGCGGCGGCAGACCAGGCGCGCGCCCTGCTCCAGGGTGAGCATTCCGGCGGTGACCGCGGCGGCGATCTCCCCCACGGAGTGACCTATGACGGCGGCGGGACGCAGTCCCATCGCCCGCCACGTCGCCGCCAGCGCGACCTGGACGGCGAAGATCATTGGCTGGATCACGTCCACCGGTTGCGGACGGTCGTCGAGGAGAACGGACCGTGGCGAGAGACCCAGCTCCGCCCTGAACACCGGGTCGAGTTGGTCGAGCACGTCGGCGAACGGGGCGTCGTCGATCAGGTCGCGGGCCATGCCGGTCCACTGTGAGCCGTGTCCCGAGAACACCCAGACGACGCCACGGTCACCGCCGGCCGGTGCCGCGCCGGTCACGCAGCCCCGGCCGGTGGACGCGTACTCCCGCAGTGCCTCGACCAGGCCGGTCCGGTCGGTGGCGACCACGGCGGCGCGATGGGTGAGATGGCTGCGTCCGAGCGCGAGGGTGTGGCCGACGTCCGTGGCGGTCAGGGCCGGGTCATCCGTGAGTCGCCTGGCGAGCCGGTCGGCGTTCTGCCGGAGGGCAGCAGGGCTGGCCCCCGACAACGGGTGGAGGAGGGGACGGGGTGACTCGCCGTCGCCGTCGCGGCGGACCGGCGTATCGGCTCCGTCGATGATGAGGTGGGCGATGGTGCCGCCGTAGCCGTACCCGGAGACCGCTGCGCGCCGCGGCGTGTCCGCCTGCGGCCACGGCGTCGGCTCCGTCACCACCCGGAGTCCCGAGGTCTCCCAGGCGACGGCGGGGTTGGGGCGGTGGAGGTGAAGACTCGGTGGCAGCTCGCCGTGCCGGAGGGCGAGTACCGTCTTGATGACGCCGGCGACGCCGGCACCCGCCTCCAGGTGACCGATGTTCGGCTTGACCGAGCCGATCAGCAGCGGGCGGTCCGGCGGCCTGCCGGCCCCGAACACCGACGCCAGCGCACCCGCCTCCAGGGGGTCGCCCACCGGTGTTCCTGTGCCGTGCGCCTCGACGTACTGGACCGTCCGCGGATCTATGCCGGCGTCCCGGCAGGCGCGACGCATCAACTGCTCCTGTGCGTGCCCGTTCGGCGCCATGATGCCGTTGGTCCGGCCGTCCTGCTGGACCGCGCTGCCCCGGACGACGGCCAGGATCCGGTCGTTGTCCCGGCGGGCGTCGGCGAGCCGCTTGAGCACCACGACGCCACCGCCCTCGCCACGGCCGTAACCGTCCGCGTCCGCGTCGAAGGACTTGCAGCGCCCGTCCGGGGAGGTGGCGCCGGCGGCGTCCAGGACCAGGGTCAGGCCGGGCGCCGCCATCACCAGCACCCCGCCGGCCAGGGCGACGTCGCATTCCCCTGCCCGCAGGGCCTGTGCCGCCAGGTGGATGGCGACCAGGGACGAGGAGCACGCGGTGTCCACGGTCATGCTGGGACCGTGCAGGTCCAGCGCGTACGACACCCGGTTGGCGACGGCGCAGTAGGCCCCTCCGATCCCGGTCCACGCCTCGATGCGGGGGAGGTCCTCCAGCAGCCGCCGCCCGTAGTCGTCCGTGCCGACGCCCATGAACACGCCGGCGTCGGTGCCGGCGAGCCCCTTCGGCGGGATGCCCGCGTGCTCCAGGGCCTCCCACGCCAGTTCCAGCACGATGCGTTGCTGCGGATCCATCAGCGCCGCTTCCCGCGGTGTGATCTCGAAGAAGTCGGCGTCGAAGCCGGAGACGTCGGCCAGGAAGGATCCCCGCGTGGTCGCCGTCGCCAACGCTGCGGCGTGCTCCGGGCCCTGGCTGGCGTACCAGCTCCAGCGGTCGTCGGGGAGTTCCCCGACGGTGTCCCTGCCGTCGCGCAACAACGCCCAGAACTCGTCGGGCGAACTGACGTCTCCGGCGAACCTGCAGGCCATGCCGACGATGGCGATGGGTTCGGTTGAGGTCATCAGAGTCGCGGCGTGGAAGCCCGGCCGTTCAGGGCCAGGAGGAAACGCCGCTCCCTCCCCTCAGCGATCGTGCACCACAATGGACCGTTAGAATGTGAAATGTGGGCGGGGTGGTGAGGCGGGCGTACAAGTACCGCTTCTATCCCACCGCCGAGCAGGCTGAACAACTCCGCCGCACCTTTGGGTGCGTGCGCCTGGTCTACAACAAAGCCCTCGAGATGCGGACCCGCGCATACGCTACGGAACGCCGCTCGATCAGTTACGTGGAATCGTCGGCGGCCCTGACCGAATGGAAACGCGTTGAGGATCTGGCGTTCCTCAATGAGGTGTCCAGTGTTCCGCTGCAGCAAGCGTTGCGGCATCTGCACGCCGCCTACACGGCGTTCTTCGCCAAACGCGCCCGATACCCCCATTTCAAGTCGAAGAGGAAGTCGCGGGCCAGCGCCGAGTACACCCGGTCGGCGTTCCGCTGGCGGGACGGGAAACTGACTCTCGCGAAGATGGTCGCCCCGCTGGACATTGTGTGGTC
>NZ_JBVJGT010000104.1:0-10707 GCF_055587185.1 Micromonospora sp. NPDC048040 | reverse complement strand
GTGGGAACGCCGCGACGACATCCACGAAGCCTTCCTCGGCCTGGCCACCTGCATCATCACGTACCGACACGTCGTACGACTTTGTTAGGACCTATAAATGATGTTGGGCGTATCCGGTTGGACGTGAGGATCGTTCTGTCTGAACGTGAGAAGGGGTGAGCAGCCGCCGTGGATCGTCTCGGACGAGTTGTGGGCCGAGGTCGAACCGCTGCTGCCGCCCCGTCCGCCTCGCCGATACCGCTACCCCGGCCGCAGGCCTCTCGATGACCGCAAGGTGCTGTGCGGGATCCTGTTCGTGCTCTACACCGCGATCCCCTGGGAGTACCTGCCCCAAGAGCTCGGATTCGGGTCAGGGATGACCTGTTGGCGCAGGTTGCGGGACTGGAACGACGCCGGCGTATGGCAACAACTGCACGCGGTCCTGCTCGGCAAACTCCGTGCCACCGGGCAACTCGACATGTCCCGGGCGGTGATCGACGGTTCCCACATCCGGGCGCTCAAAGGTGGCCCAAAACCGGTCCGAGCCCGGTCGACCGCCGCAAGCCAGGCTCGAAACACCACGTCATCACCGACGCGGGCGGCATCCCCCTCGCCGCGAGCCTGACCGGCGGCAACCGCCACGACGTCACCCAGCTCATGCCTCTGGTCGACAAGGTCCCCCGGATCAAGGGCATCCGGGGCCGGCCGCGGCAACGACCAGAGCGGATCTACGCCGACCGCGGCTACGACTACGACTGCTACCGCCGCGACCTGCGGGCCAAGGGCATCACCCCGGTCATCGCCCGCCGCGGCACCGACCACGGGTCAGGACTCGGCACCCGACGATGGGTCGTCGAACAGACCATCGCCCTGCTGCACTGGTTCCGCCGCCTCCGCATCCGCTGGGAGATCCGCGACGACATCCACGAAGCCTTCCTCACCCTCGCCTGCGCCATCATCTGCTGGCGCAGACTCCAACGCTCAAAGAGTTAGGAGTTGTTAGTAACGAACCAGCGACAAATACCAAAGTATTTTCGATCAGCTGCGCGGCAAGGATCATCCAGGCTCAGGAGCACCTCCTACCCTCCATGCCGCAGACCCCTGTCCGCGAGGCAGCGGCATCCAACGATCCGCGTCACCAGCCAGGGTGGGCCTGGACATGTCGACCGGACCCACCCCGCTTCTGCGGTAGCTACGCCAGGGGATGGGGCTCGCTGGTGAGGGCTGCGAGCGCCGCCGCGACCTCTTGGAGGCTCGCCCGGACGTAGGTCGTGGTCGTGCCTACGTCGCCACCGCTGTCGGATGCCCGGCGTAGGCCCGGGCCACGGCGTAGCCGAAGTTCCGCTCCACCCACGTCAGCGTCGTGTGCCGCAGCCAGTGCGTGCTGATCTGCTGCACGTACACCCACGGCAGGTGCTCACCGATGCGAACCCACAGGTGGTCATAGCGTCGGTACGTGATTGGCTGTCCGTTCCGGTACCGCAGCAGTTGGCCCGTTCCCGTGGCGTGCCGCTCTTCGGCATGCCGCTGCAGGTGTCTCATCAGTGTCGGTGACACCGGCTGCCACCGCACGGTGTCTCCCTTCTCACGCAGCAGGATCAGGCACTGGTCCGAGTCGAGGTCGACCGGCCGCAGTGCCAGCGCCCCGCCCCGGCGGCACGCTGTCTCGGTATGCAGGCGCAGCAAGAGACTGTCCAACGCCGGGTCATCGCCGGTGCTGGCGGCCACGGCGTTGATTTCCGCCAGCCGGGTGTCCGCCACTGCCCGTCGGGTGCTCGGCAGCCGCCGCGGCTTGGCCACCTTCAGCGCGGGATTGTCCGCCGCCGCGATGAACCCGTCGGCGACCGCCCGCTTATACAGGCACCGCAAAGCCGCGATCAGATGCTCCGCCGCACTGCGCCCGCCACGGGCGTTACGCCGGGCCACCACGTGCGTCTTGACGTACTCCGCCAACTGCTCGATCTCCGACGGTGTCGGCTCATCCAGTCGTCGCTGTCCCCAGTGTTCCAGGACCCGATTCCAGTACGAGCCATACGCCCGCCTCGTACCCGCAGTGACCGCCGCTGACACGACCGGAACGTACTCGGCGAACGTCGGCGCCGGTGGCCGCTCGGACGCCGCCTGAACAAGGTCAGCCGGCGAGATACCCATCCGCGCCAGCAACAACCGGGCGGCATCCAACTCCGCTCGCCCCGCCGGGGTGTCGCTCATGCGCGATCACCGCCAAGGGCCGCCGCGTGGGCCTCGGCGATCATCGCATCCAGCGCGGCCGGGGGGTGCACCACGAGCCGGGAGGCGTCCGGCTCGGCCGCAAGGAACACCCGGTCGCCGGCGGCGAGCCGACACCAGTGCCGGACTACGGCCGGCAGCCGCAGGTACCCTTCCTTGGTCACGGCGAACACGCCCTGCTGATCGGCGGCCACGATGATCAGCCCGCGATGTTCCCGGATGTCGAGTCGACGGCCGGGAGCCCAGCCGAGGGCCTTCATCGCGGTCCGGTCGGCGACGCGTCCGCGGGAGTCGAGGGTGACCAGGCCGTAGACGGTGCTCACAGCGCGACGGGCGACGAGCCTCGCCAGCGGCAAGGGCGGTCGCTTGAGTGGGCCCCCCGAGGATTTCCCGCGGCCAGCGCTCAGCTGACCTGGCAGAACCACAGCCGGGATGACGGCGGAGACAGCCTGGTTACTCACACCGCCCACCACCCCGTAAGCGGGGCCGCCATGGGCATACAGAGAGTGAACGAGGGTGGTTGAAGCTGCTCAACCACCGGTCCGCAAAACGTCGCACGAATGCTACGCGGGAGTGTCCGAGGGGGGACTTGAACCCCACGGCTCCGAGTCTCTGACCTGCACCGATCGTATCGGCCCTGCTCAGCTTGTGTCTACTCGTGCCCCGTTGTGGCCGCTTGTAGCCCTCTGTTCCCCGCCGTGTGCCCACCGGGAACACCGTTGATCTTGCCCACGCGAAGGGGGCCGGCCCAGCGGACCGGCCCCCAGCTGTACGGCTACGGTCGCTCAGCGACCCCGTGCACCGTGTCGGCGCCGTCGACCGGCACCTCTTCCCACATCCAGTTGCCGCCCATCACAACGTACCGGCCGTGCTCGTCCGGCTCGATGCGCAGCTCCTCCTCGTCGAGCGCCCTGCGGTCGACCACGATCACGTCGCCGTCCCAACGCACCGGCACGACGTCCTGGTCCAGGTACCGCTCCAGCTTCTCGCCGGCCAGCCCGTTGGCCGCCAGCAGCACCCGGTTGTGCCGCCGGGACATCTCCTGGTCGGTGACGATCGCCTCGGCCACCTCGCGGGTGCAGGACCACACCGCCCAGCCGTTCCACCGGCGGACCAGCGTGCCCGCGTACGCCGACTCGAACCGGCGGCCGCCGTCGTACGGGTACTCCAGCCACTCCCCCGAGAAGTACCCGGGCTCGCCGGGCTGGAGTGTCGGGTCGAGGTCGAGCGGCACGCCCGCCTCCGGTCGTTCAAGAGTCAGTTCCACGTGAACTCCTTTGTCGTCAGAACAAGGTCGCTGCCGGCGTTTCGCGCCGCCGGTCCAGCTCGCGTACTTCGTGTCCGGTCTGGTCTTCCCACCACGCGGCGAACATGCGCCGGTGGCACCAGTTGTCCGGCGGCGGCACGTTCAGGTCGCAGAAGCACAGCAGGACCAGGCGCTCACTTCCCGCCGCGTCCGCGATCTCCGCCAGCTGCTCTGAGATCAGATCCACCCCGGCGGCCTCCAGCCGCTCCAGGTAGATGTGCCGGTACGGCCCCTGCTGCATCTTCAACATCCCGTACGTCGGCGCGAGGAGCCGGGCGAACCCGGCCAAGTCGTACGGCAACGGGAACCGGGGCTTGCCGACCGTCGTCCGGACCGGCGCGCCCTGGTCGGGCCTGAACCGCTGGTAGCGGTTCGTGAACAGCTGCAACTCAACCTCCATGTTGAGGCCCTTCGTGGTCGTGGTAGAGCTTCCCGATCGTCGGGACCAGCTCGTCCAGGTAGGCGCCCAGCGCGTCCACGGCGGACGCGACGACCGAGGCCGGACCCCGCACGGTCAGCAGCTCCAGCTCGTGGATCCCGTCGCCGTGGGCGACGTCGACGGCCTGCGCGTCCGGCAGCGGCGGCAGCGGCAGGACCGCCCTCGCCTCCACCATCGGCGTGTACACGCCGTCCCCGATCCGCACGATCGCCGTCACGCTGCTGCTCCCATCGCTAGTAGCCGCTTGCGGCGGCACTTCGGTCCGAGCCGTTCGGCACGGGCCCGGGGCGTCCGCAGCGGACGTCCGCAGTCCTCGCACTCCACGATCTCCTCGGCGGCCGCCACCTGGTCGGGCATCGGCTACCTCCTCCCTCGCAGCCGGGCGGCGATCCCCCGGCACCATCCGCGGTCGACCCCGAGCCGTTCGGCCACCTCGTCGGCGCTGTAGCCCTCGACGATGTACGCCGTGGCCAGGGTCGCCACCCGGTCGTCGACCGGCGGGGCGTCCGCCGGCGGCCGGGTCACCATCGGCCGGCCCCGGCGCGGCGGCAGCTCGGCCCCCGTCTCGCGCCGGGTGGTGCGGGCCCGGGCCAGTGCCCGGTCCCGCGCCGTCTGCGGCTCGTCGGCCACTACGCCGCCTTGACCCGGTGCTGCCCCTTGTCCGGGGTCGGCATCGGCACCACCGCGACGATCCGCTGCCGCTCGGCGAGCCACTGCCCGCCGACCCGGGCCAGCCGCTCGACCAGCTCGTCACGCAGCCTCTTCGTGCCCTCGACGTGCTGCTCCAGGTCGCGCAGGACCGCGCGGGCCAGCGGGTCGCCGCTCTTGGCCTTCTCCCGCGCGGGGCGCAGCAGGTACCGCTCGTGGGCGGCCATCTCCTGGTCGGCGATGTCGCAGGCGAACGAGATCCCGCGCACCTCCGCGCCCTTGTGGATCGCGTCGACCACGGCCTCGGCCAGGTCCCGGGCGTCGCGCTCGTCGAGCCGCAGCCCAATGTCCTTCCCGGCCGCGAGGAGCACAGCGGCCGCCGTCTCCCGCACCGCCAGGTAGCCCGGCAGGGCCGCCTTCACCTGGCGGGCCTGCTCTTCCTGCTGCGCGGTCAGGCTCATCGCGCCTCACCCCTCGTGCAGCGCTGGCCGCAGTCTTCCATTGCGGCCGTACAGCTTGCGGACACAGTGGTCCCCTCTCCGTTCGGTTTCGGCAGCTGGGCTGCCCTGACTTCCGCGACGAGCGCCGGGCCGGCGTGAGTGTCGAACACCGCGCGTCGGGCGACCCGGAAGGTCGCCGGCCCGAGCGGGACCGCGTTCATCATTCGCGCCTGCCGGTACAGCTCGGCCTGCGCTCGTCGCATCGCCTGCCGCAGGCGGGCCGACCCGGACGGCAGCGGCCACGCCCACAGGACCGTGACCACTCGCTCCGCACCGATCGCCTCCAACAGCCGGGGGTTGTACATAAACATTGTATCCAACAGAGCACGCACGGTCAAACTGCGGCCGTACAGCTCGCGGGCACGACGGGGCCGCCTCACAGGTTCAGAGCCCGCCGCTGGTCGTCGGAGAGCGCCGCGCGGGCCTTGTCCACCAGCGGCCCGCCGTCGCACGCCAGGCACAGCACCACCGGGTCGCGGTCGCCCCGCCGGGCCCTCACCTGGGCACGCCGGCAGACGCCGCACGGCGGCAGCTTGATCGGCCCGATGGCGCCCACGCCCGGAGCATACGCACTCCCACTGCACCCGCACAGGGATCGCCGGCACGCAGGCGCCCCGCGGGTCAGCCCGCGGGGCGTCCACTGTCACCGTCCTCAGTGCTGGCACACCGAGCAGAAGCCGTACTCCTCCACCGCGTCGGCGTGGCCCGGCCAGTCGCAGTCCGGGTCCACCTTGATCGACCCGTCGTTGACCGGCACCGTCGGCACCGGCGTCACGTCGACCAGCTCGGCCGGCACCTCCACCACGGCCTCCGGGTCCAGCTCCACCGTCACCGACGCCGCCAGGGCCTGCGCCTTGCGCAGCTTCGCCGACACCTTCCCCGCCGCCGTCCGCAGGTGGTCGACCCGCTGCCGGTACGCCGCCACGCCGCCGTCGGCGCCGGCGAGGACCTTCGCCAGCTCCTCCGCGTCCATCGCCGCCAACTCGGCCAGGATCTCGCCGGCCGCCGCCAGGCGGTCGATCTTGCTCGTCACCTTCTTGCGCTTGGCGACGACCTCCGCCTGCTTCTCCTCGCTGTGCTCTTCCTCGTCGATCTGGAAGAACCCGGCCTGCTCCTCAGCCAACTTGCACGCCTTCGCGAACTCCTCGGCGTCCCGCGCCGACCTGAACTCTCCCCGCGCCCACTTCACCAGGAACCGCCGCTGCTGGTCGGCGGACAGCCGGCACACGTACCAGGCGACGCCCACCTGCAGCTGCCCCTTGGCGACGAGCGCCTTCGCGTCGTCGATCAGCCCGAGCAGGTCGATCCGCCACCCGATGTACGGCTGGCTCTTGCCGAACAGCTCGGCGATCCGCTCCGTCTCCCAGCCGGCCGCCGCGAGGCGCTGGTAGGCGGCGGCCTCCTCCATCGGCGTCATGTCCTGCCGGTTGACGTTCTCCGCCACCTGCGCGATGAACGCCGTCTCGTCGTCCATCTCCCAGATCAGCGCGTGCAGCTCCTCGATGCCGCCCTGCTGGGCGGCCCGCCAGCGCCGCTCGCCGACGACCAGGCGGTACTGGCCCGCCTTCGCCGTCTTGCGCACGGCGACCGGCTGGAGCTGGCCGATGCTCTGCATCGACGCCGCCAGCTCGGCCAGCTCCTCCTCGGTGAACTGCTTGCGCGGCTGGTCCGGGTCCGCCTCGATCTTGGCGACCGGGATGGTTCTGACCACCGGCCCCTTCTTCGCGGTGCGCTTCGCGGTCGCAGTCGCAGTCATCGCTTCCTCCACAGTGAACGGGTACCAAGACGTACACATTCATTGTAGTCGAAAGTCGATCTTGCCGCCAATAATCTATGTACGCCGGACCGTGGAGCGCGTCACGCGACCGCACCGGCAGCCGCCACGGCGGCGGCGAACGTCGGGACCAGGGGGCCGGCCGCCACGTAGACCGCGGTACGGCGCACGCTGCGCGCTGCCCGGCGGGCCAGCTGCGCCAGGTCGGCCGGCGGCGCGGGACGCAGCACCTCCGCGATCTTCTCTGCCTGCTCATCGCTGACGTCCGCGCCGTCCACCCGCCCCGAGGCCAGCTCGGCCTCGATCCGCCCCGCCAACTCCTGGACCTCGATCGTGCGCTTGCGATGCAACCCGCTCAGCTCCCCGCATCCGTCTCGATGCGCACACGCCATCCCACTGCGGCCCCACACCGCAGGGTGGCTACGCTGCGCCTCTGGAAAGACCAATGGGCTGGATCATAGGCACGGCGGCACGCTGAGGAACAGATCAACTATCCGCGATGAAAGATTTCTCCCACGCGAATCCCGAATCGTGGTTACATCTGCCGGCCCGCCGCCGATGTCCAATGAGGAGCAGTGTCACACACCGGCTACTTCCAGACGAACTCCAGCCGGTCGGTGTCGAGCTGCGCCGCGCCCGCCCGGGTCGCCGGCTTCACGATGATCCGGTCCAGGACGAGAGCCAGCAGCTCGCGGCGCCGCTCCAGCGGCGCGTCGACCCACCACTCGGCCAGGCCCTCCGGCGTCGTCGCCGGCAGCGACTGCAACCGCTCCGCCTGGGCCAGGCGCTCGCGCACCTGCTTCTGCTCGCGCTTCGCCTCGGCCTCGATCGCCGTCAGCGTCACCAGGCTGATCTCCCGCCGGGCGTACGCCTGCCCCGCCTCGGCCAGCCGGTCCTCGATCGCCTGGAGCACCCGCTGCATCGTCTCGCCGCCGTCCTTCGCCGAGCCGATCGCGCGCTCCAGCCGCGCCCGCACCTTCGGCGACGCCAGCCGCGCCAGGGCCCGGGCGGCGACCTCCTCCTCCAGGCTCTCCGCCGCGATCCGGATGCGCCCGCACCCGTAGCTGGGGCTGCCGGCCCGGCACACGTACCCGCGCTTGCCGCTGTTGCTCGGCTGCGTGTAGAGCGGCTTCCCGTCGATGTGCGTGCCGGTCCCGCTCTCGTCGGGCAGCGGGTACCCGCACACCAGGAACCCGCCGGACAGCAGGTACTTCCGCACGTTCGTCGCGTGGGGCTGCTTCCGCTCCGGGGCGTCCAGCAGCGCCAGCAGCGCCTTGTGCGTCGCCCGGTCGATGATCGGCGCCCACTGGCCCGGGCCGACCACCTCGCCGTGATACGTCCGCAGGCCCGCCAGCCGCGGGTTGCGCAGCAGCCGCGACAGCGACTGCTGCGTCCACGGCCGGCCGGCGGACGTGGTTACTCCCCGCGCCCGTAGATCGGCGACGACCGATCGCATACTGTCCCCGTCGAGGACCCGCTTCACGACGTCTCGGATCACCGTCGCCTCGGCGTCGATGATCTCCCTGCCTGTCTCGTCGTACCCGTAGCACCGCATGCCTGACCCCCAACAACCCCCGGCCTGAACTCGACCGGCCTATAAGCTAGCAGTGCAGCATGGCACCGTGCTACGTACAGGTACGTAGGAGTTACCATCGCGTGACTGTCGCGTTCCGGACACCGTACCCCCACACCCCGACAATCGCGCGCATGCAAAGAGCCCGGCACCCACTGAGCATGGATGCCGGGCTCTCTTCGCGTCTTCGCCGGTACGGCCCCGGTCAGACCTCGCTGTCCCCCGACTGCTCACCTGACCGGGACCGCGTACCGAACGACTCCCTGGGACGGGGCCGGTCACATTCAACCACTGCGACCGGACAGTGCGCCACTACAGCGAAACCCACTGGCCGCGCTCGTCCCGGTACTGGATCTCGACGCAGCCGTAGTTCGGCGTGCCGAAGTCGTACAGCGGCCCGAAGTCCTGATCGCCGCCCGGCTCGTCCTGGGTCCAGATCAGCCCCTCGTACACCACGCCGCGCTCCGCCTCGTCGACGTCCTTACCGTCCGCAATCGCGCCCTCGTCGATGTCGCCCTCGTCGAGCAGCCGGAACCGGCGGCCCTCGGTCCGGGCCCGCTCCACCATCTCGTCGGTCGCCTGCCGGGGACCGGTCGTCCCCACCTCCGACCCCGACGTGCCGTGCAGCTCGTGGTCCCGGTCCCGGGTCAGCACCCAGGCGTACGGGCTCGCCGGGAACTCGGCCGCCCGCGCGGCCGCGATCATCGCCATCGACACCATCTGTCTCTCCTCCTCTACTCGACCCCGGCGCCGACTGGCACCCGGGTGTCCTGCTGGTCGGTTCCGCCGGCGACGTCGCCGCCGGCCTCCTGCTCTGCCTGGAGCTCCGCCTTCGCCTCCGCGATGCGGTTCCGGCCCCACCGCTCGCTCCGCTTGAAGCGGTCGCTGAGCGCCTTGCCCGTCAGCGGCTCGCCGGCCGCCAGCGAGTCCCGCCACTCCTTCCGCGCCGCCGCGTTCTCGTCGGCACCGTCCGGCGGCACCGGGTCCGGCTCCGGGTCCGGCGGCGGCACCGGCTGCCCGGCCGGCCACGGCTCGGGCGGCACCACCACGTCCAGCGACGGCAGCGGCACCCGCGCCGACTGCGGCACGGGCTCCGGCTCCGGCACGGGCTCCGGCTCCGGATCCGGCGGCACCGGCACGGGCTCCGGCACCGGCACCGGCACCGGCACGGCGTCCGGCGGCACCGGCACCGGCTCGGGCTGCGGCACCGGCGCCGGGGGCGGCGGCACCGGCCGCGCCGGCACGGCAGGCGCGAGGGCGGCGCCACGCTCGGCCGCGATCGCCACGCGCCGCTGCTGCGACAACACCACCAGCCCGATCGACGCCACGACCACCAGGCCGTCGACGGACAGCGGCAGCGTGCTCGCCGTCAGCTGGTCCTCGCCGTACTCCAAGGCCAGGCCCCGCATGTGCCGGTAGCTGGCCAGCGCGGCGACCCCGGCGACGATTACCGTGCCGACCACCTGCACCCGCCGCAGCCACCGTTGCCGCGGTGCCGGCACCTTCGTCATCACCTCGGAGCACAGCAGCAGCGCCAGCGGCGCCCACCCGGCGACCGCCTTCGCGCCGCCGCTGGCACCGGCGTGCGCGATGTTCGCCGCCAGCGATGCCGCGATCCCGGCACCGAACGACAGCCACACCGACGCCCACGCGCCCTTGCCCGGCCGCTCCGGCACGTCGACCTTCTCCACGTGAACCACGCCGGCCTACCCGGCGGCCTCGGCGGCACGGCCGCCGCTCGGCAGTGCCGGCACGTCCGGCACCGTCTTGCTCTCCATCGGTTTCCCTCCAACAGGTCGAGGCCGCCCGGGGGGGTCCCGAGCGGCTCTCCTCGGTCGTCACAGGCGGGTCAGCGTCTCCCCCACCAGCTCGCCCCGCTCGGCCACCGCCCGCTCGTGCTCGTACAGGTGGTCGGCGCACAGCAGGCGCTCCTGCGTCCACGGGTCCAGCTCCAGGCCCTCCTCCGGGTCGAACAGGCACAGCCCGCCGTCCCCGCACTTCTCGCCGTCGTGCTCGATCACCACGCGGGCGACCGCCGTGCCCGCGCACGGGCCGTGGTCCTCCTCGGGCGCGAACTCGGCGTTGAAGGTCGGGATCACCAGGCGCTCGGTGCAGATCAGGTCGCTCATCTCTCGCTCCTCAGGTCAGGGTCGGGTCAGGTCACGGAAGCGGGGGGGGGGGGGGGGGGGGGGGGGGGGGGGGGGGGGGGGGGGGGGGGGGGGGGGGGGGGGGGGGGGGGGGGGGGGGGGGGGGGGGGGG
>NZ_JBVJGT010000103.1:0-11046 GCF_055587185.1 Micromonospora sp. NPDC048040 | reverse complement strand
ACCAAGTACCCCGTCGAGTACCCCACCGCCTGCAGCCCGCAGGGCTGGTCGGCCGGAGCGACCCTGCTGTTCCTCCGTACGATGCTCGGCCTCAACCCCCACGAGGACCACCTCGCGGTCGACCCCGCCCTACCGGCCGCGATCGGCCGGATCGAACTGCTCGACATCCCAGGACGCTGGGGGCGCGCCGACGCGTTCGGCCGCAGCCGGGCCGACAGCCGGCGTCGCGCCAGGACTCGACGGTCAGTAAGGACGGAATAGGGGCTTGCCGACGGCGGCGCCGGTTCGCCCGGTCGGTGTGCCGGTTCACTGCCGCATGCGCCTGCCAAGGCGGCTGTGGCGCCGTCCGTATCCGAAGTAGATGACCAAACCGAGCACCATCCAGACCACGAACCGCACCCAGGCCCATACCGGCAGGTTCAGCATCAGCCACAGGCAGGCCAGGATGGCGAGCGCTGGCAGCCAGGGCACACCGGGGGCCAGGAATGAGCGATGCAGGTCGGGCCGGGTGCGCCGAAGCACGATCACGCCGAGGCACACCACTACAAACGCGAACAGAGTACCAATGTTCACCAACTTCGTGAGTTGGGACAGCGGCACGGCCCCGGCCAGCGCCGACACGGCCACGGCCATCACCAGCGTGATGATCCACGGCGTACCGAACCGCGGATGCACCGCGCCCAAGCCGCGCGGCAGCAATCCGTCCCGCGACATCGCGAACAGCACTCGGGTCTGGCCGACCAGCAGCACCAGGATCACTGTGGTGATCCCGGACAGCGCCCCGACATCGATGATCTTGGCCGCCCATATGACGCCGACCTCGTCAAACGCGCGGGCCAGTGGGGCACCCGTGTCGAGCCGGGTGTAGTGCGCCATGCCGGTGATAACGAACGACACCGCCATGTAGAGCACCCCGCAGATCGCCAGTGCTGCGAGGATGCCGCGAGGCATGTCGCGCTGCGGGTTGCGGGTTTCCTCGGCGGTCGTTGCGACCACGTCGAAGCCGATGTAGGCGAAGAACACGATCGACGCCGCCGCGAGGATTCCGAAGACGCCGAAATGCTGCGGGGTCACGCCGAGCAGGACCTGCAGCAGTGGTGCATCGCCGCCAACCTTCTTCTCCGCCGGCTGGGCGGGCGGGACGAACGGCGTGTAGTTCGCCGCCTTGATGAAAAAGGCACCCAGCGCGATAACGAACAACACCACCGCGACCTTGACCGCGACCAACACGGCGGATACGCGGCCCGACAGTTTGGTCCCGAACAGGGCCATGATGCCGAGCAGGACGACGATGAAGATGGCGCCCCAATCGGGGCGGGCAGCGTCGCCGGCCACCGTGTCGGACAGGTTGAACAGGTCATGCAGGTACGCCGACCACCCTCGGGCCACCACGCTGGTCACGATCGCTAACTCCAGCGTCAGGTCCCAGCCGATGATCCAGGCGATCAGTTCGCCGAGCGTGGCGTAGGAAAAGGTGTAGGCTGCCCCGGCTACCGGCAGAGTAGTGGCGAGCTCCGCGTAGCAGACCGCGACGAGCGCGCACACCGCGCCGGCGATGAGGAACGACAGGACGACGGCCGGGCCGGCGTTACGGGCCGCCTGCTGCCCTGTCAGCACAAAGATGCCGGTGCCAATGATGATCCCAACGCCGAACACGGTGAGGTCCAGCGCGCTCAGGCTCCTCTTCATCCGGTACGTCGGCTCATCGGCCTCGGCGATGGACTGTTCGACCGACTTTGTACGCATCAGACCCCGCAGCATTCCGCGTGCGTACCCGACAGCAGCAGGAACAAACTACCCCTATCGACGCATTCCGTGACTCACTTACGACCTCGTGCACGGCTGCCTGGAGCCGCCGGGAGTGTGGATCTAACGGCTCTGTCTCACATTCGGCTCTGTCTCACATTGAGCCATTTTCATCGAGCTCTTTTCATCCTGCGTAGCGGTTGGCTTCGACCCGGTGCAGGACCAGGATGGCCTGCACGATCGTGGTGGCTCGACGTGGGCAGCAGCGCAGCTTGGTCAGGATCTTCCAGGTCTTCAAGGTGGCGATGGCTCGTTCACCACGGGCGCGGATCTTGGCGTGCGCACGGTTCACGGCTTTCTGTCGGCGTGACAGCTTCGGCCGGTAGCGGTGCCGCTTGAATGGGGTGCGGACGCTGCCACGGGCACCTTGATAACCCTTGTCCGCGAACGTCATCACGTTCGCGCTGGTCAGCGCTTCGATGATGCCGTGGGTGCGGGCTGCGGTCAGGTCGTGGACCGCGCCCGGCAGTGCCGGCGAGGCCCAGACGAGCCGGCCGGCCGCGTCGGCGATGACCTGCACGTTCACCCCGTGTCGCTGGTGCTTTCCGGAGTAGTAGGGCTTCTGGTCGGCGACGCGGTCGATCGGGATCAGCGTGCCGTCCAGGATCGCGTACGCCAGCAGCCGGATCCGCTGCATCGCCGCGGCCAGGTCGTCGGCCGATGCCGTGAGCAGCGCGACCGCTTCCTGCACGTAGCGCCAGGCGGTGGCCACACCGACGGCGAACCCGGCGGCCAGACGGGTGTAGGTATCGCCGTTACGCAGATGAGCGAGAACGAGCAGTGCCTGCCGTCCCGGATCGAGGCGCCGCCAGCGGGACCGATGCTGCTTGCGACGGCTGCGGATGCGGTCGGCGAGATGGTTCAAGGTCCGGCTGGACAACGAGATCGTGGACGGGTAAGACAGCACAGGCGAGGCTCCCGGTCGGGGCATCTGATCTTGGTCGACTGCTGTCTTACCTGGAGCCTCGTCTTCATCGATCCTCGGCCCGCCAACACCGTCCCTGAGCTGCATGACCAGCTTGGAAAAGGCTCCCTGTTAGACCCTGCCATGATCTGCGCATTACGAGTCGGTCCCGGGGCACTGGTCCACCGCCTGGTGCTCGTGCTCGACGTGGTGCCGGCGTCCGCGACCGTCCGCTCTTGCTCGCCGGTTTGGCTGCTCACTTGGCTGCTCGGCATATCCCTGGCACCACCCGCAGGCGAGTTGCCCCTAACTGAAGGCCAGGATGCGGACTACTGGAGCGCGTGCCGGCTACTCGTTCGGCACCAGCTACCCGACGCAAAAATAGTACGACACAGAGACGGATATTTAATCCGTAGTCGTGTAACGTGGCTGGCGATTGGAGCAGTGGCTAGATCCTGCCCCTTTTCCGGCGTGTCGACTTCCGACGACGCTCGTCCTCATGTTTGCTGAGGGTCCAGAGACATGGAAGGCGCGCCCCGCTGACATCGGGACGCGCCTCGCAACTCCATGCCTCGCCCGGAAGAGAGCAAGGGGAGGATGTGAAGCTAGTGCAGCGTGGCGACAAGCGCAAGAAGGCTCGCGGTGGTCGCAGAATAACTAGTCGAGGCCGGGGGCAGATGATCTGCGTCCTGGTCACAGTGTCGGCGTTCTTAACCGTGTTGGCCGACATCCTAGAGTCGGCCGATCGGATCATGATGCGCCTGTAGTCTGTGGGAGCGAAGCCCCGGACTTCCCGAGGTGGTCCGGGGCTTCCTCGTATCTTGCGCCGCCGGCGGGCTATCGGCCCGGCCCAGGTTCGACCGCGCGAGCGGCCCGCCCTGGAAGACGCTGTTGCCTCGTTTATAAGGCGCTTCCGGCGAAGGTCGCAGCGTCTGCTGACGTTCGTCGGGTCCGACTCCGAGGCGGCACCCGTCCGCACTCGTCCGGCCTCGGCTGCCACCGTTGATGTCAACAATTGATGTCAGATCGCCGCCGCTATCGGCCTCGCCGCCCAGTGAGGGTGACCCCCGTCGGGGGGATGCGAACTGAGGCTGTCGACTCCTGCCAGCCGATGGCAACTCGCGTCGATGAGCAGGTGGCTGGTCTCGTCGGTTGACGTTCGGGACCGCATCGGGGCTCGCGCTGCCTCCTTGCTGCCTCGGACACGCCGGCGGCCTCTTCGTCCGGACTCTGCCGGCGGCTCTATTTTGTCGTCCGGCAGGCGTACCGTCTCTTGTCGACACGAGACGCGGGAGGGATCGAAGCGTTGGATAAGGCGGCGTTCGAGGGGCACGCGATCTGGGTCACGCTCGACGATCTTGATCAAGGGCTACGTGCCAGTGAGGGCAAGGCCGGCCCGCCGAGCGCGGACTATGCTGCGCGCCTTCGAGCAATCCTGAGCTACGCCCTTTCGTTCAAGAACTCCAGCCACGAGCTCTTCAGCCCCGCGATGCTCGACGGTGCCCACAGCCCGTTCGCTTCCGCGTTCAGCTACATGGCGAACTGGACTGCAAGTCCGCAGCAAGCCGACCACCTCCGTCAGGTCGTCGATTACACGGAGCAGGCTCTACCCTCCATCGGATCCTGGCCCACGCCCTCCCCAAGAGGCGGTGCTGCCAGGCAGGCGAAGGACATGTACGAGGCATACCAGCAAGCTGCCGAGTCCGCGATCAAGACGTTGAAAGACGAGATCGCAGACCTCCAGCAGCGCCTCGCGCAGACAAAGGCGGACTACGACCAACGGGCAGACGAAGCCGAAAGCGCACTCGAACAGCTCAAAGCCAAGATCGCGGAGCAAGAAACCCGCATCGCGCATGGCGAGGACCAACTCGCCGCCCGTGTCGCCGAGAGCAGAGATGCATTCGCCAGCGAGCAGGAAGAACGGGCAGCGAAGCACGACGAGTGGCTTGCGAACCAAGCGGCCGACCTAGAATCCCGCGCCACGCCCTCCCTCGAGGAACTGGAGAACCAAGTTGCCCAGGCTCAGCAGCAGGTTACCCAGATCGAAAAACTCCACCGCGAGTCCGAGAACCTGGCCGGCAAGGCGGCTGCGTCGATCCTGGGCGGTGATTACAGCTCGTACTCACTACGCGAGTGGATTGCAGGCATGGTCTCTTATGCCGTCGGGTTTGTGATTCTCGGCCTTGTCGCGTGGTTCCTCCTCGATTCCGTGTCCGGGCTCGCAGTGGATGCGAAAGTCTCTTGGCAGTACGTTGCCCTAAAGCTCGGCATCACCGTGACGGCCGCAGCCGCCGCGACCGTTGCTTTCCAGCTCGGCTCCAGACTCGTCAACCGGTCCCATTCAGGCAAACGCGCGGCCCTCGAACTGAAGGCGATCGGTCCCTTCCTTGCCGATGTGGATGACGAGGAGCTCGTACGCAAGGCAAAGATCAGCTTCGTGGAGCGGATGTTCGGGCGAGCCTGGGATGTTGAGCCAGGCAGCGAAAGCAAAAGCAACGGCGAGAACGGGAGCGTCGCAAGTAGTGCGGACTTACTGGAAGCGATTCGGACGCTCGGTAGAGGAAGCGGCCAGTAGGATCAACGCTCCACGTCAAGTCAGGCTCGGACAGCACCAGCCACTACCTCTCGGGTCGTAAGTCGCGACCATGTAGCTCTTCGTCATATGGCGTTGCTGTCAGCGTCGCTGCCGACAGTTGGCTTCAAGCTTTGCTGTCCTGCACCAGCGGTTGCGCGTTCACCGAACTCGCCCACCCATCTGACCAGCGCTGGGCACGGCTTCGGGATACCCACTGATCCGATAAGGCAACAACGCCGTCAGGGGTCGTACCGGAAGCGTGCCGGCGGACCGCCCTCCAGGCAGGCCCGGAGGGGCGTCTGCGACCGACCATCTGGAGGCAAAGCTTGCCGCCCGGATGCGCCGCGACCACGTCACCCAGGCGGCTGTGGTGACGAACAATCCGCCCTGCGATTACACCCCCTACGGCTGCGAGAAGATTCGCGCCCGACTGCTGCCGACCGGCGCGCAGCTGGCCGTCTACGTGCGCGACGATGACGGGCAGGTACGCCATTGGCGTACCTATACCGGAAACGGAAAGGCGATCGCATGAAGGTGACCTGGACCTACGACCGGGGCGACCATCGCGACAACCACGAGGTCGAACTGACCGCCCCCGACGCCCTGGAGGCACTCCTTCGCGAGATCCAGCAGGCCGGCGAGCCCGTCGTGCTGACCATCTTCAGCGACACCAACGACGACCTCGATGACCTGCCACCCGGCATCCAGATCGGGCTCGGTCACCCCACCCACGCCTTCGCGGTACACATCGCCGACGACAGCGGCTACCTCAACGACCCCACAACGGAAACCCCGACCGAGGGACTCCAATTCGACTTCGGCGGAGTGCCCACCGAGTGCCCGGCCGAGCACCTACAACTTCGGCCCGAAACGGCAATACAACTGGCAGTCACCTTCCTCAAGACCGGCGGCGAACCGCCGTACCTAACGGCTGTCACCGAGTGATCGCGTGGCGAGGGGCAGCGGCGCGCTTTGGTGCGCCCGCCCGTGATGTCGAAGGCCCTGCATGCCCCGCAGGTACGACCCGGACGGCTTCTGCGCGGCGGTACGACTCGACCTAGCGCCGGCAGTTCCGCCGTCCGTTCAAGGGCGGCTCAATCCGTGCCGTTGATCCGCCATTGCGCCCATTCAAACACCTTCGGCCGGCTGAATGAACAAGGGGCGGTTGAGCTGCGGGCCCTCCGGGTGGTCGTATCGCGTCCATCCCAGCGACGCCCAGAAGTCAGGTACTGGTTGGCGGCGGCGTTGACCCAGTACCGGGCGGAGTGGCTATCCGCGGCGAGGAAGATCCAGTCACAGGAGTTCAACGACTGTCGCGCCTTGCTGGTCTTGACCCGTTCCGCCATCACCGTAAGGCCGATACCCGAGTTCGCCCGACGTGCGTTCCGGGCCGCGGGAAGGGTCTTCGGTCGGCCGATGTCGCTGCGCTCGGCGGCCAACAGCCGGGGCAGGTTGGTCTCGTCGACGATGTCGTCGTCGATCAGGAGAAGGCCGCCGACACCGAGGCGGGCGAGGAATTCGACGAGAAAGTGGTCCAGTACTCGCCGACCACGGTCAGTGCGTGCCGCTCGCTGAGCCTTTTCATCGTAACGGTGCAGGTCACAGCCAAGTGGAGACCCCAGGTGTCGGGATAGGACGAGGCTCCCGGTAAGACAGCAATCGACCAAGGTCAGATGCCCCAACCGGGAGCCTCGCTGTGCTGTCATACCCTGCCGCGATTCCGTTGTCCGCCCGCAGCCTGAAGCACCTCGCGGGTCTCATCCGCCGCCACCGTGAACAGCGCAGATCCCGATGGCAGCGCCTTGATCCAGGCCGGCAGGCACTGCTCGCGCTCGCCCACCTGCGCAACGGTGACACCCTGACCCGCCTGGCCTGCGGATTCGAGATCGGTTTCACGACGGCTTGGCGGTACGTCCGGGAAGCTGTCGACCTGCTTGCCGCCACCGCAGACGACCGGAACGCCGCGATAGACCGGATCCGCCGGCTGCCCTACGCGATCCTCGACGGAACTCTGATCCCGATCGACCAAGTTGCCAACCAGAAGCCCTACTACTCGGGAAACACCGCCGTCACGGCCTGAACGTCCAGGTCGTCGCCGACCCGGCAGGCCGGCTGGTCTGGGCCTCAACTGCCCTGCCCGGCTCGGTCCATGACCTGACCGCGGCCCGCGCTTCCGGCATCATCGACGCCCTGAACAGCGCCAACGTGATGACCTTCGCCGATAAGGCATATCAAGGTGCCCGCGGCAGCATCCGCACACCGTTCAAACGCCACCGCTACCGGCCGAAACTGCCGCGCTGGCAGAAGCAGGTCAACCGCGCTCACGCCCGGATCCGGGCCATCCGTGAACGCGCCAACGCCACCCTCAAGACCTGGAAAGTTCTGACGAAACTGCGCTGTTGCCCACACCACGCCACCGCGATCCTGCAGGCGATCCTGGTTCTGCACCACGTCGAGAACCCGGCCTACGCAGAATCAAAGGGATCGTTGTTACACGGACGGGTCCCAGGCTGCGAGCTGATCGAAGATGCGACGGTCGCCTTCGAGCTTCAGGGAATCCAACGGTATCCGGCCGTAGAAGAACAGGACTAGGTCACTGGCCGTGCCCCGGGCGGAGGCGTCGGCCGCGTCCGGGGCCTCGCCGGCAGCGGGCTCGCCGAGGCGGGCGACCCGTGCCCCGTCGCGGGACAGCCGGAGGCGCCAGGAGCGGCCCTCGACGGCGTGGTAATCGACGACGGCGGATTGGTGTGGCCAGGCGACCGTCGTTGCGCAGAGGGTGAACTGGCAGTCGTCGAAACCGTCGAGGGCGACCTCGTCTGGTAGCGGCTGCGGGGCACCCACGGTGAGCTGGACGTCGTAGGTGTACACCGCGATCTCGGGAACTTGGCGTCGCGCCCATGCGCCGGAGGTTTGTGGTGACGGCGAGTCGTCCCACCATGTCCAACAACCGCGATCCGGGCCGGCCTCGCGCAGCGTGCTCGTCAGTTGCTCGATGGACTCGGTCCACCAGGTCAGGAGAGCCTCACGCTCCCGGGGAGCACCGGCACCGTCCTCCCAGGCGGACTTCTCTGGGGGAGCGTCTGCGGGCCCTGCGGCGACGATGGCGGCTGATTTGCGGCGGGCCATGCCGACGTGTTGCACCAGATCGAAGAGCGTCCGCTCGGGAGAGGCATGCGGATCGCTGGTCAGAACCGGCACGTCGAGGCTGGGCGCCGCCGCGACCGCAGCGCGGAAGGCGGTCGACCGTTCGTCAATGAGCCGTAGATGATCAGCGAACGTGAGGATCTTGTGCACTCCGGCTTTCTACCAGTGTGCTCCCACAACCGGACAGCGATTTTCGCAGCCGACACGGCGGGCGCCGCGGCACTGGCGCGGCAGGTTTCCACCTGCCGTGACCTGCACCGTCACGATGACCAGCCAAATCGCTCACCACGACTTGTTGTTCAGACCCGACTACCGATTTTTCACGTCCGGGACGAGGAATGCGACGCTGCGGAGGGTGGCCACGCGGCACTCACCCGGTCGTACGAGAGCGGCGCTGCGGCGACGGAGTACGAGGTGTACATGACTGCGGCTCAGGACCTGCTCAAGGTGCGAGCCCGCTTGGAAGTGTGGGACGGGCCCGCCGGCCCGGCAGACGGGTTCGACGACGTCCCAGCTTTCAGGCTGACCTGCCCCAGCGGCATACCGCAGGTTTCTAAAACGTCGAGAACGAGTGAAGGTGAGTCCGCCTGGCCCTGGTCACACCGGGATTCGTCACCGATTACTGGCCCAGGGATGACGCGCGGGGCGGGGCGTGGGTTCCGGGCCGGCTGACTTTCCGCCCCGGCGCCGTAGGCGGCCGGCGATGACGCCTGCGGCGCCGGCGTGCACTGCCGCGTTGGGGGCTGCCCGGCCATGACCCAGGCCGGCTATCGCCACAGCGGCCGCTCCGTGCCTGGATCGCTCCCGATTCGGCAGGACGATCAGGCCCGAAGCGAGGCCGGGCACGGCTGACACCTCGGCTGTTATCGGGCGACGACTTGATCTCTGTGGAAAGTCGAGCGTCACTGCATCCGGTCACCGTCCCGGCGGACCCGGCAGCGGCATCCCCACACCGCTGGCCGGGGTGGTGGCCACCGGCACCAGACACCACCGTCGAAGGGGCAATGCTGATGACATCGCCGCACCGCCGCGCTGTGCCCCACACCGTTATCGACGTCCCGTTGTGGCTGCTCGCCGCTGATGTCGCCGCCGCCCACCTTCGTCGCCCCGGCCAGCCGAGCCGCTGTGCCAACCTGCGCTGCACCGGCGAGGCGTACCCGTGTGCACCGGCGCGTGATGCCCAGCGTGCCTATCGTGCCGCGACCCGGCCCGGTGTCTGCGCCCGAGATCGCGCGCGGGTCATCGTCCCATCTGGCGGCCCGGCCACGGGCTTTGCCGGCTGGTTCCGGCCCGCGCGGCCGGTGGCCCCATTGCAGCGGTTCATGACAGCGCCGCGCGCCGCGTGACAGGCCAGGTCCCATTCGGGGCGCCTGCCACCGCTCTTGTCCGCACCGCGGCGGACCCGACTGCAATCCTCCCGAGGAGGAACCACGTTCCCGCACCAGGCCGGCACCCGCCGGTTAAGCCTCTGACACGGCTGCCTGCTGCTCGGCGAAACGTCGTCGTTTTCGCACGCTGCCCCTGCCCGCAGGTAGCGGAACCCGTTGTTACCCGCTCGCGCTTCCCTGATCAGCCCTCGTTGCGAGCCAGGCCGCAGAGCACCCGTGCACGCCCTCACGTCGCCTGCCCGATCGACGCATCGACCAGGCAGCGCGGCATGGGCTCCCCCGCCTGTTCGGCGGCAGGCCAACCCAGCACCACACGTCACGACCGTCCCCACCCCACTTCATGGAGAAACCTGTGCCTCATCGGCCCCGTGCCCTACGACGGCTAGCCCACCTACAACGCCCTCACACCGCTACCCGGATTGTCCGCGGCCACGCCGTGATCGCCCCTGACATAACCCTCGGACTCGACAGCGTCGGGCTTGTCGTTGGCGTCGCCGCGGAGACGGCCGCCGCCGAGTCCGCCGACGTCAGGGTGTTCCCGATCGTCCGCCGCGCCGCAGATGCTGCCGATCGCGGGCCCGGCCATCTCGTCATGTGCGATGCGCAGGCGCGGGTGCCGGCATGAGCATCGAAGCCGTCACCTGGGCGCTGAACCACGCCCCCGACGTCCCGCCGCAGTGCCTCGCCGTGCTGATCGGCCTCGCCAATCACGCACACGCCAACGGCCGCGCCGCGTACCCCACGCAAGACCGTCTCGCCCACTACGCCCGCAAGTCTGTCCGCTCGGTGCAACGCGACCTTGACGAGTTGGCGCGGCGCGGCCTGATCCGGCGAGGCGACCAGCGCCACACCGCGTTTCTTCCGGCCGACCGCCGACCGATCGTGTGGGACCTCGCCATGGAACGTCGCAGGCCGCTACCCGACGCCGTCGACCCGCTCGCCGAGGCTCAGTCCGGGCGCCCTACCGAGGCACCCGGACCTGTGGATAACCGGGGCGACGCACACGACGCCCCGGTGCCGGACCGGGGTGACGCACACGTCCGGACGGGGCGACGCACACGACCGGACGGGGCGACGTACACGTCGCATAACCGTCCTTAACCGTCCATAACCAAACGCGCCCGCGCGCGTGGGGGGGGGGCGCGCCCCCCCCCCCCCCCCCCCCCCCCCCCCCCCCTCTTCCTCACGACTCCCCCCCCACCCCCCCCAAACCACCCCAGTCGCAAGAA
>NZ_JBVJGT010000102.1:0-11101 GCF_055587185.1 Micromonospora sp. NPDC048040 | reverse complement strand
ACACCGGACGACGTCCGGCCTGGTGACGTTGAGGATCTCGTTGCAGCCCTCGCCTACGCATCGCCGTCGCCTCCCGACGGGCCTCCCGACGGCCCATTTGCCGGATAACGGACATCCAGGCACGGACGGCGCGCGACCACCGACGGGGTGTGGCCCGCCGTGCCCGGCGCAGGGATCAAGCCTGACCGCCCGGAGCCGGGCACGGCGGGCCACACCCCCACCACCACGCACCGCAACCCAACACCCCCACCACCACGCACCGCAACCCAACACCCCCACCACGACCGCAGAGCAACCCACACCCCCACCACGACCGCACAGCGAGCCACAACGCCACCAAGCCGGCGAGCCACGACGCAGAGCAACCGCCGATCACACCCCGCGGCCCCACCACCGGTACTAGCCTCGACGACAGGGCCGGGCGCGACGCCTGCGGAGGTGATGCCGGATGGCCGCAGCCACCGAGGCGGCCGTGCTGGTCGGGCTCGGCTCGGAGCGCAACCTGCCGGTGGTCAGGCTGGCCGCGCAGGAAGCCGCCGCGCACGGCCGCCCGCTGTGCCTGCTGCACGCGTTCAACTGGACGGCCGCGCTGGAGGCCCCGTCGATCGCGGGGCCGCGCGCCGAGGCCGAGAATCTGATCTCCAGGGCCGCCGAGATCGCCGCCGAGGTCGACCCGGCGCTGCCGGTCAGCGGCGAGATCGTCGAAGGTGCCGTCGTCGCCACCCTGGTCCGCCGGTCGGAGTCGGCGTTCCTGCTCGCCATCGGAGACGCCGGCATGGCGGCCTGCGGCGACTGCGTGCCGGCCGACGTACCGGCGGTGCAGCTCGCCGCCCGGGCCGGATGCCCGGTGCTGGTCGCCCGCCGGGATCCGCCGCCGCAGGGGCCGGTGCTGGTCGGGGTGGACGGCTCCGCCAGTTCCCGGGGCGCGCTGGAGTGGGCGTTCGAGTGCGCGGCCCGGCGGGAGTCGCGACTGCTGGCCGTCCGGGTCGTCGAGCCGGAGAAGGGCACGGAGGACCCCGGCCTGCTCGTCGAGTTGGTGGCGCGGTACGCGCGCCGGTTCCCGTCGGTGCCGGCGGAGTGCCACACGATCCGCGGCGACCCCGGTACCGTCCTGGTCGATCAGTCCCGCTCGGCGCAGGTGGCGCTGGTCGCCGCCCGGGGCGACGAGCCGTGGCGGGGCATGCTCGGCGCGGTGAGCCAGGCGTTGCTCTACCACTCCCCCGCGCCGGTGATCGTGGTGCGCGGCCTGACGGGGGGGCCGGTGGACGGGGCGTAACGCCCGCCCGGCGCGGGACCAACGGCCCTGATCCACATCGACGCCGACCGGCGAAGCTGGGACCGGCCCGGACGAATCCGCGCTCCGAGGATGCAGGATTCCCCTATCCGCGAGAGGCTCATGCAGTATGGACACCGCTCTCGACCTGCACAGCCCCCTGACCCGAGACGAGCTGCGCCGGCTGGACGCCTACTGGCGGGCGGCGAACTACCTGACCGTCGGGCAGATCTACCTGCTGGACAATCCGCTGCTCCGCGTGCCGCTGGCGCCCGAGCACGTCAAGCCGCGGCTGCTCGGCCACTGGGGCACCAGCCCCGGACTGAACCTGCTCTACGCCCACCTCAACCGGGTGATCGTCGCCCGTGACCTGCGGGCCATGTTCGTGACCGGGCCCGGCCACGGCGGCCCGGCGATCGTCGCGAACACCTGGCTGGAGGGCACCTGGAGCGAGCGGTACCACCACATCGGCCGCGACGAGGCCGGCATGGCCGGGCTGTTCCGCCAGTTCTCCTTCCCCGGCGGCGTCCCGAGCCACGTGGCGGCGGAGGTGCCGGGTTCGATCCACGAGGGCGGCGAGCTGGGGTACGCGTTGAGCCACGCCTACGGCGCGGCGTTCGACAACCCCGACCTGCTGGTCGCCTGCGTCATCGGGGACGGGGAGGCGGAGACCGGCCCGCTCGCGGGGAGCTGGCTGTCCAACGTGTTCCTCAACCCGGCCCGCGACGGCGCGGTGCTGCCCGTCCTGCATCTCAACGGCTACAAGATCGCCGGCCCGACCGTGCTGGACCGGATCCCCGAGGGCGACCTGCTGGACATGATGCGCGGCTTCGGCTACCAGCCGTACGTGGTGGCCGGTGACGACCCGGCGACCGTGCACCAGACGCTCGCCGCCACGCTGGACCGGGCGCTGGACGAGATCGCCGACATCCAGCGGCGGGCCCGCTCCGGGGGCACCGTCGAGCGTCCCCGCTGGCCGATGATCGTCCTGCGTACGCCGAAGGGCTGGACCGGGCCGCGGGACGTCGACGGCAAGCGGGTGGAGGGCACCTACCGCGCGCACCAGGTGCCCCTGGCGGAGGTACGGAAGAACCCGGAGCACCTGGCCGAGTTGGAGCGCTGGCTACGCAGCTACCGCCCGGAGGAACTCTTCGACGCGACCGGCGCGCCGGTGGCCGAGCTGGCCGAGCTGCCCCCGACGGGCGACCGGCGGATGAGCGCCAACCCGGTCACCAACGGCGGGCTGGTACTGCGCGACCTGAGGCTGCCGGACTTCCGCGACTACGCCATCGACGTGCAGCGGCCCGGCGAGACCGTGGCCGGGGCCACGGGCGTGCTGGGCCCGTGGATACGCGACGTGATCGCCGCCAACCCGGAGACGTTCCGCCTCTTCGGCCCGGACGAGGTCGCCTCGAACCGGCTGGGCGCGGCGTTCGAGGTCACCGACCGGGCGTGGATGGCCGGGACGGTGCCCGGCGACGAGCACCTCTCGCCGGACGGGCGGGTGATGGAGGTCCTCTCCGAGCACCTGTGCCAGGGCTGGCTGGAGGGCTACCTGCTCACCGGCCGGCACGGCATCTTCACCAGCTACGAGGCGTTCATCCACATCGTCGACTCGATGGTCAACCAGCACGCCAAGTGGCTGAAGGTGACCCGGGGCATCCCGTGGCGCACGCCGGTGGCGTCGCTGAACTACCTGCTGTCGAGCCACGTGTGGCGGCAGGACCACAACGGCTTCTCCCACCAGGACCCGGGCTTCATCGACCATGTGATGAACAAGAAGGCCGAGGTGGTACGGGTCTACCTGCCGCCGGACGCGAACACCCTGCTCTCGACGATGGACCACTGCCTGCGCAGCCGGCACTACATCAACGTGGTGGTGGCCGGCAAGCAGCCCGCGCCGAACTGGCTGTCGATGGACGAGGCGGTCATGCACTGCCGGCGGGGCATCGGCATCTGGGACTGGGCCAGCACGGACGGCGGCGAGGAGCCGGACGTCGTGCTCGCCTGCGCCGGCGACGTGCCGACGCTGGAGACGCTGGCCGCCGCCGACCTGCTGCACAAGCACCTGCCGGAGCTGAAGGTGCGGGTGGTCAACGTGGTCGACCTGATGCGCCTGCAACCCCCGACGGAGCACCCGCACGGGCTGTCGGACAAGGAGTTCGACACGATCTTCACGCGGGACAGGCAGGTCATCTTCGCCTACCACGGCTACCCGTGGCTGATCCACCGGTTGACCTACCGCCGGACCAACCACGACAACCTGCACGTGCGCGGCTACAAGGAGGAGGGCACCACCACCACGCCGTTCGACATGGTGATGCTCAACGACCTGGACCGCTTCCACCTGGTCATCGACGTGATCGACCGGGTGCCGGGGCTGGCCGCCCGGGCCGCCCACCTGCGGCAGGACATGGTCGACGCGCGCCAGTCCTGCCGGGATTACACCCGCCGCTACGGCGAGGACGACCCTCGGGTCGCAGAATGGCGCTGGGTCCGCGAGACGGAGGCCGGTCTGAGGAGTGAGGCATGAGCGGCAACGAGATCCTGGTCGGCTACGACGGCTCCTCCGACGCCTCGGTCGCGCTGGAGTGGGCGCTGGAGGAGGCCGGCCGCAGCGGACGCCCCGTCCGGCTGGCGTACGTCTTCGAGTGGGTCACCGTGGCCGGCTGGGTCGGCCCCGGCATCGCCCCGGGCATCTGGCCGGACGAGGCGGCCCGCCGGCAGGTCGAGGAGCTGGTACGCAAGGCGGCGGCGGACGCGGTCGCCGCGCACCCGGAACTGACCGTCACCGGTGAGGTGTTCGACGGGCCGCCCACGGTGGTGCTCCAGGAGCGTTCGAGCCGGGCCGGCCTGCTGGTGCTGGGCACACGGGGGCACGGCGGTTTCGGCGGGCTGCTCGTCGGCTCGACGGCGGTGGCGGTCACGGCCCACGCGCACTGCCCGGTGGTGGTGGTCCGCCAGGAGGCAGCCGCGGGCGGGCGGACGGGGCCCGTGGTGGTCGGCGTGGACGGCTCGGAGTGCTCGCTGGTGGCGCTCGGCTTCGCGTACGAGCAGGCGGCCGCCCGGGGGCTGCCGCTGCGCGTGCTGCGGGCGTGGCACCCGGGGCCCGGCCAGCGCCCGCCGTCGGGGCCCGAGGCGTGGGAGGCGACGTCCGCCGACCGGGCCGAGCTGGACGAGCCGCTGGCCCGCTGGAGCCGGACCTTCCCCGACGTGGAGGTCGACGTGGCGGTGACAGCGGGCAGCCCGGCGTCCCTGCTGGTCGACGCCAGCCGCACCGCGTCCCTGGTGGTGGTCGGCACCCGCGGCCGCGGCGGCCTGACGGGGATGCTGCTCGGCTCGGTCAGCCAGCAGCTCATCCACCACGCCCACTGCCCGGTGGCCGTCGTCCGCGAGCGGTGAGAGGAGGGGACCTGGCCCGGGCAGCGTCGGGCTGGGGCACGATGGGGAGAAACGAAAGGTCGTGACGATGAGCCACGAAACGCCGGCCAGGGACCGCCCGCTGACCACCGCCCTCGCGGAGGCCGCCGCGACGGCCGGGCACGCCCCGTCCGTGCACAACAGCCAGCCGTGGCGGTGGCGGGTGCTGCCGGACGCGTTGGAGCTGCGCGTGGTCCGGGATCCCCGGCTGACCGCCACGGACCCGGAGGGCCGCCTGGTGGCGTACAGCTGCGGGGCGGCGCTGCACCACGCGCGGGTGGCGCTGGCCGCGGAGGGCTGGACGGCCGTGGTGGAGCGGATGCCCGACCCGGACGCCCCTGATCTGCTCGCCCGGCTGACCGGGCTGGCCCGCGTGGAGGCCGACCCGGAGGCCATGCGCCTGGTGCAGTGCATGCAGGTCCGGCACACGGACCGGCGCCCGGTCAGCGACGAGCCGGTGCCGACCGCCACCCTGGGGCGGATCGCGGCGGCGGTCGCCGCCGAGGGGTGCCAGCTCCAGTTCCTCGACCGCGACAACATCCTGGAGCTGGCCGCCGTCGCCAGCCACGCCGCGACGGTCGAGGCGGAGGACTCGCAGCTGCGCGAGGAGTTGGAGTACTGGACCAGCCGGGGCGGCTCCGGCACCGGCCTGCCGCCGGAGGTGCTGCCCGCGGAGGCGCCGCAGACCACCGTGCCGGCCCGGGACTTCGGCCGCCCCGGCACCCTGCCGGTCGGTCCGGGGCACGACCGGGCCGCCGTGTACGGGCTCCTCTACGGCGACGAGGACGAGCCGGACAGCTGGCTGCGCGCCGGCGAGGCGCTCTCGGCCGCCTGGCTGACCGCCACCCGGCTCGGGGTGTCGGTGGTGCCGCTGAGCGGCGTGGTGGAGGTGGCGGGCACCCGGCAGACGCTGCGTGGGCTGCTGGCCGGCCTCGGCTACCCGTACCTCGTGCTGCGGCTGGGGATCGCGGACCCGGCGCACGCCGGCCCGCCGCACACCCCGCGGCTCGAGGTGCGGCAGGTGGTGGACACGTCGGCGGTCCGCTCCGGGGGCGCGTAGCGCGCGCCGTCGGCCACGGCCACCGGGAGATACCATCGCCCGGTGGCCGCCAGCGCACCGAACCCCCCGCACGAACCGCACGTGACCCCCTCCCTGGGGCTGAGCCCGCTGTCCCGGATCCGGCTCGACGAGCTGCTCCAGGAGATGCTGGACCGGGTCGGCGAGGTGGTGACCAGCCGGGAGCGGCTGCGGGCCCTGCTCGACGCGGTGGTCGGCATCAGCACCGACCTGGATCTGCGCAGCACCCTGCAACGCATCGTGGAGGCGGCCTGCGAGCTGGCCGGCGCCCGCTACGGCGCGCTCGGCGTGATCGGCCAGGACCGGATGCTGCACGACTTCATCACCCACGGCATCGACGCGGAGCTGCACGCGAAGATCGGCGACCTGCCCCACGGGCGGGGTGTGCTCGGCCTGCTCATCGACGATCCGCGCCCGCTGCGGATGCCCGACATCACCCAGCATCCGAAGTCCTACGGGTTCCCGCCGCACCACCCGCCGATGCACAGCTTCCTCGGCGTGCCCGTGCGCATCCGCGACCACGTCTTCGGCAACCTCTACCTGGCCGAGAAGCAGGGCAGCGCGGAGTTCACCGAGGACGACGAGGAGATCGTGGTCGCGCTCGCCGCGGCGGCCGGCGTGGCGATCGAGAACGCCCGCCTCTACGCGCTGGCCCACCGGCGGGAGCGCTGGCTCGCCGCGACCGCCGAGATCACCGGCGTGCTGCTGGGCGAGGTGCGCCGCACCGACGCGCTGGCGCTGGTGGCCCGACGCGCCCGCGAGGTCGCCGAGGCGGAGGTGGCGCTGGTCCTGCTCTACGACCCCGACGCCGAGGAGTTCACCGTCGAGGTGGTGGACGGGGCGGACGAGCAGGCCGGCGCGCTGGTCGGCACGGTGCTGCCTGCGGCCGAGACGAGCTTCGCCGCCGCCGTCGCCGAGGGCCGGCACGACCAGGTGGCGGACCTGGCCCACGCCGCGCCCTGGCCGGCGTTGCTGAGCACCGGGCCGGCGGTGGTCTCCCCGCTGGCCACCGCCGACACCCTGCACGGCGTGCTGGTGATCGCGCACCGCCCCGACCGGTTGCCCGTGGCCACCGACGACGACATGGCCCTGTTGGGCAGCTTCGCGGGGCAGGCCGCGCTGGCCATGGAACGGGCCCGCGGGCAGGAGGAACGGGAGCTGCTGGTGGTCCTGGAGGACCGCGAGCGGATCGCCCGGGACCTGCACGACGTGGTCATCCAGCGGCTCTTCGCCACGGGCCTGCAGTTGCAGAGCGCCGCCCCGATGGCCACCCGGCCGGAGCTGGCCAAGCGGATCAACGCGGCGGTCGACGACCTGGACGCCACCATCAAGGACATCCGCCGCACCATCTTCGAGCTGCGCACCCCGATGAGCGCGGCGCTGCGCACCGAGATCCGCGAGGCGGTCGAGGTGGCCGCCGAGTCACTCGGCTACCGGCCCCGCCTGGAGCTGACCGGGCCGATCGACAGCGCCGTCCCCGACGAGGTCCGTCCCGACGTCACCGCCGTGCTGCGGGAGGCGCTCTCCAACGCCGTACGTCACGCCCAGGCCACCCGGGTGACCGTGGCGGTGCGCGTCGACGCCGGCAGGGTGACGCTGACCGTCGCCGACGACGGGGTGGGCTGCGACCCGGCCGCCGCGCGCGGCGGGCTGGTCAACCTGCGCGAGCGCGCCGAACGACACGGTGGCGAGTTCGAGGTACGCCGGGCCGAGCCCCGCGGCACCGAACTCCACTGGTCCGTCCCCCTGCCCGCCTGACGCCGCGACCCGGCGCCCGCTCGTGTGGGCTCCTCGCGCGCGCTGTCGAGCTGCCCCACGGGACGGGGCAGGACGACGGGCGCGACGGTCGGTGGCGGGTCAGCGGGTCTTGCCGAGGAGCCGGGTGGCGAGGACGGCGGCCTGGGTGCGGCGCTCCAGGCCGAGCTTGGCCAGCACGCTGGAGACGTAGTTCTTCACCGTCTTCTCGGCCAGGAACATCTTCCCGGCGATCTCCCGGTTGGTGAGGCCCTCGGCCACGTACTCCAGGATCCGCCGCTCCTGCTCGGTGAGCGACTTCAGCTCGCGGGGCTGCTCGACGCCGCTACGGATGCGCTCCAGCACGCGGGTGGTGATCGCCGGGTCGAGCAGCGACTGGCCGGCCGCCACCCGGCGCACGGCGTCGACCAGGTCGGTGCCGCGGATCTGCTTGAGCACGTAGCCGGCGGCGCCGGCCATGATCGCCGCGAAGAGCGCCTCGTCGTCCTCGTACGAGGTGAGGATCAGGCCCTTGATCGACGAGTCCACGGCCCGGACGTCCCGGCACACGTCGATGCCGTTGCCGTCGGGCAGCCGCGCGTCGAGGATCGCCACGTCCGGCCGCAGGGCCGGGATGCGGCGGGCCGCCTCCTGGGCCAGACCGGACTCGCCCACCACCTCGATGTCACCGCTGCTCTGCAGCAGGTCGGCCAGGCCACGACGGACGACCTCGTGGTCGTCGAGCAGGAACACGCGGATCATCCCTCGTTTCTACCCCGTACCCACCGGGTTCCGCACGGGCCGAAGGTCCCGAACCGGCCCGTCCACGCCGTCGTCCGGCCCCACTCCACCGGGACGCCCGTGGGCAGGTGGGCGGAGCCAGCCGGGCCGAAGGCCCCCTGACCTGCGACGGAGCCGGTCGAGCCGAAGGCCCGTGACCTGGGACGGGGCCGGTCGGGCCCGGCGGGACGGGACGTCCGGCCCTGCCCGCGCCCCACCCCGCTGACGCACCGTGGAGGTGTACCGGACGGGGACGGCACGAACTGCCACGGGAAGGAGCACAATCATGGACACCGGCTTCACCGTCGAGCAGCTACGGGCCGCCGCGACCGACGCCGTACGGGCACCGTCGCTGCACAACACCCAGCCGTGGCGGTTCCGGCTGCGCGACGGCGGCATCGAGGTGCTGGTCGACCCGGCCCGGCGGCTGCCGGCCACCGACCCGAACGGCTGGGGCGTCCGGATCGCCTGCGGCGCGGCGCTGTTCAACCTGCGGCTCTCCCTCGCCGCGGCCGGCGCCCCGGCGACCGTACGGCTGCGCCCCTACCCGGCGGAGCCGGACGTGGTGGCCCGGCTGGTCCCGGACGTGCCGCGCCGCCCCACCCCCGCCGAGCAGGCCCTGCACGCGGCGATCCCCCGCCGGTTCAGCAACCGGGCGCCGTTCTGGCCCGACCCGGTGCCCGCCGACGCCCGCTGGCGGCTGGCCGAGGCGGCCCGCGCCGAGCACTGCTGGCTGGAGCTGCTGATCGGGGTCAGCGCCGTCAACGCGTTCGCCGAGATCGCCCGCAGCGCCCACCGGGTCCTCGAACGCGACCCGGCGTACGTGGCCGAACGCCAGGAGTGGGTGCGCTCGACCCCCGCCCCCGACGGGGTGCCGGTCGCGTCCGGCGGCCCGCTGGGCGAGCCGCAGGACCTGCTGCCCTCCCGCGGCTTCGGCGGCCTGGACCGGGCGCCGGGGCGGGACTTCGAGCCGGAGCCGCTGGTCGCGGTGCTCGGTTCGCCCGGCAACACCGCCGTCGACCAGGTCGTCGCCGGGCAGGCGTTGCAGCGGGTGCTGCTGGCCGCGACGGATTCGGGGCTGGCGGTGTCGATGCTGTCCCAGCCGATCGAGGTGCCGAGCGCGCGGGAGCGGTTGCGGCTGTCGCTGGGGCGGTTCGGCACGCCGCAGATGGTGATGCGCATCGGGTACGGCCAGCCGGGCTGGCCGACCCCACGCCGGGCTGTGGACGACGTGCTGGACGTGCCGGTTAGGCGGTCATGACCAGCCCCCGCTCGCTCTCCGAGTAACCGAACAGAGGCTGCTGCCGCAGCTTCCACTGCGCGGTCGATCCCATTGAGCGTCCTTCGACGATCTAGCTGTACTGCCCAGGGAGGTTGGTCAACCTGGTGATCGGCGGCCGGCCTGCGGTGGCGGTGTGGGGTCGGTGGTGATTGGGCGGTTTCTAGGGGTGGTTGCAACACCTGCCGTACCCAGGAGTTGCATTGGCATCACGTCGTCCGCCGGGGTTGCCCGGCTCGCTGCCGCTGACCGAAAAGCGTGATCACTATCTGCGTCTGATGGCGCAAGGTATGAACAACACGGAAGCCTGCAGGATCGTGGGGGTCGGCCGCGGCACCGGCATCCGCTGGCGATACGGCCGCATGGTGAAGAACCCCGACGGCAGCTCACGGCACTACGCGCCGATCATGGCGTCCGTGCGGATCTCTGAGCGGTTCCTGTCTGAGGATGAGCGGGTCAGCATCGCCGATCGCCGGGCAGCAGGGTGCAGCATCCGCGGGATCGCTGCCGAGCTGGGTCGCAGTCCTTCGACGATCAGCCGCGAGATTCAACGCAACAGCGACCCTGCGACCGGCAAGTACCACCCGTTTCGCGCTGGGCAACGTGCTCGAGATCGCCGTGCCCGGCCCAAGGCGGGAAAGCTGGCTACCGACGAGGGGTTACGCACGTTCGTGCAGAACTGCCTGCACAAACGCTGGAGCCCGGAGCAGATCAGCAAGGTGCTGCCCTCCGCGTTCCCGGATCAGCCCGCGATGCGGGTCTGTCCCGAGACCATCTACCAGGCCCTCTACTCGCCGCATCACCTGCTGTTAACCGCCGCACCGAAGCGTCCGCTGCGCAGCGGACGGATCCGGCGCAAACGCCGCCGGCGAGGTGACCAGCGCACCACCCACTTCATCCAGCCTGGGCACTCGATCAGTCGGCGTCCCGCCGAAGCCACCGACCGAAGCGTGCCCGGCCACTGGGAAGGTGACCTCGTTCTAGGCAAGTTCAACAAGTCCGCCATCGGCACGCTCATCGAGCGCACTACCCGATACGCCGTGCTGCTTCACCTGCCCGACGGTCACAACGCCGCCCAGGTCCGCGACGCGCTCATCACCGCGTTCGCCGCACTGCCCCGCGACCTCGCCCGCTCGCTGACCTGGGACCAGGGTGGAGAGATGGGCCGCCACCACGAATTCACCGCCGCTACCGCAGTCCCGGTCTACTTCTGCCAGCCCGGCAGTCCTTGGCAACGCGGCTCCAACGAGAACCTCAACGGCCTGCTGCGTCAGTACTTCCCGAAAGGCACCGATCTCAGCGCCTACAACACTGAACACCTCGCCCAGGTCGCCGAGCAACTCAACAGCCGACCACGCCGGTGCCTCGGCTGGTCAACACCGGCCCAACACCTCGCTAGGCTTATCCCGACAGCACGCTGACCAGCTCTGTTGCGACGACTCGGGACTGTACAAATAACGGCTGATCGACCGATCAAGGGAGAGACGCCAGATGACGACCGAGATCACCTCGGGGCAGGAACCGGCCGCAGGGTCGG
>NZ_JBVJGT010000101.1:0-11519 GCF_055587185.1 Micromonospora sp. NPDC048040 | reverse complement strand
GCCTGCGTGAACACCGTCTGATCCAACAACGCCGCCTCGGGCGTGCCCGCCTCGGCGAACAACACCTCCCGCAACGGACGCGGCAGCAACGGATCCAGCCGCGCACACACCTCGTCCAACGCGGTCGCGAACACCGGGAACCCGTCGTACAGCTCCCGGCCCATGCCCGCACGCTGCGCGCCCTGACCCGAGAACAGCACCGCGAGCTGACCGCGTACGGCGGCCGAGCCGGTGACGACAGCGCCGGAAGGCTGTCCCGCGTCGAGGGTCCGGAGCGCGGAGAGCAGGCCGTCCCGGTCGGCCACCACGGCAATGGCACGCTGTTCCAGCACCGGCCGGGTGGTGGCCGAGGACCAGGCCACGTCCAGCGGGCGCGGGGCCTCGTCGGCGGCGAGCCAGCGCGCCCACCGTCCGGCCTGGGCGGCCAGGGCCGCGTCGGACCGGGCGGACAGCAGCACCGGCACCACCGGCGGCGTCTCCCGGACGACGACCTCACCCTCCACCACCTCGGCCGGTGGCTGCTCGATGATCACATGCGCGTTCGTGCCCGAGATACCGAACGACGACACCGCCGCCCGACGCGGCCGATCCACGGCCGGCCACGGCATGGCCTCGGTGGCCAGCGCCACCGCACCGGCCGTCCAGTCGATGTGCGGCGACGGCTCGTCCACATGCAACGTCGGCGGCACCAGACCATGCCGCATCGCCATGACCATCTTGATCACACCGGCCACACCGGCCGCCGCCTGCGTGTGCCCGATGTTCGACTTGATCGACCCCAGCCACAACGGCTGGTCGGCCGGCCGGTCCTGCCCGTACGTCGCCAGCAACGCCTGCGCCTCGATCGGGTCACCGAGGACCGTGCCCGTGCCGTGCGCCTCCACCGCGTCCACATCCGAGGTGGTCAACCGGGCGTTCGCGAGGGCCTGCCGGATCACCCGCTGCTGCGACGGACCATTCGGCGCCGTCAAACCGTTCGACGCGCCGTCCTGGTTCACGGCGGTACCGCGCACGACGGCGTAGATTCGCCGGCCCTCCCGCTGCGCGTCCGACAGCCGCTGCACGAGCAGCACGCCGACGCCCTCGGACCAGCCCGTGCCGTCGGCCGACGCCGCGAACGACTTGCACCGGCCGTCCTGCGACAGACCCCGCTGCCGGGAGAACTCGATGAACGTGCCGGGGGTGGCCATGACGGTCACGCCACCGGCCAGCGCGAGGTCGCACTCGCCGCTGCGCAGCGCCTGCGCGGCGAGGTGCAACGCGACGAGGCTGGAGGAGCAGGCGGTGTCGACGGTGACCGCCGGGCCTTCCAGGCCGAACGTGTACGCCACCCGCCCGGACAGCACGCTGCCGGAGGTGCCGGTGCCGACGTAGCCCTCCACCTCGCCCGGCTGCTCCATCAGGCGGGAGGCGTAGTCGTGGTACATCACACCGGCGAACACGCCCGTCCGGCTGCCCCGCAGCCGCGCCGGGTCCAGCCCCGCCGACTCGAACGTCTCCCACGACGCCTCCAGCAGCAACCGCTGCTGCGGATCCATCGCCAAGGCCTCACGCGGCGAAATCCCAAAGAAGCCGGGGTCGAACTCCGCCGCCCCGTACAGGAAACCACCGTGCCGCGTGTACGACGTCCCGCTGCGATCCGGGTCGGGGTCGAACAGCGACTCGAGGTCCCAGCCCCGGTCGGCGGGGAACTCCGAGATCCCGTCGCCGCCGGTCGCCAGCAACTCCCACAACTGGTCGGGAGACTCCACCCCACCCGGGTAGCGGCAGGCCATGCCCACGATCGCGATCGGCTCGTCGGTGCCGACGATCGTGCCGGCGACCGGGTCGGCGGTCGACTGACGCACCCCGGCCAACTCCGACCAGAGGTGGTCGGCGAGCACTGCCGGGGTCGGGTAGTCGAACACCAGCGTCGAGGCCAACCGCAGCCCGGTGGCCGCGTTCAACCGGTTACGCAGGTCCACCGCGGTCAGCGAGTCGAAGCCCAACTCCCGGAACGCCCGGTCCGCCGGCACCGCCTCCGCCCCGCCGTGCCCCAGCACCTGCGCGACCAGGCCCCGCACCAACACGTCGACCTGGGCCCGGCCCTCGTCCTCGGTCAGTCCGGCGAGCCGGTCGGCCCACCCGCCACCGCCCTGCCCCGCCTGGCGGCGGGTGCTGGTCACGCCGATGAGGGTGCGCAGCACGGCCGGTACGGGACCGCCGGCGGTCGCCGCCCGCAGCGCCGGTACGTCGATCACGGCCGGCACCAGGGCCGCCCGATCCGCCACCAGGGCCGCGTCGAACAGCTCCAACCCGGTCTCGGCGCTCATCGGCGTCAGACCCGCCCGCGCCGACCGCACCCGATCCGCCTCGTCCAGAGACGCCGCCATACCCGCCGTGTCCCACATGCCCCACGCCAGGCTCACCGCCGGCAACCCGAGCTGCCGCCGATACACCGCCAACCCGTCCAGGAACGCGTTACCCGCCGCGTACGCCGACTGACCCGGCGAACCCAACACCCCCGCCACCGACGAGAACACCACGAACAAATCCAGATCCAGGGACGCCGTCGCCTCGTGCAGCCACCAGCCCGCCGACACCTTCGGTGCCAACACGGCCCCGAGCCGCTCCGCGGTGAGCCCCTCGACCACCCCGTCGTCCAGCACGCCGGCCGTGTGCACCACGCCCGCCAGCCGGCCCTCGGCGGTGATGTCGGCGACCAGCGCGTCGACCTGGCCCCGGTCCGTCACGTCACAGGCCACCACCCGCACGGCGGCGCCCGACGCGGTCAACCGCTGCGCCAGCTCGCCAGCACCCGCGGCCTCCATGCCCCGCCGCGACACGAGCACCAGCGACCGTACGCCCCACGACGACACCAGGTGCTCCGCCACGAGCGCACCGAGCGCGCCCGTGCCGCCGGTCACCAGCACCGCGCCGTCACCCAGGTTCGGCGTCCCCGCCGTCACCGTGAGGCCCGCCCGGACCAGGCGGGGCGAGTACACCGCGCCCCTGCGGACGGCCAACTGACCGCCGGTCGTGGCCGGTTCCCGCAGGACGCCGTCGAGCGTGGTCACCAGCGCGGCGTCCAGGTCACCGTCGACGTCCGCGAGGACGATGCGGCCCGGGTGTTCCGACTGCGCCGACCGCAGCAGACCCCACACCGCCGCACCCGCCAGGTCGCTGACCCGATCCTCGTCCCCGACCGAGACCGCGCCCCGGGTCACCACCACCAGCCGCGCATCCGCCAGGGCGTCCGCGGCGAGCCAGGACCGCACCGTCGCCAGCACGTCCGAGGTCACCGCCCGAACCGCATCCGGCGTCCCCACCGCCGATCCGGACGCGGGGAACACCGGAAGCAGCAGCGCCCGAGGGACGGACTCCTCCCCCGCGACCGCCGCCACATCCGGGTACGCGACCAGCCCGACCCGTGCCGCCAGTTCGGCGGGCACCTCCCGGCCGCCCGCCAGCAGCGCCCACCCGGACGTCTCCCCACCGGGGGTGGCCTCCACGGTCGGCCACCGCAGCTCGAACAGCGACCGCGAGGCGGCGCCCGGCGCGGCCACACCGGTCAGCTCCCGCAGGACGAGCGAGTCGACCGACACCACCGGTGCGCCCGTCTCGTCGTACGCCGCCAGCCGCACTCCGGAGCCGTTGCGGGTCAGGCGCACCTGCAGCACGCCGGCGCCCGAGGCATGCACCTGCACGCCCTCGAACGCGAACGGCACCCGCGGCCGACCCGACTCCTGCGAACCCAGCAGCCCGATCGGGTGCAGGGCGGCGTCCAGCAGCGCCGGGTGTACGCCGAACCGGGCGGCCTCCGTCGCGGCGTAGTCCGGCAGGACCACCTCGGCGAACACGTCGCCGCCGCTGGTCCAGGCGCGCCGGAGCCCCTGGAAGACCGGCCCGTACGCCAGGCCGTGCTCCGCCAGCGTCGGGTACCAGTCCGCCAGGTCCACCTCGGACCCGCCAGCGGGGGGCCAGGCGACCATGTCCGGCTCGTCGGCGGTGGACGACTCCAGCACGCCCTCCGCGTGCCGGGTCCAGCCCGCCTCGGGGTCGTCGTCCGGGCGGGAGTACACGGCGACGGTGCGGTGCGCGGAGTCGACGGCCCCGTCCACCCGCACCTGGATCCGCACGCCCCCGCTGCCGGGGACGACCAGCGGGGCGGCCACGGTCAACTCCCGCAGTCGGGAGAGGCCCACCTCGTCGCCGGCACGCACGGCCAGCTCGACCAACGCCGTGCCCGGGACCAGCGTCACGCCGGAGACCGCGTGGTCGGCCAGCCAGGGGTGCGTGGCCAGGGAGATCCGGCCGGTCAGCACTATCTCGTCGTCGCCGGCCAGGTCCACCGTCGCGCCGAGCAGCGGGTGCTCGGCGCGGGCCAGTCCCGCCCCGGACACGTCACCCATCCGCGCCCGGTTTTCGGCGGGCCAGTACCGCTGGTGTTGGAAGGCGTACGTGGGCAGGTCGACCCGCCGCGCGCCGGTGTCGGTGAACCACTGCTGCCAGGTCACCGGCACACCGTGGACGTGCAGCTCGGCGAGCGCGTGCAGCAGCGCGTGTGCCTCGGGCCGGTCCTTGCGCTGGGCGGCGACGGCCAGCACGTCGTCGTCGGGCAGGATGTCCGCCGCCATCGCGGTCAGCACGCTCTGCGGCCCCACCTCCAGGAAGGTGTCCACACCGGCGGCCCGCAGGGCGCTGACGCCGTCGGCGTACCGGACGGCCTCACGCACGTGGCGGACCCAGTAGTCGACCGTGCGGATCTCGTCCGGGTCGGCCAGCGCGCCGGTCACGTTCGACACGACCGGCAGCAACGGCGCGGAGAACGTCAACCCGTCCAGGACCGCACGGAACTCCGCCAGCATCGGCTCCATCAGCGGACTGTGGAACGCGTGGCTGACGGTGAGCCGACGGGTCCGGGCACCCCGGCCCTGCCAGGCCCGCTCCACCGCGTCCAAAGCCTCGACCTCGCCAGAGACCACCACGGCGGCAGGCCCGTTCACCGCCGCGATCCCGACCCGATCCGTCAGCCCGGCGATCGACTCCACCACCGCCGCCTCGTCGGCGGCCACGGCGAGCATCCCGCCGCCGGCCGGCAGGGCCTGCATCAACCGACCCCGCGCCGCCACCAGCGCGCACGCGTCGGCCAGCGACAGCACGCCGGCCACGTGCGCGGCCGTGATCTCACCGATCGAGTGACCGGCCAGCATGTCCGGCACCACACCGAACGACTCCATCAGCCGGAACAACGCCACCTCGACCGCGAACAACCCGGCCTGCGTGAACACCGTCTGGTCCAGCAGCCCGGCCTCCGGGGTGCCCGCCTCGGCGAACAGCACCTCCCGCAACGGACGCGGCAGCAGCGGGTCGAGCTGCGCGCACACCTCGTCGAGCGCGGTCGCGAACACCGGGAAGCGGGCCGCCAGTTCCCGGCCCATGCCCGCACGCTGCGCACCCTGGCCGGAGAAGAGCAGGGCGAGTTGGGCCCGCTGCCCGGCAGCGCCGGAGACGACCGTACCGGCGGGGTCGCCGCTGGCGAGGGAGGTCAGCGCCGCGACCAGATCGTCCCGGTCGACGGCGGCCAGGACCGCCCGGCGCTCCAGCGCCGGCCGGGTGGTGGCCGAGGACCAGGCCACGTCCAGCGGACGCGGGGCCTCGTCGGCGGCGAGCCAGCGCGCCCACCGTCCGGCCTGCGCGGCCAGGGCCGCATCCGAGCGGGCGGACAGCAGCACCGGCACCACCGGCGGCGTCTCCCGGACGACGACCTCACCCTCCACCACCTCGGCCGGTGGCTGCTCGATGATCACATGCGCGTTCGTGCCCGAGATACCGAACGACGACACCGCCGCCCGACGCGGCCGATCCACGGCCGGCCACGGCGTCGGCTCCGTGGCGAGAGCCACCGCACCCGACGTCCAGTCGATGTGCGGCGACGGCTCGTCCACATGCAACGTCGGCGGCACCAGACCATGCCGCATCGCCATGACCATCTTGATCACACCGGCCACACCGGCCGCCGCCTGCGTGTGCCCGATGTTCGACTTGATCGACCCCAGCCACAACGGCCGTTCCGCCGGCCGATCCTGCCCGTACGTCGCCAGCAGCGCCTGCGCCTCGATCGGGTCACCGAGGGTGGTGCCCGTACCGTGCGCCTCCACCGCGTCCACGTCCGCCACGGTCAGCCGGGCGTTCGCGAGGGCCTGCCGGATCACCCGCTGCTGCGACGGACCGTTCGGCGCCGTCAAACCGTTCGACGCACCGTCCTGGTTCACCGCCGTGCCACGCACCACGGCGAGAACCCGGTGCCCGTTGCGCCGCGCGTCCGACAGGCGCTCCACGAGCAGCACACCGACGCCCTCGGACCAGCCTGTGCCGTCGGCCGACGCCGCGAACGACTTGCACCGGCCGTCCTGCGACAGACCCCGCTGCCGGGAGAACTCGATGAACGTGCCCGGCGTCGCCATCACGGTCACGCCACCGGCCAGCGCCAGGTCACACTCCCCCGACCGCAGTGCCTGCGCCGCCAGGTGCAGCGCGACCAGCGACGACGAGCAGGCGGTGTCGACGGTTACGGCCGGCCCTTCCAGGCCGAACGTGTACGCCACCCGACCCGAAAGCACGCTGCCCGACGTGCCCGTACCGACGAAGCCCTCTGCGTCCGGCGGCAGGTCCATCAGCCGGGAGGCGTAGTCGTGGTACATGACGCCGGCGAACACGCCCGTCCGGCTGCCCCGCAGCCGCGCCGGGTCCAGACCCGCCGACTCGAACGTCTCCCACGACGCCTCCAGCAGCAACCGCTGCTGCGGATCCATCGCCAGAGCCTCACGCGGCGAAATCCCAAAGAACCCGGGGTCGAACTCCGCCGCCCCGTACAGGAAACCACCGTGCCGCGTGTACGACGTCCCGCTGCGATCCGGATCCGGATCGAACAACGACTCCAGGTCCCAACCACGATCCGCCGGGAACTCCGAAATGCCGTCCCCACCGGTCGCCAGCAACTCCCACAACTGGTCGGGAGACTCCACCCCACCCGGGTAGCGGCACGCCATGCCCACGATCGCGATCGGCTCGTCGGTGTTGGCGGTGAGCACCGTCGTCCGGCGAGCGGTGATCTGTCCGGAGACCTGCTCGTAGAGGTGGTCGGCGAGCACCGCCGGGGTCGGGTAGTCGAACACCAGCGTCGAGGCCAACCTCAGCCCGGTGGCCGCGTTCAACCGGTTACGCAGGTCCACCGCGGTCAGCGAGTCGAAGCCCAACTCCCGGAACGCCCGGTCCGCCGGCACCGCCTCCGCCCCGCCGTGCCCCAGCACCTGCGCGACCAGGCCCCGCACCAACACGTCGATCTGGGTCCGCGCCTCGTCGGGCGCCAGGCCCGCCAGTTGGTTGGCCCAGTCGCCGCCACGCGCGGCCCGTCGCCGGGACGCCGTCGACCCGATCAGGGTACGCAGCACGGCCGGCACCGGCCCGCCGGTTCCGAGGGCCGCGCGCAGCGCCGGTACGTCGATCACGGCCGGCACCAGGGCCGCCCGATCCGCCACCAGGGCCGCGTCGAACAGCTCCAACCCGGTCTCGGCGCTCATCGGCGTCAGACCCGCCCGCGCCGACCGCACCCGATCCGCCTCGTCGAGAGACGCCGCCATACCCGCCGTGTCCCACATGCCCCACGCCAGGCTCACCGCCGGCAACCCGAGCTGCCGCCGATACACCGCCAACCCGTCCAGGAATGCGTTACCCGCCGCGTACGCCGACTGACCCGGCGAACCCAACACCCCCGCCACCGACGAGAACACCACGAACGAATCCAGATCCAGGGACGCCGTCGCCTCGTGCAGCCACCAGCCCGCCGACACCTTCGGCGCCAACACCCCAGCCAGCCGCTCCGCGGTCAACCCCTCAACCACACCGTCGTCCAACACACCAGCCGTGTGCACCACACCCGCCAGCCGGCCCTCGGCGGTGACCTCACCGACCAGGCCGAACACCTGGTCCCGGTCCGTCACGTCACACGCCACCACCCGCACGGCGGCACCCAACGCGGTCAGCCGATCCGAGAGCTCCGCCGCGCCCGCGGCCTCCAGGCCACGCCGCGACACCAGCACCAGCGACCGCACCCCGTGCACCGACACCAGGTGCTCCGCCACCAACGCGCCCAGCGCACCCGTGCCACCGGTCACCAGCACGGTGCCGTCGCCCACCACGGGACCGTCGGCCGGCACCGGGGTGATCGCACGCACCAGACGGGGCGCGAACACGGCATCCGCCCGCACCGCGAGCTGACCGCCATGTGCCACCGGCTCGTCGGCGACCGCAGCCAGGACGGCCAGCGTCCCGGCGTCCAGGTCGCCGTCCACGTCCGCGAGGACGATCCGGCCGGGGTGTTCCGACTGCGCCGACCGCAGCAGACCCCACACCGCCGCACCCGCCAGATCGGTCACCCGGTCCTCGACCCCGACCGAGACCGCACCCCGGGTCACCACCACCAGCCGCGCATCCGCCAGCACGTCGGCAGCCAGCCACGACCGCACGGTCGCCAGCACGGCCGACGCGGTCTCGCGCACCGCGTCCGGGACGGCGACAGCCGCCGCGTCGACCGGCAGCACCAGCCCCTTCGGCGCGGCCACCTGACCGGCGTCGACGGCCACGACGAGCGCCTCGACGTCCGGGTACGCCGGCAGGTCCACGGAGACCGACGAGCCCACCAGCGCCCACCCGGAGACGTCCCCGGCGGCGGCGATCTCCTCGGCCTGCCAGGTGATCTCGAACATCGAGCGGGCCGCCGCGCTCGCCGTGGCCACGCCGGTCAGTTCGCGCAGCGCCAGCGAGTCGACCGACACCACGGCGGCACCCGACTCGTCACCGGCGACCAGCCGCACCGCCGCGCCCGCGCGCGTCAGGCGCACCCGCAGCACCCGCGCACCCGACGCGTGCACCTGCACACCCTCGAACGCGAACGGCACCCGCGGCCCACCCGACTCCGCGCCCAACAGCAACCCGATCGGGTGCAGGGCCGCGTCCAGCAGCGCCGGGTGCACGCCGAACCGGGCGGCCTCCGTCGCCGCCTCGTCCGGCAGGACCACCTCGGCGAACACGTCGTCCTCGGCGGTCCAGGCCCGGCGCAGCCCCTGGAACACCGGCCCGTACGCCAGACCGTGCTCCGCCAGCGTCGGATACCAACCCGCCAGGTCCACCTCGACACCGCCGACAGGCGGCCACTCCCCCACGCCCGGCTCGTCGACGGACGCCGGCTCCAGCACACCCTCCGCGTGCGGGACCCACTCGGCCTCGGGGTCGCCCTCGGTCTGCGAGTGCACCGCCACGACCCGGTTGCCCGCCTCGTCGGCCGCGCCGACCCGCACCTGCACCCGGACCGCGCCGGTCTCGGGCAGCACCAGCGGGGCGGCGATCGTCAGCTCGCGTACCCGGGACGTGCCCACCTCGTCGCCGGCCCGCACCGCCAGCTCCACCAGCGCCGTGCCGGGCACGACCACCACGCCGGAGACGGCGTGGTCGGCGAGCCAGGCGTGGGTGGCGAGCGACAGCCGGCCGGTCAGCACGGCCATGTCGGCGCCGGCCACCGACACCGCCGCGCCGAGCAGCGGGTGCCCGGCCACGCCGAGGCCGGCGCCGGACACGTCGGCGGTACGCGCCTGCCCCGCGCCGAGCCAGTACCGCTCGTGCTGGAAGGCGTACGTGGGCAGGTCGACCCGGCGTGCGCCGGTGTCGGTGAACCACTGCGGCCAGGTCACCGGGACGCCGTGGACGTGCAGTTCGGCCAGCGCGGCCAGCAGCGCCTGCGGGGCGGGCCGGTCCCGGCGCTGGACGGCCACCGCGAGCGCGTCGTCGGCGAGCAGGTCGGCGTTCATCGCGGTCAGCACGCTCTGCGGGCCGACCTCCAGGAAGGTGTCGACCCCGGCGGCCCGCAGGGCGCTGACGCCGTCGGCGTACCGGACGGCCTCCCGGACGTGGCGGACCCAGTATTCGGCACGGGTGATCTCCTGCGGGTCGGCGAGCGCCCCGGTCAGGTTCGACACGACCGGCACCAGCGGCGCCCGGAACGTCAGCCCCGCCAGGACCGCGCGGAACTCGTCGAGCATCGGCTCCATCAGCGGGCTATGGAACGCGTGACTGACCGTCAACCGGCGGGTCCGGACGCCCCGGTCCTGCCAGGTCCGCTCCACCTCGTCGAGGGCCTCGACGTCACCGGAGACCACCACGGCGGCGGGCCCGTTGACGGCCGCGATGCCCACCCGGTCGGTCAGCCCGGCGATCGACTCCACCACGGCTGCCTCGTCGGCGGCCACGGCGAGCATCCCGCCGCCGGCCGGCAGGGCCTGCATCAACCGACCCCGCGCCGCCACCAACGCGCACGCGTCACCCAGCGACAGCACCCCCGCCACGTACGCGGCGGTCACCTCACCGATCGAGTGGCCGGCCAGCATGTCCGGCACGACGCCGAACGACTCCACCAGACGGAACAACGCCACCTCGACCGCGAACAACCCGGCCTGCGTGAACACCGTCTGGTCCAGCAGCGCCGCCTCGGCCGTGCCCGGCTCGGCGAACAGCACCTCCCGCAGGGGGCGGGGCAGCAGCGGGTCGAGCTGCGCGCACACCTCGTCCAGGGCGGCCGCGAACACCGGGAAGCGGGCGGCCAGTTCCCGGCCCATGCCCGCGCGCTGCGCGCCCTGGCCGGAGAAGAGCACGGCCAGCTGGGCCCGTGCCGTGCCCGCGCCGGTGACCACGGTGCCGGACGACTCGCCGGCGGCGAGGGCGCGCAGCCCGGCCAGCAGCTCGTTCCGGTCCGTCGCGGCGACCACCGCGCGGTGCTCCAGCACGGCCCGGCTGACCGCCGACGACCAGCCGACGTCGACCGGGCGCAGGTCCTCGTCGCCGGCGATCCAGCGGGCCCAGCGGTCCGCCTGCGCCGCGACGGCCACCTCGGACCGGGCCGACAGCAGCACCGGCACCGGCTCGGCGGCGGATTCGTCGCCTCGGGCCGGCCCGTCGGCGCCCCGGGTGGGCTCCGCCTCGGCGGGCGGCTGCTCGATGATCACGTGCGCGTTGGTGCCGCTGACTCCGAACGACGAGATCGCCGCGCGCCGGGGGCGGTTCGCCGCCGGCCAGTCGCGCGCCTCGGTGAGCAGGGAGACGGCTCCGGCGCTCCAGTCGATGTGCGGGGACGGCTCGTCCACGTGCAGCGTCGAGGGCAGCACGCCGTGCCGCATCGCCATGATCATCTTGATGATGCCGGCCGCCCCGGCCGCGGCCTGGGTGTGGCCGATGTTCGACTTGATGGAGCCGAGCCACAGCGGCCCCCGCCCCTGCCGGTCCTGCCCGTACGTCGCCAGCAGCGCCTGCGCCTCGATCGGGTCACCGAGGGTGGTGCCGGTGCCGTGCGCCTCCACGGCGTCCACGTCGGCGGGCGTCAGGCGGGCGTTGGCGAGGGCCTGGCGGATGACGCGCTGCTGCGACGGGCCGTTCGGCGCCGTCAGCCCGTTCGACGCGCCGTCCTGGTTCACCGCGCTGCCGCGCACTAC
>NZ_JBVJGT010000100.1:0-11767 GCF_055587185.1 Micromonospora sp. NPDC048040 | reverse complement strand
GCCACGTCCCACCCGCCGAGTACGAGGCGCTACACGCGATAACCCACCCAGTCACCGCACCCCTGGAAACCAGCTAACCAACTCTCCATCAAACCCGGGGCTTGACACCGTTCATAAGGCTCGGAGGTACTGGTTGATGGCGGCGATGGTCAGGGTGGCTTCGTAACGCACGGCCAGTTTGTCGTAGCGGGTGGCCATGGCGCGGTGTTGTTTGAGCTGGTTGATGCCGCACTCCACGGCGTGACGCCGGCGGTAGGTCTCAGGACTGAAGGCAGGTGGCCGGCCGCCGCGGGAGCCTTTCGCGAGGCGGTGGGCTTCTTGGTCGCTCTTGCTCGGGATGCAGGCCTTGATTCCACGGCGGCGCAGGTAGGCGCGGTTGGCCCTGGACGTGTAGGCCCGGTCCGCCAAAACCTGCAGCGGGCGGGTCCGGGGCGACCGGGCCCGCAGCGGGCAACCCGGATGCGGTCGAGGACCGTGGTGAATTGCGGGCTGTCACCACGGTGCCCGGCCGTGACGACGGTGGCCAGGACCTTACGGCCCTGTTCACAGGCAACATGCGTCTTGGTGCTCCACCCGCCCCGCAAACGGCCCAGCGCATGGTCGGCGGGCTCGGCATGGATTCCGCCGGGTGGTTCTTCTGCCGGTCGCCGTCACGACGGGCATCGGCCGCGTGTTGATGGGCGCGGCTGATCGTGGAGTCGACGCTGACGGTCCAGTCGATCCGTCTGGCCGTATTGGCGGTGGCTTGCAGCCGGCCAGGACGCGGGCCCATGTGCCATCACGCTGCCAGCGGCGGAACCATCGATACAGCGTTTGCCATGGGGCGTAGTTCGCGGGCACGTCACGCCATGGCGCACCGGTGCGTACCCGCCACCGCATGCCGTCGATGATCTGTCGTCTGGCCCACTTGCACGGTCTTCCCCGCGACGTTTCTCGGTCGCCGCTCGCCTTTCCCCTTGATCACATCTGCGCCGTTACTTTTTCAGCTTGTTCATCGTTACTTTTACAGTCCCCATAGAGTCTCACGCAGGCGACCTACAACACGTCGGGAGACGCGCCCCCATGCGGGGGCGACTTGGTTCGATGTCTAAAGCGTAACGGCGAGGGTACAGCGTAAGCAAATCGGGGACAACACTCCATTCACAGACCCCACCAAGCGGAAAGGAATTATCTAATGAAGGCCAGTGCAGGCGCTACGTCAGGCGGCCCTGAAAGAGGCGGCTTGGAACCGCCCCAGCGCCGCGATACACCGAGCCTTTCGCTGCAACGGGGCGTCGTCCCCATCGATGTCTTTCGGCAGGCCGACGCATCGCTTGAAATGATGATCGCAACAGCAAGCAGTCGAACGAGCGAGCTTATCGATGCGGTGCGCAACTACTGGGCAGTACTACGAGATGCCGGCCTAGCGGACGCAAATCCTGTAAAGGTCTTGGCTGACGCGGTTGGCCACGGTACGGTGACGTGGGTCTTTCGATGGAAGACTCCGAGAAGTCGCGCCGAGGCAATGTCGAATGCCGAATGCATTCAGGCAGCACAGAAAATTGAGGAACTCAGCCTGCAAATCGACCGATTCCCTTTCATGAATGAGGTCTATCAGGGCTTCGAGTACCGCAGATTCCCACCACACGGTGGCATCGAATTACTGCGCGGCAAGTGCACCTGCACGGTCAAGCTCGACGACCTCGACGCCGAATTTGAGCTCGATGCCCAGAATGGCTTTGTAATTATGCATCGCGGACCTGGGCTTGAGCAGGACGGCGTTAGGCTCATGTCCGTAACGATCTCCGCGCATGGCGGCGACAGCCCCAACCCCTTCAAATCGCTTCCAGGCTTCCGGGAGATGCCACTAGAGGTTCGGGAGGCACCCTTCCGCGTAGAGCAAAACACCGATCTTCCCCAATTCGGGGTCATACGATCACTTCAAAGAGAGTCTGATTTCCCAGCCATGGCAATGTGGGTCGTGCACTGGCGCGTACACACGCCCATGGGCACCTTAGTCACGGACCCGGAACAACCCCTGATGTTCGGCCCGACGGTCGTACAGCATTACCCGCCCGTCGGTACGGAGTTTTTCTCAACAGTTGGCCCCGTGGCCGTGTACAAGGAGCCTGGACAGGAGCGAGTTGGAACACTCACGCCCGGTCGACTCACAGCCTTCGACATCGTTGTGACCATGGATGACGAAATACCTTCACTTTACGACAAGCCGACGGCCTACCACATCGAGATGTTTAACCGCTATGTTGGCGACGACTCACTCATGATCCCAACTACTGGATTGACCGACGACCACAGGGTCCCGCCTAACCGGAAGTTTGGAAACCCACCAAAGCGGTAGCCGAGGTGTGAATATCGCTGGCTGACCGATGTTCAGGAGCCCATGTTGATTCAGCCGGCGGATCGCGTTGGCTGTCGGCCTGATCAAGCCGCTTTCCGTGAGGGCGTCGGTTCCGTCGATTGCGGCGTCGGCATCGGCGACGCAGATCGCCAGGACGGCAAAAAGGGCGGCCAGAGCGCTGGTCGTGAAGCGGTGCCGAGGAGTTCCAGCAGCGTGGGCCCTTGGACCCGGCCCGGCCGATCGGCGCTGCCACGCCGGCTGTGGCACCTCGGCGGTGATCCGGTCGGCGCGAACCCGGGCCTTGCCGCCGTCGAGCGGAATCAGGCGGCTGCGGGACACCGCGAGGACGTAGCGGAGCCGGTGCTCGCGCAGGCGGGCGCGGAAGACGGCAGCGATCGCGTTGTCAATCCACGACACCGGCAGGTCGACCCGCTGGTCATCCAGGGTGTGCGGGCTGGCGTAGGCGAGGAACATCCGGACCTGGCTGCGCCGCAGGCGAGGACGGCGTGCCCGGTGTTTCAGAGGTTGTGAGCCGATGGGGTCGCGAGACGGACAGGGCGAGCGTTTCGTATCAGCGGCCATAGCCTCGGTCCGTTGGGCAGGTTCAGGGGCAGGGCCGGGTGGTATCCCTGCTCGCGGAGCATGTCCCTGGCGCTCTCGGTCGTAACCACGGTGTAGACCGGCCACCCGGTGTCGTCGACGACCTGGTGATGCCGGCGCAGCAGCTCGCTGGCGAGGCCGCGGCCTCGGAAGGACGGGTGCACGGCCAGCCAGGACAGCCAGTGGTGCGGCGCCGATGACCTGTAGCTGCCGATGGCCGAGTTCAGCGCCGCGAGGCGGGGCGCTGCGCTGCCGGCAAAGGTCGTCAGGTGGTGTTGCCCGAACGTCCGGAGACCGCTGTTCGGGTCGTGCCGTCGCCACACCGCGACCGCTGAGAGGTTCAGCGCTACGTCGATGTCCCCGGTTTCGACGGCGTGGTCAACATCAACGGCGAGCAGGCGGTGCAGGACGATGACCCGTTCGGCGGGGTCGGGCAGTAGCCACTCGATGACGGGGTCGCGGTCGAGTGCGGCGGCCAGTAGCACGGTGATGGCGGCGACGTCGTGTGGTTTCGCGGCGCGGATGGTTGTGTCCAGGGCGGGTCCGTTCACCGTGGCCGCCTTGCCGGCAGCATGTCTGCCGGGAACCGCGCGGGGACTCCCCCGTTCGGTTGGCCTCGCCACATCCGCCAGATCGTCGGCCCGGCGGTCGGTAGTTGGATTGGTGGGCCTTGGCGGTAGCCGAGGCGCTGGTACAGGTCGCGGTTGCGGGTGTTGCTGGCTTCCAGGTACGCCGCCCGGTTCGCCGCATCCAGGGCCTGGTGGGCGCTGGCGAGCAGCGCCGTTCCGACGCCGCGGTTCTGGTGGCGTGGGTCGACGGCCACGTAGGCGAGGTAGTCGTGCGGGACTCGCGGGTGGTGTGTTTCGAACAGGGCGTCGAGCAGCAGGAACCTGGGCGCATATTTGCCGGTGGCCTGCTCTACCTCGTAGTACATGGCGGTTGATCCCGCCGGCGGAGCCTCGTTGCGGGTGTACCAGATCGCGAGGGCTGACCGGTCGGTGGTGGTGTCCACGCGTCCGTGCTGGAGCCCGTGGTGGAAGACGAGCTTGAAGTACCGGAAGTAGACCGCCCGGCGGTCGTCGAGGTTGGGGATGAGCCAGTCGGCGACGGGTCCGTCGAGGAACGCCTCGACCAGGACGGTGATGAGTTCACCGGCGTCGTCGGGTGTGGCGGGGCGAACGGTGATGGTGTTGGCCGGTGGCATGGTCACTCCTAGTCAGACCGGTAGGCGGGTGGCGTCGGGGGTGCGCACCGGCGCAGCAGCGCTTTCCGCGCCGAGTCCGATCGCCTGGAATGCGTCGGGGCGGGTGGCGCGTAGGGTGATCGCCCAGGCGGTGCCGGCGAGTGCGGCGAGGCCGTAGGCGGCGGGGAACCACCACCGCAACGGGGAGGTCGCGGCGACGCCGAGGAGGACGTCGAATTCCTGGATGGTGACGGCGAGGATCGCGGCCAGGGCGCCGGTGGCGGCCAGCGGCGCGATCGCGGTGCGCCACGGGCCGTCGCGGTGGGGGGTGCGGGCGAAGAACGCGACCACGGCGGCGGAGGTGACGGTCATCAGAACCAGAACGCCGAGGCCGCCGGTGACGGTGATCCAGAAGAACAGGTGCACGATCGGGTCAGCGTTGGCTACCGCGTAGCCTGCGAGGACGGCTACCGCGATGACGCTTTGGACGATGGAGCCGGCCTTGGGCGCGCCGGTGCGGCGGCTCGTGCGTCCCAGCCAGGCGGGTAGGACTCGTTCGCGTCCAAGTGCGAACAGGTAGCGGGCGACGGTGTGGTGGAACGCCAGGAGTGCGGCGAAGAGGCTGGTGATGAACAGGACCCGGCCGATGGTGACGATGCCGCTACCGAGGTGGGGTGAGACGAGGTTGAAGATGAGGTCGGTGCCGTCGGTGCGGGCGGCGTTGACGATGGTGTCGGAGCCGGTGGCGACGGACATCGCCCACGCGGACAGCCCGTAGAGCAGGCCGATGATCGCCACGGCAAGGTACGTGGCCCGCGGTACGGTGCGGCGTGGGTCCTTGGTCTCTTCGGAGAACACGACAGTGCCTTCGAAGCCGACGAAACCCGTGATGGCGGTGACCAGGGCGGCGCCGATGCCGGCGGCGAAGATGTGCGACGGGGCGAGCGTCTCGAAGCTGATACCACCGGTGGCCGGGTTGGTGACCATGACGGCGTCGAAGACGACCGCGACGGCGCACTCGGCGATAAGCACGACGGCCAGGACCTTGCCGTTGAGGTCGATGCGTAGGAGCCCGAGGACGGTCACGGCCGTCCAGGCGGCCAGGGCGCACAGCCACCAGGTGGTGTTCCAGCCGTAGCGGGCCTGGAGGAACTGGGCGAGCACGGCGCCGAATCCGCCGTAGAGGCCGATCTGCATGGCGTTGTACGCCAGGAGTGCGACGAAGGCGGCGGCGACGCCGGCCGGCCGGCCGAGGCCCCGGGTGACGTAGGTGTAGAAGGCACCGGCGTTGACGATGCGGCGGGACATGGCCACATAGCCGACGGCGAACAGGGCCAGGATGGCGGCGACGACGAGATAGGACACGGGGATACCGACGACGCCGGTGACGGCGTACCCGGTGGTCGCGCCGCCAGCGACAACAGTGAGCGGCGCCGCCGCCGCGATCACGAAGAACACGACCGACGGGATACCGAGCCGGCCCCGGGCGAGCACGGCGGAGACAGTGTCCGGTCTTTGGTGAGGCATCAGATCTCTTTCTTTCGACGAGGGGATGGGGGGTCAACCACGCTCAGGTGCGGTGGCTCAGCACGCTGCCGCCGACGGCGCTGCCGAGGTCGGCGAAGAGGTCGCGCAGTGGTGGCCGGGACTGTTCGACCACCCGACGTAGGTGAGCGCGGACGGCCAGCGTCGCGCCGTCCAGCAGAGCGGCGTCCAGATGGGTGTGCAGCGTCAGACCGGCGAGCGCCTGGTCGAAGGTGTTGAGCCGACGGGCGTTACGCAGTTCGATCGACAGCCGAGCCCACGACCAGGCGGCGGTGTTCATGTCCGTGGGCACGTAGACGATGCGCTGGCGCCACCGCCGGCCGACCTGACGCTGTTCGAGAAGCCCACGCTGCCACATGCGGGTGGTGACCTGCTCGCAGGCGGTGGCGGCCAGGAACGCCAGCCACGTGCGGGTATCGGTGTGGTGCGGCTCAGCGATCAGCCGGTCGAGTACCAGGTGTTGCAGCCAGTCCCCCGGCGGCCCGGTTTGAAGCACCCGGATGTGTCCGCGGGCGAAGGTGATCCGGCCCTCATAGTGCAGCTCGGCGAGCAGCGCAGCGGCCAGACCGTGAGCTAGCGCGGACTCGTAGAGGCGCGGACGGCCGGTCTGGTCATCGTGGGCCATGAACCAAAACTCGTCGCCAATCATCATCGGTCTGGTGGGCGCGGTACCGACGGCGCGTACGGGACGCTGCGGCTCAGCGGGTGGACCGTGCACAGGCCGCGGGAGGTCGTCGGCTGCGCCGGGATGTGTGTGCACGACGGCTGGCCTTCCTGGGTCAATTGTCGAGAGGGGGCACCGCGGCCGGAGCCTCTGGGCGGCGGCCAGGGTGGCGGGCGAGCTCCTGCTGCGCCCAGGCGTTCTGCTCGCAGCTGCCGTCAGGCTGGCAGTGGAAACAGGTGCGGCCGTCGGCGTGCTGCTTGTCGGTCATCCGCGCGGACACGTACCTGTCGGCCGGGCCGCACGGCTCATCACTGCGGCTCATGTCGCGCTCGCGTACCGGCGCAGGGCGGCAAGGCGGACCCGCAGCTCCATGCACGGCAGGTACTCGTCGGTGCTCGGGTAGAGGCACTCGGGGCGGTGACCGACCACCCATACCCACTCGTCGCTGAGGTGCGCCAAGTCGGTGCGGAGCCTGACGACAACGACATCGACCGGACTGCCCGGGGTGAGGTTCCGGCCGAGGGACCAGTCGTCGCCGGCGAGCTGTAAGAGCGTGCCCGAGACGACCTGCGGGATCGGGGGCGCCGGGTTCACGCCAACCGCCCCTTCCGTCGGCGTGGCTCCAGCCGCCAGAGCGGCTGCGGCGGCGGCTGCTGGTCGAGCAAGACCCAGAACGCGCGGTTGGTCTCGGCGAGTTCCTGGATGGTCTGCTCGTCGGGTTCACCGGGGCTGCGGTTCCAGCCGCTGCGGTGCCCGAACAGCGTGGCCGCGCCTTCGCAGTCGATGCCGAAAGGGCTGTAGGTCTCGCCGTCGCCGGCGGGGGCGAACCACTTGCGCCGCATCGGCGCTACCTCCTTCACAGGATGCGCGGCCCGGCCTCCCGGCACCGACGCGCACCCCGACCGGTTGGGTGCAGGGCCGTCCCTGCACGGGAACCAGACGAACTAGCGAGTGGCAACCGAGGCCATTCGTCCGTCACGTCAACATCAAGGACTAAAGGCGAGATCCATTGATGTCGGCTACCCCTGCCAAAGGGTTCCGACATCTGGGCGACATTCCTCAGCTCCCCTTTCACCGTTGCCACAGGCAAGGGGGACAACGCTAAGCCTGGCCGGTCCCACTGGCGCACGCACGAGGGAGACGAGACTGTCAATGAATTGTCGGAGCTCTCCGACAACGCTTATCGACATCGCCATCCGAGATATTCGATGGGTCGCGTCAGCAGGTGCGCATGTGAAAGGAAAAACGTGAACATTCGTAGTCTCAGAAGGGGTGGCGTTCTCGTTGCCGGCCTTCTCGCTCTCGTACTCGGCGTCACGGCCCTGGACGCTCCGGCTGTGGCCGGCCAGCGGGTGAAGAACACCTACGACGGCGCTCAGAAAGTTCTCGCTCCGTGCATCGCGCTCGCCATGCAGCAGAAGCTGCCGGAGTGGAGCTGCACCAGCGCCGGCCTGACCAGCACCCGCCGCGACGCCCACGGCACCCCCACCACAACCTTTACGCCCGTCGCCGCCACCACCGCCCCAATCCCCGACCCGGTGTCTGTGCTGGCAGACGACTACGACACGTGGTGCGAGGGCAGCGGTATCTGCCACCGTGTCATCGACTACCAGCGCTACATCGGGGAAACGAAGGGCAACACCGTCTACGGCAACACCAGTGGCGTCATCGGCAGCTACGACGTGATCATCCGCAACAGCCTTCAGGGCCGACGCGGCCGGTGGACTGTCTTCCTAATCTGGGACCTCGGCCCGTCGCTGACCTTCAGCGACTCCTGGATCAACTGCTACCAGGTCATCGACAACTGGCCGGACGCCGACTGCGGCGACCACGCTCTCTACCCGGGGCGCCTCAGCGGTGCCGGTTCGTACCGATGGAACAGCCCCACGATCTACGGCAACTTCCTGACCAGCCCTGCCGCGTACTACGCGGCTTTCAACACCGACTACACCCCCGCCAGCTACTCCGCCCGCACCGCGCCCGCGTTGGAGACGGCGCGCTTCAAGTGCTACGGGTCCACCGCCGACCCCTGCAAGTTTTGATCCTTTTCGGTACAAAATTCGTACCATGACAGGTGAGTATGGATGCGTGACCACGGTCCCGACCTCTCCCATGGAGGCCGGGGCCGTGCAGTAGCGAAGCCTTCAAGGAGCAGCATGGCCAACACCAGCGCCGCACCCAACGCCTGGGACACGGCCCAGCCGTTCCCTGGTCCACCGCCGGGCATCTCCGACCGCTACCGCGCCATCGACACCTCGAATGGCCGATATTGGGAGCTGAGCGAATCCGGCTGGGATGCCATGCTCGGCTACCTCGCCGCCCCCGCCACTTTGGCCCGGTGCAACGAGACCCGGCAACATCATGTCGAGGTCACTGTCAGCGACAGCACCGGAGAGCACACATCTCTCCCGCCACGCACTGCGGATGATCAAGCGATCATCGATGAGGCTGCGAACTCGTACCTGCGCGATGTGGGATTACCGGAGCGGCCGACCGGCTACCGCTGGTTCCAACGCCTACCCAACGGCCTCACCGTCAAAGACATCGACGAAGCGGTCTACGCGGCGATCATGCACCTGCCCCCCGACCATCACCCCGCCGAAGCAGTTCCGGCCATCCGCACCGCTCTTACACGCCTCTACGCCGGGTAGCTGCGCCTCGGTGCATGCAGCTCGCAAGGCGGCGTGCTAGGTGTTGCCGTTGTCGCTTATCCGTTCCCCGGACCGGCTCTCACCACGGAACTGCGCCATTTATCGGGCAGCGCCGTGGATGGCCCGCATAGTCGTGACCGCACGGTAGGGTGATGCCACCATAGGCATCGATGGTCCTCCTCGGCGTTCCGCAGCCCTGCACGTCGGTTGAGGTCTTGATCCGAGGGAGGCGGCGATGACGGGGCCTCACGAAGTCAGCGAGGCATGGCGGGCGCTCGGGCGGCAGTTGGCCGGCTTCCGCAAGGCTGCCGGCTACACCCAGCACTCGCTCGCGCCGAGGACTCTGTCGGGTCGCAGCACGATCGCGAACACCGAAGTCGGGCGCCAGCATCCGGACCGCACCTTCTGGGAACGCTGCGATGAGGCCCTGGCTACCGGCGGTGTTCTCGCCGCCGGCTATGACCGGGTCGTCGCCCTCCAACAGCAGCACCGGCGGAGCAGGAGTACCGCAGCGTTCACCGCGTCGATCGCATCGGCGGATGCTGGCATCGCGCCGCGAGGCCACGACGATCAGGCTGCTGCGGCGACGGACGGTCCCGCCTCAACGCGGGGCCACTGCTCGGTGAGCTGTTGTGCCGGACATGTGGATGGTGAGACGGCTGATGCGCTGCTCGGCGGGTGCGCAGACTCCGCTGACGACACCGTTATCGTGACCGTTGTGATCGAGGGGCGAACGCGGCAGGTCCAGGTCAGTCGTCGGGCGCTCCTGCAGGCGGTGCCGGGCAGCCTGATGGCCGCACTGTCGGGTAGCGATCCGGCGAGCGCGGCGCCGCCCGTCCGCGTCGACCCGGCCATCGTCGAGCACTTCGCGGTGCTGCGATCCGTCCTCGTGGAATCCGACAACCGGGTCGGCGCCGAGGCGATCCTGCCAACCGCTCGGCAGCAGCTCGGCCATATCGCCGGCTTCCGCAGAGCTGCTCGGGGCAACCTGCGTGACGCGCTCCTGGGCACCGAGGCGCGATGGGCGGAGTTTGCCGGCTGGCTCAGCGACGACCTAGGCGACCGTGCCGCTGGCGAGTGGTGGCTCGCCCAGGCGTTGACCCTGGCGCAAGAGGCTGACGACGCGGAATTCACCGCCTACGTGTTCGCCCGTATGGCGCAACGCGCGGCTGACGCCGTCGACCGTGACCGCGTGCTCGGGCTCGCCCGCGCGGCCGGACGCAGCGGCGGTGGCGGGGCACAGGTGCGAGCCTTCGCGGCGGTACAACTCGCACACGGTCACGCCATCGCTGGCAACAACTCCGCATTCCAGGCCGCAGTTGACGACGCCCAACACCTCGTCGCCGGTATCGAAGGCGACGGCAGCTGCCTCGGTTCCTTCTGCACCACCCCGTACGTGTGGGCGCAGGAAGGCGACGGCTGGCTTCGGCTGGGTCGCCCGCGCACCGCTGTCCGGTGCTTCGACAGGGCCCTCGATGCATGGCCGGAGTCCTATCGACGCGAGCGTGGCATGTACCTGGCGCGAACCGCCGCCGCCTACGCCGCCGCCGGTGAGCCCGAACAAGCCGCCGGCACCGCCCTCGCCGCGCTCGAACTGGCCCGCCTCACCCGGTCGGCACGCGTCCAGCGTGAGGTCACCGCCGTCGACAATCAGCTCGCGGCGTTCCCGATCGAACCCGGGGTGGCGGAACTGCACGCCACGCTGGCCGCGTTCCCCACGACGGCATGACCGGCACGCGCAACCCCAGCGACGTCTTCGACGTCACCTTCATCGGACGGGCCAACATCGACCTGACCGTCCACGTTCCCCACCGCGCCCGACCCGGACGCACCGCCCTCGCCTCCTCCCTCACCGCCAGCCCCGGCGGAAAGAGCCTCAACCAGGCCATCGCCGCCAGCCGCCGCGGCGGACGCTCCTGCCTGATCGCCAACGTCGGCGCCGACACCTGGGGCCACCAGATCCAGGCAGCCCTCACCGACGCGGGTGTCGACACCCGGCACCTCACGCTCATCCCCGACGTCACCACGGGGGCAGCCATCATCGAAGTCACCCCAGACGGCGAAAGCTACATCACCCTCGCCCTCTCCCCCGCCACCGAGCTCACCGCCCTCGACATCCAGCACGCCACCGCCGCCCTCGACACGCACGCTGTCGTCGTCCAGCTCGACCTGCCCCCCGAACCGGTAACCGCACTCCTGCGCGAGCGACACGCACCGATCGTCATCGGCAACCTCGTCCCCCACCCCGACCTCGACTCCAACCTGCTGCAGCACCTCGACGTCCTGGTGGTCAACCAACACGAAGCCGCCGCGATCCTGCAGACGACGACCAACGACCCCCGCGACGCCGCCAACGCTCTCCAACGTCTCGGGCCCCGCACCGTCGTCGTCACCGCCGGCCAACACGGCGCCGTCTACACCCACCCTGACGGGTCCGGAACCGTTCCCGCCCCCACCGTGCCGGTCGTCGACACCACCGGTGCCGGCGACGCCTTCCTCGGTTCCCTCGCCCTCGATCTCGCCCGACACACCCCACTCCCCGACGCCCTCACCACCGCCGTTCAGGTCGGATCCGACACCGTCCAACACACCGGCGCCCACACCACGACACGACGATGACGCAGACGGGACCGCTCCGGTGAAACTTGACGCGGTCGGCTGGGTTCGGTGCGGGGCTGAACAGCCGGCCTTAGAGTTCCTAACAAAATGATCTCCGGGTCTGTCATCCCTTGTAGAGGATGATTTACGATGTCGGGCCGTGAGGCGTGGTGAGCAGCCGCCGTGGA
>NZ_JBVJGT010000099.1:0-11824 GCF_055587185.1 Micromonospora sp. NPDC048040 | reverse complement strand
CCGCCAGCAGCTCGCGGGCCAGGTGGTAGTCGACCTGGTCGCTGACTCCGTCGGTGCAGAGCAGCCACACGTCGCCGGGACGCAGCGACACGGCGAGCAGGTCCGCCTCCGGCTCGCCCGGGTGCCCCGCGTAGCGGGTCAGCTGGTAGCGGGCGCGGGCGGCGGCGGGGGAGTCGGCCGGGTACCAGCCGTGCAGCACGCCCAGCCAGGCCGCCGTGTGGTCGACGGTCATCAGCTCCAGCAGGCCGTCGCGCAGCCGGTACGCGCGGGAGTCGCCGAGCTGGAGGAGCCAGCCCTGGCCGCCGTCGGGCTCGACGAGCAGGGCGGTCAGGGTGCAGCCGGTCAGCTCCGCCAGGCCCGCGCCGGCGGCGCGTACGGCCGACTGGACGCCGGCCACGGCGGCGTGCAACTGCCGGGGGCCGACGTCGGGCCAGGCGGCCCGGACCTGTGCGACCAGGGTGCCCATCGCCGTGGTGCCGGCCCGGCGGCTGCCCTCGCCGGCGCCCATCCCGTCGGCCACTGCCGCGAACGGCAGGGCCGGGTCGACGTGCAGCACGTCGAAGTTGGCCGGATAGCGGTTGCCGACGACGCTGCCGCCGACGGCCTCCACCGTGATCTCGCCGAGCGGATGGCGGCGCGGCTGGGCGGGCGCGGGAACCTCATCGGACACGGGGACCTCGGCATCGGACACGGGGACCTCGGCGGGCCGGCGGGCGAAGGCTGGACACCGGCGGACGGTAGCACCGGGCGAGCCGAACCCGGGTGTCAACGTTGGTTGACAGGGTGGCGGATGTCAACGTAAGTTGACGATATGAGTCAGGCAACGGAACTCGCCGCGGCAGCCGGCAGCACCGACCCCCGGGTCGGGCTGCGCGCCGTCCGCGCGCTGCGCCGGCTGCTCGAACGGCTCGAGGTGGTCCAGGTGGACAACGCCCGTCGACAGGGCTGGTCCTGGCAGGAGATCGCCGACGAGCTCGAGGTAAGCCGGCAGGCGGTCCACAAGAAGCACGCCGGGCGACCGGCGGTCGGATCCTCCTGGGAGGCGTGATGTTCGAACGGTTCTCCGACCGGGCCCGCACCGTCGTGCGAGTCGCCCGGGACGAGGCCCGGGCCGAGGGCCAACGGCCGGTCGGCACCGAGCACCTGCTGCTGGCCCTCCTCGCCGACGGGGACAGCCTCGCCGCGCGGGTGCTCGCCGAGGCCGGCGTCCGCGCCGACGACCTGCGGGCCCGCGTCCGCCGGCACACCGAGCGGGGTGGCACCGGCCTCGCCGACGCCGACGCCGACGCCCTGCGGGAGATCGGCATCGACCTGGCCGCGATCGTGGCCCGGATCGAGGAGTCGTTCGGCCCGGACGCGCTGCGCGAGGCGGCGCCGGCGCCGCGCCGCCGCTGGGGCCGCCGACGGTACGCGGGCGGGCCGTTCTCCTCCCGCGCCAGAAAGGTGTTGGAGCTGTCGCTGCGGGAGGCGCTGCGGCTGCGCCACCGCCACATCGGCACCGAGCACATCCTGCTCGGGGTGCTCCGCGAGGGGCGGGGGCTGGGCGCGCTGGTGCTCACCGAGGCCGGGGCCGACCTGGACGACCTGCGCCGGCGGGTGGAGACCGCGCTGCGGGCGGCGGCCTGAGCCTCCGGAGCCGGCGACCCGGGGCGGGATCGTAAACCTGTTTCCGCTGCGCGTAACGTCACCGCGTCGCCGGCTCGCTGCCGCGTCGGATCTGCTGCACACTGGCGCCGTGGATCCTCGACAGGACAGGCGCGCGGCCCCTGACGGTGGCCTGCGCTCCGCCGTGGTGGTCAACCCCGTGAAGGTGGCCGACCTCGACGAACTGCACCGGACGGTCCACGACGCCCTCGCCGCCGCCGGCTGGCCCGAGCCGCTCTGGTTCGAGACCACGGTGGAGGACCCGGGCCGTGGCCAGACCGAAAAGGCGGTCGAGGCCGGCGTGGACGTGGTCTTCGCCTGCGGCGGCGACGGCACCGTGATGTCCTGCGTCAGCGGCCTGGTCGGCACCGACGTCGCGCTCGCCGTGCTCCCGCAGGGCACCGGCAACCTGCTCGCGGCCAACCTGGGCCTCTCCGGGGACCTGGCCGCCGGGCTGGAGGTCGCCGTCGAGCGCGGTCGCCGGCTGCTCGACGTCGGCGCGGTCGAGGACCACTACTTCACCGTGATGGCCGGCATGGGCTTCGACGCCCAGATGCTCGCCGACACCTCCGAGACCACCAAGAGGCGGATCGGCTGGCCGGCGTACGTGGTGGGGGCCGCCAAGCACCTGCGCGACCGACCGATGAAGGTGTCCATCCGCATCGACGACCAGCAGCCGATCCGCCGGCGGGCCCGCTCCGTGCTGATCGCCAACGTCGGGCGCCTCCAGGGCGGGGTGCGCCTGCTCACCGACGCCGAGCCCGACGACGGCTACCTCGACGTCGCCGTGCTCACCCCGCGTACGCTGCGGCACTGGCTGGCGCTCGGCTGGGCCGTCGTACGCCGGCAGGACCGCGTCCCCCGGATGGAGGTCTTCCGGGGCCGGCGCGTGGAGATCACCAGCAACCGGGCCCAGCCCCGGGAGCTCGACGGCGACCTCATCGAGCCGGGCCGCACCCTGAAGGCCGAGATCCGGCGGCGGGCGCTCTGGCTCTGCGTGCCGCAGCCCGCGCAGGCCCCCGACCTGGCCGAGGACGCGCAGGCGGCCGGAGAGCGGGGCGAGCAGCTCATCGACGAGGCGCACAGTGAGTAGCACCCGGATCGTGCCGGAGACCCGGCTGATGCCCGACGAGGAGCTCAACGCCGACGACGCCTGGCACACGCTGCGCCGGCAGGGCGGCTGGCACCTGCTGCGGGACGCCTTCATCCGGTTCCGCTACGGCGACGGCTTCAGCCACTCCCGCGCGTTCGCGCTGCAACTGTGCCTCGCCGTGGTGCCGTTCATGATCGCGCTGACCGGCCTGATCAGCGAACTCGGCGTGGAGGAGGGCGGCCAGGTCGTCGCCGACACGGTGCTCGCACTCACCCCCGGGGCGAGCGAGCCGGTGGTGGCCGAGCTGCTCGGCGAGGGCGACCGCACCGAACGCGCCGGGGAGCTGGCGCTCAGCCTCGGCCTGATCACCGGCCTGGTCGCGCTGACCAGCACGATGGCGCAGATCGAGCGCGGGGCCAACCGGATCTACGGCGTGGAACGGGACCGCCCGGCGCTGTGGAAGTACGTCCGCGCCGCCGTCCTCGCCCTCACCGCCGGCGTACCGGCGCTGACCGGGTTCCTGATCCTCGTCGGCGGCGGCCCGATGGGCGACTCGGTGCAGCGGCACTACGCCTGGGGCGAACTCGCCAACGGCGTCTGGGACGTGGTGCGGTGGCCGCTCAGTCTCGGGCTGACCGTCCTGGCCGTCGCGGTGCTCTTCCGGCACGCGCCTCGCCGCAACCAGCCCGGCCTGTCCTGGCTCTTCTTCGGCGCCGGGATCGCCACCGTCCTGTGGTGGGTGGCCAGCCTGCTGCTCGCCGCGTACGTGCGGTTCAGCGACGGGTTCGGCCAGACCTACGGCGCGCTGACCGGCATGATGGCGCTGCTGCTGTGGGCGAACCTGACCGGCATGGCGCTCTTCGGCGGGCTCTCCTTCGCCGCCCAGTTGGAGGCGTTGCGGATCGGCGTGCGCGAGCCGGCCCAGCCGGACCTCTGGGAGCCCGAGGCCGGGCGCGACCAGCTCCACGACACCGGCGACATGACCTCCCTGTAGTCCGTTTCGGACACCCTCCGGTGTACGCGGAGCGCCGATCGGGTATTGCGGCACGCCAGGAGCGAGAGGGAGGCTGCCGTGGACGCGGTCAGAGAGGCGTTGCGTCGACCCCTGGGTCACTTCACCGAGCGGACGCTCGCCGGCCTGGCGGTCGTGCTCGGCGCCGGGGTCGGCTTCGGGGTGCTCCTCGTCCTGGTCCGGACCCGGTGGACCCCGCTGTACGACGTCGACCACGGCGTGGCCGCCTGGCTCAACGACCTGGTCGCCCCGCACGGGCCGCTGGTGACCGTGCTCAACGCGCTCACCGACCTCGGCGGCCGGGCGGTCATCGTCTGGCTGGTGTCGGTCGCCGTGGTCGGCCTGCTGATCCGCCGGCAGGGTCGGCTCGCGGTGTTCCTGATCGTCACCGGTCTCGGCGCGCTGATCCTCGACCCGGCGCTCAAGACGCTGGTCGACCGGCTGCGCCCCGAGGTGGAGGTGCCGATCGGCAGCTATGCCGGGGACAGCTTCCCCAGCGGGCACGCGCTCGGCTCGATGGTCGCGTACGGGGCGCTGCTGCTGGTCTTCCTGCCGGCCATGTCGCGCCGTTGGCGCAGGCCCGCGATCGTCCTGGTCGCCGCCGTCGTGTTCCTGATCGGGCTGACCCGGATCGCGCTGGGCGTGCACTTCGTCTCCGACGTGCTCGGGGCCTGGCTGCTCGGCGCCGCCTGGCTCGGCGTCACCGCGTACGCCTTCCGGCTGTGGCGGTTGGAGCGGGGCCGGCCGGTCCCGGCGCTGGCCGAGGGGCTGGAGCCGGAGGCCGCGCACGAGGTGGCCCCCGCCCCCGACGAGGCACACCTGCTGCCGCACCCCCGGGCGGCCGTGTTCGAGCTGGTCGTCGGCTGGGTGCTGGTCCTCGGCGCGCTCTACGGCTTCGGCATGTTCGTCAGCTACCACGCCGGCGGCACCCTCTTCGCCACCCTCGACACCGACGTGCCGAGGTGGTTCGCGGAGCACCGCACCCCCGAACGGGACGACCTCAGCCACTGGTGGAGCAAGGCCGGCGACACGCACGCCATCCTGCTCATCTCGCTGGTCTTCTGCCCGCTCGTGCTGGCCGTGTGGCGGCGCTGGCGGCCGGTGCTGTTCGTCGCCCTGACCATGTTCGGCGAGCTGAGCCTCTTCCTCGCCTCCGCCGCCGCGGTCGACCGGCCGCGCCCGCCGGTGGGCAACCTCGACGGCCCGATGCCGACCTCCTCGTTCCCGTCCGGCCACATCGCCGCCACGCTCTGCGTCTGGGTCGCCGTCGCGATCATCGTCGTCCCGCGTACGGACCGGTGGTGGCGGTGGATCTTCGTGGCGCTGGCGGTGGTGATGCCGGCCGGCGTGGCGATCTCCCGCATGTACCGGGGGATGCACCACCCCACCGACGTCATGGGCGCGATCATCCTCACCACCCTCTGGATCGGGCTGCTCTACTGGGTCGTCCGCCCCAACGAGGACCTGCGCGAGGGCAACCGGCCCAGCATCGAGTCCGAGGACGTGCACACCCTCGACGACGAGCTGGCCAAGGCCGCCCGGGTGGACTGACGGCACCGATGCTGCGGGTGATGAGCTGGAACATCCGGACCGGCGGCCGGGACCGGAGCGGCGCCGACCGCCGGGACCGGCTGGCGCGGGTCGTCGTCGCGCAGCGGCCGGACGTGCTGGCCCTGCAGGAACTGCGGGGCTTCGACTCGGGCGACGTGCTCGGCGACTTCGCGGGCCGGGTGGGGATGTGCCCCCACCTCGCCCGCTCCTGCTTCGGCCAGCCGGTGGCGGTGCTGCTCCGGCCGCCGCTGCGCGCCCTCGCCGCCGCCCGGGTGCGCCGGCCGTTCCACCACGCCGCGCAGCGGGTCACCGTGGCGACCGACGCCGGCCCGCTGACCGTGCTGAGCGTCCACCTCGATCCCTACTCGGGGCTGCGCCGGCGCGTCGAGGCGGGCTGGGCCGCCGCCGCGCTGCGCCGCGCGCCGGGGGAGCTGGGGCTGCTGGCCGGGGACCTGAACACCCTCGACCCCGTCGCCGACCACACCGACCGGATCGCCCGGCTCCCCGCCGCGTACCGCCGCCGTCACCTGCGTCGGGACGGGCGGACGGTGGACACCCGGGCGGTGGCCCGACTGCTCGCCGTCGGCCTGGTCGACCTGTACGCGGCGGCCGGCACGCCCGACGCCGGGCTGACCGCGCCGACGCGGCACGGCGGCGGCGCGGAGTTCTCCGGCATGCGGCTGGACTATCTGTTCGGCACCCCGGCGCTGGCCGCCGGGGTGCGGGACTGCCGGGTGGTCCGGGGCGGCGACACCGAGTACGCCTCCGACCACTACCCGCTCGTCGCGGACCTGGCCCTCGACCCGGCCTGAGCCCACCCGGTCGGTCACATGGTCACCCGGCTGCCCGTCGGCCACCCGGCTACCCCGTCGGCCACCCGGCAGCCCCGTCGGTCGCCTCGACGCGCCCGCCGCCGGGTGCTTGCCGGGGCTGGTTACCGTGTGCCGGTGATCGACTCGCCGGGCCCGGCTCCGCGTGCCACCGGAACATCCGCCACTTCTGAGGCCGCGCCGCTGGTCGTGGCCGTCGCCCGGGGGATCGCGCTGGTCGTGGTGGTGCCCGTGCGGCTGGTCTGGGAGCTGGTCGCCGCCGTCTGCGGGTGGCTGCACCGCTGGCTGCTCGCGCCGGTCGGCCGGTTCCTGGACCACTGGCTGCTGCGCCCGGTCGGCTGGCTGCTGCGTCACCTGCTGTGGCTGCCGCTGGGCTGGCTCGCCCGCGGCATCGCCTGGCTGGTCCGGACGGTGGTGTGGGTGCCGCTGGTGTGGCTCGCCCGTGGCGTCGCCTGGTTGGTGCGGACGGTGGTGTGGGTGCCGCTGGTGTGGCTCGCCCGCGGGCTGGCCTGGCTGGCCCGGACGGTGGTGTGGGCGCCGTTGACCTGGCTGGCGTACCACCTGGTCTGGCTGCCGTTGAGCTGGCTTGCCCGGCTTCTCGCCCCGCTCGGGCGCCTGCTGGCGGCCGGGCTCGCCGCGCTGGGCCGGTGGCTGCTGGCCGCCGGCCGGGTGCTGCTCGACGCGGCGGCGTGGGCGTGGCGGATGACCGGCCGGCTGCTGTGGTGGTGCTACGCGCTCACCCTGCGGCCGTTCGTGCTCGCGGCGGGCTGGCTGTGGCGGCACGCCGTGCGCCCGGTGGGCCGGGCGGTCGCCGCCGCGTGGCGGGCGACGGTGTCGCCGGTCGCCCGTTGGCTGCGCGGCAGCGTCGTCGACCCGGTCCGCCAGGCGACCCGCGAGGTGCTGGCCGCCCTGGGCCTGCGCCGCTGACCAGGGGCGGGCGAACGACGGTTAGAAGACCAGGTTGAGGAGGACGGTCAGGACGATCGAGGCGACGATCGAGAAGAGGATCATCAGGAGGCAGCCGAGGCCACCGCCGGCGGGGCGGATCTCCGTGTTGCCGATGCGCATGTGATCACCTGTTCGTCAGGGACGGGGCGAGCAGGGCCCGGATCGCGTCGGCGACCTGCGCCGGCGCGGTGGTCGCGACGTTGTGCGCGGCGCCCGGCACGGTGAGCGTGCGGGCGTGCGGCACCAGCCGGCCCACCTGCGACCGCCAGGACGCCGGCACCACCGGGTCCCGGGAGCCGGCGACCACCAGGGTCGGCGCGGTGATCCGGACCAGGTCCGCCTCGACGCCGTTGCGTACCGAGTGCGCCAGCGTCGCGTGGACGCGCCAGGGGCGGGCGTCCACGACGTCCCGGAGCAGGATCGGCGCCTGTAACGGCGCCTCCCGCAGGGCGTCCACCAGCCACCGCCCGAGCTGTCCCCGCCGGGACCGGGCGGCCGGGTCGCCGGTCGGCCCGGCGAGCACCACGGCCCGGACCGCGTCGGGCTGGCGGGCGGCCAGCGCCGCGACGACCTCCGCGCCGAACGAGTGCCCCAGCAGGCAGACCGGCGGCATCCGGTACGCGGCCAGCCAGGCGGCCAGGTGGTTGGCGTGCCGGGCCACGTCGTACGCCGTGTCGGGGCGCTCGGTGAGCCCGAAACCGGGCAGGTCCGGCGCGTACACGGGGTGGGTGTCGGCCAGCGCCAGGGCGAGTGGGGTCAGGTAGCGGTGGGACACCGCCAGCCCGTGCACCAGCACGACGGGTGTGGCGCCGGTGCCCGGGCCGGCCGTGCGGCGGGTGTGCGTACGGATCCCGTCGACCAGCCGCCACTCGCTGGTCAGGCCGGCGGCCGGGCGCGGCGCGGCCAGCGCGAGGCGCAGCTCGGCCGGTCCGAACCGGCCGGGCGGGGTCACCCGGGGCCGCCGGGTCGGCGAGATTCTCACAGCTCGCGCAGCCTCGGCAGCAACTGCTCCTGCGCCCAGTCCAGGAACATGGGTTGCGTCTCGCCGCCCACCTGCACGATCGCCACGTGGGTGAAGCCCGCGTCGACGAACTTCTTGAACGCCTCGACGTGCCGGTCCACGTCGGGCCCGCAGGAGATCCCCGCGGCCACGTCCTCCTCGCGGACGAACTGGGTGGCGGCGGCGAACGACTCCGGCCCGGGCAGGTCTGCGTTGACCTTCCAGCCCATCCCGAACCAGCGGAACTGGTCGTGCACGATCTTGCGGCACTCCGCCTCGTCCGGGCCGTAGCAGATGGCCACCTGCCCGTAGCGGGGCCGCCCGACGCCGCCGGCGTCCTCGTACATCTCGATGATGTGCGGGTCGGGCTCGGTGGCGACGATGCCGTTGCCGTACTCGGCGGCGAGGGTGGCCGACTGCCGGCCCGAGGCGGCGATTGCCATCGGCACCGGGCGGTCCGGCCGGTCCCACACGTAGGCGTCGGGCACGTCGTAGTGGTTGCCGGAGAAGGTCAGCGTCTCCCCGTTGAGCAGGGGCCGGATGATCTGGAGCGCCTCCTCGAACATCTCGTGCCGCTGCTGCACGTGCGGCCAGCCGCCGACCACGTGCTCGTTGAGGTTCTCGCCCGCGCCGAGGCCGAGGGTGAACCGGCCGTCCGAGAGCACCCCGACGGTGCTGGCCTTCTGCGCCACGACCGCCGGATGGTAGCGGCGGATCGGGCAGGTCACGAAGGACATCAGCTCCGCCCGGCTGGTGGCGTGCGCGACCGCGCCGAGCACGGACCAGGCGTACGGGGAGTGGCCCTGCGAGTCCAGCCACGGGTAGTAGTGGTCGGAGATGACGAGCTGCTCGAAGCCGGCCGCCTCCGCCCGCACCGCGTAGTCGACCAGCTGCTTGGGGCCGGCCTGCTCGCACAACAGGGTGTAGCCGACGGTGACCATGGCGTTCTCCTTCCGAGCCGTCTTCCCGCCCGGCTCGGCGGCCGGACCCGGGCGGATCATCCACGGGTACCCCCGGCGGCGCCGGTCAACCCTCGCGGCCGGCGGCGAGGCGGGCGGCGCGCATGGTCAGGTAGCGATGCTCGGGCAGGCTCGTGGTCAGGGCGGCTGCAGCCCGGTTACGCGGCCACCGCGCCCTCCCGGTCGCCGGCCATCTCGCGCAGGTGCCCGCGGGCGGCGGGCAGCCGGTGGTGCCCGGCGAGCTGGGGGTCGGCGTCCAGCGCGTCGAGGCCGCCGGGCCGTGCACCATGGCGGTCGCCACCGCGCGGTTGAGGGCGACGACCGGGTTGCCGGGCCGCGCGCGTCGAGCACAAGGCTGGTCTTCGCGCGGCGTAGGTGAACGATGCTCATCCCGGGGATGCTCCCAGGGCGGTCCGGGCCGGCATGTGCCCTCACAGGCACTTCACAGCGGTGCCCGATAGGGTCCGAGCAGTCAACGACCCGCTCCAGGGTGGAGCGCGGCGTGATCCCGCGGGAGTTCCGATGGTCTTCAAGAAGATGCTGAGCGCGTTCGGTGTGGGTGGGCCGAGCGTCGACACCGTCCTGACCAACCCGAACACCCGACCCGGCCTGACCCTGGAGGGCCAGGTGAACCTGGTCGGCGGCGACGCCCCGGCCAACGTCGAGCAGGTCGTCGTCAGCCTGGTCACCCGGGTCGAGATCGAGGGCGGCGACACCGAGTACGCCGGCATCATGGAGTTTCACCGGCTGCCGGTCAGCGGCGCGTTCCAGCTCGCCCCGAAGCAGCAGCTCTCCCTGCCGTTCCAGCTCCCGGTGCCGTGGGAGACCCCGATCACCGACGTGTACGGCCAGCGGCTGCGCGGCATGACGATGGGGCTGCGTACCGAGCTGGCGATCGCCCGTGCGGTGGACAAGGGCGACCTGGACCAGGTCAACGTGCACCCGCTGCCGGTGCACGAGCGGATCCTGGAGGCGTTCCAGCAGCTCGGGTTCCGCTTCAAGCATGCCGACCTGGAACGCGGCCACATCCGGGGCACGCAGCAGACGCTGCCGTTCTACCAGGAGATCGAGTTCTTCGCCTCGCCCCAGTACGCGTCGACCATCAACGAGGTCGAGCTGACCTTCGTCACCAGCCCGCACGGCGTCGAGGTGATCCTGGAGTGCGACAAGCGCGGCGGGTTCCTCACCGCCGGGCACGACGCCTTCGGCCACTACCGGGTCTCGTACGCGGACGCCGACCGGACGGACTGGGTCCAGGTCGTCGACGGCTGGCTGCGGGAGACCACCTCGCGCTACGGCAGCCTGCGCGCGCAGGGCTTCGGCGGCCACGGCCACGGGCACGGCCGGGGTCCCGGTATGGGCGGCGTGGTCGCGGGCGCCGCGCTCGGTCTTGTCGGCGGCATGGTCGCCGGCGAGATGATCGAGGACGCGATCGAGGGCGACTTCGCCGAGGACTTCGGCGGCTTCGAGGAGTAGGACCAGACCACACACGGCGGTGGCCTCCGGGACGTACGCCCCGGAGGCCACCGCGTGTTGTGGCGCGCGTACCCGGTCAGTGCCGGGCCTTGCGCTCCTCACTGCTGCGCCAGTTGCTGCCGGCCTTGGCCAGACCACGGCTACCCAGGTAGCCGAGGGTCAGCAGCGTGATCATGAACCACGCGTTGGGGGCCCGGAAGATGTCCACCCCGGCCGAGTTCTTCCCGACCAGCTGCGAGGCGGCCAGCACGCCGATCACAGCCGCGATGTAGACCCAGAACTCGGTGGTCCGCAGCGCCGGCTTGGTCTCGGTGCCGGGTGCCTGCATGGCCTCCCGACGCCCGTCGGGCACCATCGGCATCGGGCGGGTGGGCGTCTCCTGCATGGCCCGGTCCTGCATGGCCCGGTTGGGCGCCTCCTGCACCGGCCGGTTCATCGGCCTGGTGGATGCAGCCTGCGTGCTCATCTTGTCCTCCTCAGGATGCGATGAGTCGTACCTGCATTCCCTCCCCCCGCTACCGCGTTTCGGCCACGGCACGGTTCGCGTTCATGGCGAGGGCACCCGCCGTCTACCCGACCCGCCGGGAGCAGTAACACCCCCGGCGGCCGGGAAAAATCCGGTCCGCCGGGCCGCGCGGGGCGCGCCACGGACGGGGTACGCCGCCGGCCGGCCCGACGGCGCGGGTTTGCCGGGGCGGTCGCCGGGCACGCACCCGGACCGACACTTCTGTGAGGTGATGGACGTGCGTGAGGACGACATGCGACAGGACGCCGCCCGCCGGGCCGAGGACCGGATCGCCGGCGGCGTGTACGGCGAGGGCGTCCTGGACGAGGTGACCGTGCCCCGCACCGACGTGCAGCGGGTCATCCAGGACGAGGACCCGGACGACCCGGCCCACGTCCCGGTCGACCCGGACGTGCTGCGCGACGGGGGCCCCACCCGGGGGCAGGGCGCGATCACCACGACCGGCGGCATCGCCGGCCCGGCCAGCGCTCGGCGGCTGGCCCGGCAGCCCGAGCGGCACCCCGGCAAGGTGGCCCCCACGACCACGGGCGACGCCACCACCGGCGGCATGAGCACCCCCGCCGGCGGCTCCACCAGCGACCAGTCCAGCACCGCCAGCCAGGTCGGCAACTTCACCAACGAGTGACCGACCCCGTCGCGGCCCCACCCGCCTGACGGCGTCGGCGGCGGAGATCCACACCACCGCCGCCGGGTGATGCCGCTAAATCTTGGACAGTTCCCTTTCAGGGGAAACGGAAGCTGTCCAAGATCCGCGAGCCGGCCGTCGACGCTGGCGATGCTGGCGA
>NZ_JBVJGT010000098.1:0-11908 GCF_055587185.1 Micromonospora sp. NPDC048040 | reverse complement strand
ACCGTGCAGGTGTCGGCGTACCCCGACCACTACGCCCAGTGGGAACAGCAGGCCGCCGACCTCGTCGCCGAACACTGGAACAACTGACACACAGGCGCATGATGCCGCTGGCCGGTACCCCGCACGGGGTACCGGCCAGCGGCGTCCTCACATCCGGCCGTCAGCGGCCACCCTCGGCCAGCTCGGCGAGCATCCCCTCGCAGCTGCGGACCACGACCTGTGCGCCCCGCCGCTGGGTCAGCCGGAGCGAGCTGTCCTCCGCCCGGTTCCGCCAGCTCCACTGCGCGTCGGCGGCGACATCCCAGAGCTGCTGCGTGGTCGCGCCGTGTTCGACGCCGAGCCGCGCGGCCAGGCCGACGCCGTCCCCGCCGACCAGCCGCCGTGCCTCCTCGGCCAACTCGGTGTCGAATCCGAGCCGGGTGTTCCGCAACGCCGCGAGCAGTCGCAGCTCCCGGAACTCGTGCGCGCCGGCGAGGATCTGCTCCAGCATGGTGAGCAGCTCATCGGTGCCCGGTTCGGGCTCGGCTCGCAGCAGTGCCTCCACGGCGACCATCGCCGAGCGCGCCTTGAGCGCGTCCCGCCGGTCGATGAGGAGGCGGTTCACCGACTCGCGCAGCTCGGTCAGGCCGCTGCGGCGGATGAGTTCGGCGGACAGCTTGGCCCGGTTGTCGCAGCCGGTACGGACCAGGGTGGTCGCGAGCCGGACCCCGAAGAGGCCGAGCCGGTCGAGCAGCGCGGCGCGTACCTCGGCGTCCAGCCGTACGGGTAGCTCGCCGCCAGCGAAGCGGTCGGCCGAGAGCAGGTGGGGCTCCAGGGCCTCGCGGGGAACGCCGGCCAACTGCGCGAGCACCGCGAAATCCGACTCGCTGAGCACTCGGCCGGCCAGGCCGATCAGCCCGCTGCACGCCACCGTGTCCACGCAGAGCGCGTTCACGCGGGGGTCGCGGTACTGCCGGCGGGCGAGTTGGCGGGCGGTGAGCAGGGCGTCGATCTGTCCGCCGCCGGTCTCGTCGGCCCGGGACAGCACCAGGACGACGTTCACCGGGGCCGCCTGGCCGACGGCGCTCTCCCGGCTGGTCTCCAGGACCCTCAGGTCGGTGCCGCGACCGTCCCGGGTCAGGTACAACACCGCGTCGGCGTCGCGCAGGACCCGGTCCATCACCGGCGCCCGGCCGTGCTCGTCCACGCCGGTGATCGCGGGCGTGTCGATGAGGGTCACCTGCCGCAGGGCCCGGGTGGGCCACCGCACCACGATGTCGCGCAGCTCGCCGGCTCGCCAGCCGACGAGGTCCACCCGCATCCCCGTCGTCGACTTGACCATCGCCAGCTCCTGGGGCGGGTGACTGGTCGAGTAGGCGATGGCGCGTGGCTGCGGCGCGTCCTCGTACCAGGTGAAGACGTCGGTGCCGTCCGCGTCGCCGACGGGTGCGACCTCTTCGCCCATGATGGCGTTCAGCACCGTGGACTTCCCGGAACGCCAGGGGCCGGCGACCGCGATGCGCAGCGGCTGCTCCAACCGCGCCAGTTGGTGGCGGAGACCAGCGGTGGCCCGGGGGTTGTCCCGGTAGAGCTGAAGGGCGCGCTGCAGCAGCCCCCACACCGCCTCGTCGAGCCGCAGGCCGACGGTCATGCGGGGGACCCCAGCCCCGCCGGGGCGGTCCGGGCCCCGGTCAACTGTTGGGCCTGGTCGTAGAGCGCGGCCAGCCGGGTCATCTTCAGTCGGATCTCGCGCTGGCGCTGCTCGCGGACGGCCATGTCGGTGTCGGCAGCCTGCTTGGCGGTGCGGAACGACTGGATGATGGCCTCCTGCAACTCCTCGGTCAGCGCGGTGAAGTGGTCTCGGAGCATTCGCTGCACCTGCCGGACGGTGTCCCGGTAGTCCTTGTTCATGCGGACGAAGTAGTCGTCGACGTGGCGCTGGATCGCCGTCTTGACCGTCGACTGGCGGCGGCGGAGCAGCTGTCTGCTCTCGTCGTGGATGCTCTTGCCGCCGAACAGCGCGCCGGCGCCGATCGAGACAGGGTTGATCATCGGCATGCCGGCCAGCGTGAGCGCAAGGCCGAACATCAGCAGGCCCCCGTACGAGCCCTTCATGCCGGTGATCACCTTCTGGCTCGCGGTGAACCGGTCGATGTGCGGCCGTTCGATCTCCGGCAGCCGGTCGCCGAGGTCCTCCGGCATGGTCACCGACCAGGGCGGCAGCACGTCGTAGCCGTACCGGGCGAAGTTGGCGGCCACCCGGCGCGCGGCCCAGTCGCAGCGCTGGACCAGCCACTCGTGGTTCGCCTCCGCCGCGTCGGCCAGGCTGCGTTCGAGCCAGTCCTGGAAGGCGTCCCAGGCGACGAGCGGGTCCGCCGTGTCGAACGCCTCGTCGACCATTCGCAGAATCTGGCGGGTCCGGTCGCGCAGGTCGTACTCGATGTCGGAGAGCAGGTCGCCCATCTCGTCATTGAGGGTGTTCTGCCAGCGCGTGGAGCAGCGGCGCAACTCGTCGACCTCCCGCTGGGCCGCGTGCAGCTGGGAGATCGGGCCGGACTGCTGCTGCGCCTCCTGGCTCTCCAGTTCGGCGCGGAGCGGCGCGGCGAGCTGTTCGACCACCGTTCGAGCGGTCAACGCCACCGAGGCGCGCGCCAGCGGATCGGCCTTGCCGGCCAGGTCCCGCTGGAGTCGGGCGATCAGCACCGGGAAGCCCGACTCGGCGTTGAGCTCGCGGTCGTCGGTGACGGCCGCCCGCAGGCGTAACGCCGACGAGACCGGGATCAGCGCCGCCGGTACGCCTGCCTCGGCGAGGTGTCGCCGGTTGCGCTCGGCGACGGTACGCCAGTCCGTCACCAGGTCGGTCTTGGTCTGCACCACCACGACGTTCGGGTGCGACCGGGTGATGTGCAGCAGCATGTTGATCTCGGCGACGGAGAGTTCCCGGGTCGAATCGGAGACCAGCAGCACCGCGTCCGCACGACTCACGGCGGCGATCGGGGCGCCGCCACCGATCGCGGTCGCCTTGTCGCTGCCGGTGGTGTCCACCAGCACCAGTCCGGCGCCGAGCAGCGCGCGCGGCAGTCCGATCTCGACGTGCGCGGGGCCGCCGCCGGGCCGACGCCCGAGCGTGCCGGCCACCGCGGCCGCGATCCGGTCCACCGGTACCGCGGTTCGCTCGACGGTCCCGGCGTCGACCGGGCCCGCCGTGGGCGGCGTGTGGACCACCGCCGCCGAGGCGACCTCGCCGTGGCGCACGACCGTCGGCAGCACAGTGGTGGAACCGTCCCCGACCGGGCAGACCGGAGCGTTGACGATCGCGTTGACCAACTGGCTCTTACCCTGGTTCGGCTCGCCGACGACCAGGACGCGCAGGGTCGGGTCGAGCAGTTGGACGCGCTTGTCGCGGACGGCTTGGAGCAGGTCGCCCCGTCCGTGTTCGCGGCACGTGCGGGCGATTCCGTCGAGCACGTCCAACCAGATCCCCGCCATCACCGCACCAAGTGTGCGGATTTCGGCTCAAATATCAAGAGGGATGCGGAGAAAGCCGGATCGCCGTCCGCGATCCGGCTTTCTCGCCGTCGTCCGGAAACGGTCAGAGCAGACCGTCGCCGAGACCCAGGAGCCCGCCGCTGGAGGAGGCGGAGACCTCGCCGTGGACCTCGGCCTTGCCGCTCACACCGCCGGTGACGTCACCGGTCACGCCGCCGACCGCGCCGGTCACGCCGCCGAGGACGCCGTCCACCTGGCCCGTCACGCCGCCTACAGTCGACGGCACGTCGACCGGCGGGACCAGGCCGGTGCCGCCGTCGCCCAGACCGAGCCCGCCCAGCGCGTCGTCGCCACCCAGCGAGCCGACGATCCCGCCGACCTGGCCCTCGGCGCCGGACAGCGCGCCCCCGAGCAGGCCGTCCGGGGTGCCGAGCAGGCCGTGGTCGGTGGCGTCGAGCACGGTGCCCGGGTTGCCGACCGTGCCGGCCAGATCCCCGACCACCGGGTCGGCCGTGGTGTCCACCGCGCCGACCACGTCGGCGTCGAGGGTGTGCGCCAGGTCGTGCACCCCGACGAGGTTGGTGTCGAGACCGCTCTGCCCGACGCCCAGGCCGATCCCGGGCAGTACGGTGGCCGTGACGCCGACGGCCGCCGGGTCGACGGTGATGGCGCCGAGCACACCGGCCTTGACGTCCAGGCCGCTGTAGCCGCCGATGCTGAGCTCCGGCGTCGCCGTCTGCAGCTGACTGACGGCGCCGGTGACGTCTGCCACGAGCGGGTCGGCTCCGAGCTGACCGGTCACCGGAGCCACCGGGGCGAGCCCCTGGGTCGGGGCGTAGTCGACCACCAGCGGGACGACGTCCTGCACGTCGGCGGGGGTGATGTCGGTGAGGCCCGCGGCCTGCAGCGCGCCCTCCGGGTCGAGGTCGAACGCCGCCTTGGCGTCGGCGTCGGTGAGCAGATTGAGCACGAAGTCGTGCAGGGTCATGTGCGGGATCTCCTCGATGTGCGTCGGCGACCGTTGATCGTCGACACCGACGCTATTGCCGGTGACCGGTCCCGGTCATCGGGGACGAGCCCCCGACCCGCCCCGCCGGATTAGGGCACGCGTCCCCTCGTACGTTAGGGGGAATGGGGGTCCCGTCCCGGCCTGATTTAGGGTCCTGATGCCGGAGTGATCTCTGGTACGAACGTAGGAGCCCACGGGGTTTGCCGGGGGTGGTCGCCGCGCGGTGTGGACGCCGTCGCCCCGACCGGCCGACTCGCGGTGAGGGAAGAATGCGCATGCCGTACGTCCTGGGGATAGACATCGGAAGCACCAACACCGCGGCCGCCGTTGCCCGGCGGCAGGGCGCGACCTGGAGCCGCCCCGAGGGGGTCCCGCTGGGCGCGGGGTCGGTGATCGTGCCGTCGGTGCTGCACCTCGCCCTGGACGGCAGGCTCACGGTCGGCGAGCCCGGCGCCGACGACGGGGCCCGGACGGCCCGGGGCTTCGTGCGGCGGGTCGGCGACGACGTGCCCCTGATGCTCGCCGGCGAGGCGTGTCCACCGCAGACGCTGACCGCGGTGCTGACGTCGTGGGTCGTCGAACGCGTGCGCGATCGCGAGGGCGAGCCCGCCCAGGCCGTCGTGCTCAGCCACCCGGCGGGCTGGGGCCGGCATCGGCGCGAGCTGTTGCACGTCGCCCTGCGGGAGTTCGGCCTGGGCCACGTGACGCTGATTCCGTGTACTGTCACCGTGGCCGAGAGCCACGCGGCACGGGGCTTCCCGGGCAGCGCCGCCGCGGTCTACGCCCTGGGCGGCAACACCTTCGAGGCGGCCCTCGTCCGCCGCACCCCACGCGGCACGTACGAGACCTTCGGCTTCCCGCAGGGGCTCGAGTGGATCGGCGGTGCCGACTTCGACGAGGCGCTCGCCGAGCACGTGCGCACCGCACTCACCCGTGACCTCGGCGGCACCGCACCCCGGCAGGCGTACGACCCGCCGCGCGGGCTGCTGCCCGGGTGCGAGCGGGCCAAGCGTGAGCTGACCGTCGGCACGCAGACCGACGTGCTCCTGACGCTGCCGAGCGGGCCGGCCCGCGTGCCGGTGAGCCGGGTGCAGTTCGAAGGCATGATCCGCCCGGCGGTGCAGGCGACGATCGACCTGCTGCTGCGGACCGTACACTCCGGTGGGCTGGCGCCGACGCAGCTCGACGGCGTCCTGCTCGCCGGCGGGTCCACCCGGATCCCGCTGATCGCCGAGCTGCTCGCCGCGGCCCTTCCGGTACCGGTCGAGGTGGAGCCCGATCCGCAGCTGACCGCCGCGACGGGCGCGGCCCTCGCCGCCTGTCAGATGGTGTCGCCGCGCCCCCGGCGCGAGGGGCGGGACGACGGCCCGGCCCCGGCCGGCACCGCCGGCCGCGTCGGCGCGCCGGCCGTCGCGCCGCAGCACCGACCTGATCACCACAGCGGGGTCGGGAGCGAGCCACCACCGCGCCCCCCGGTCCGGTTCGCCCCTCTGGAACTGCCGAAGGCGTCCCGCCTGGCGCTGGCCCGCCGGCGGGGCGGCAGAGGATGACCAGCATGACCATGAGCGGCGTCGCCGGGCACCGGCTGGTGCTGGACCGGCGGCCGCAGGGCCTGCTCGACGCGGTGGCGGCGGCTCCGGCGTCGCCGCTGGTGCTCGGCGTGACGGGCCCCGGCGGCCACGGCCGCAGCGCCTACCTCCAGGAACTGGCCGCGGTCTACCGGCGGGCCGGGTGCACCGTCCTCGAGAGCGCGCCCGACCAGCCCGACGCGGTCGACCCGGACATGGTGCTGCTGGTCGACGACGCGCAGCTGCTGGACGACGCCCGGCTTCGGGCGCTGCGCCACCTGGTGACCGCCCGCCGGCACCGCCTGGTCGTCGGCTACCGACCGTGGCCCCGGCCGGCGGCGCTGGTCGAGCTGGCCGACGCGTTGCGGCGGGACGGGCACCTGGTCCTGCTCACCCCGTTCACCAGAGAGCAGACCGCCGCCTACCTCGCCTGCGCGCCGGAGCTCGGCCGACAGCCCGACCTGGTCGACTTCGTGCACGGGCAGACCGGCGGTGTGCCCCGCTACGTCGAGCGGCTGGTCCGCGGGCTGCGCGGCCAGCAGGGGCCACCGGGCGTTCCCACGGAGCCGCCCCGGCCGGTCATCCTCGAGTTCGGGCCGGATCTGGAGGACCTGGCTCCCGACGTCCGGCGGCTGCTGCTGGCCGTCGCGGCCGGTGTGCCGCTGCCGGTGGACCTGCTCGGCGCGCTGCTCGACCGGGAGTTGGTCGAGGTGGACGAGCTGATCGGCGCGACCCGGGCGGCCGGGCTGCTCGGCGCGGACGGCCGGCTCGCGCCGATCGTGCGGCGGGCGGTGACCGCGCTGAGCCCGGTCACCGAGCGCACCACGGTCTGGCTCCGGCTCACCCAACTGCAGCTGGCCCGGGGTGGGCCGGTGCTCCCGCTGGTCCGCTCGCTGCTCGCCGCCGGAGTGGCCGGCGAGTGCCCGGCACCGACGCTCGAGGCCGCCGCCGAGGAGGCGCTGGCCGGCGAGCCCGCGGTCGCGGCGGAACTCTTCGCCGCGGCCACGGCCGCCGGGCGGCCCGCCGCCGTCCGGCAGGCGGTCGCCGCGGCGCTCGCCGGTGACCTCGACCTCGCCCTGCGGCTGGCGGACCGGCTGCTCGCCGCGGCACCCGCAGCCGAGCAGGTGGAGGCGGCGGTGGTCGCCGCGACGGCGCTCGCACACCGTGGCCAGGGCGTTCGCAGCGTGGAGCTGTACCGGTGGGCGGGCGGCGCCACCGCGGAGGCGTTCGCCGCCCTCGGCGCACTCGCCGTCGGCCAACAGGTCGACGCAGCGGACCCGCCGGCGGACGACCGTGCCGGTGGACCGCCCACCCTGCACCACAGCGCCGCCCGGCTGATGGCCGACGGAATTCGGGACAGCGTCGCCGGACCACCCACCACCGCGCTGTCCACCCTCGTGCAGGCAGCGGCGCTGCTGGAGCCGGCAGGCCGGGCGGTGCTCCTGCCGGACAGCCCGGCCGCGCTCGCCGCGTTGACGGCGATGCACTGCGGCGAACTGGACATCGCCGAGGGGGTGCTCGACCGGGCAGTGACCAGCGGCATCGGCGGTCCGCTGTTGGCCCGGCGGCACCGGTTGCTGCAGGCCTGGATCGCGATGGTCCGAGGACGGACCGGCCTCGCGGCCGACCACCTTGCCACGGTGACCGCCGGCGGCCGGCCGCTCGAATCGCGCGACCTGCTCCTCGCCAGGGCGATGGAGATGGGGATCGCCCGGCGCAACAGCGACCTCGGCGCGCTCCAGCGGGGCTGGGGTGCCGCCCTGGAGGCGCTGGTCCGCCACCCGGTCGACCTGTTCACGCTGCTGCCGCTCGGCGAGTTGGCCATCGCCGGGGCCCGCCTGGGCCACCTGAGCCGGCTGGAGCCGTACCTGCGCCAGGCGCGGCAGTTGCTGGCCCGGCTCGGCGATCCGCCGCTGTGGACCGTGCCCCTGCACTGGAGTGGCCTGCACGCGGCCATCCTCGCCGAGCGACCGACGACGGCCGACGACCATGTGGCCGCCCTGCTCGGCGCGGCGGACCACAACCGGTACGCCACGGTGGTCGCCGCAGCCGCCGCCTGCTGGGTGGAGGTGTTGCGCGGGACGGTCGACCCGGTCCGGGTGGAGGCCGCCGCCCGGGGGCTGCACGACGCCGGGCTGTGCTGGGACGGCGCTCGGCTCGCCGGCCAGGCCGCCATCCGCACCTCGGACCGACGGGCGATGACCACCCTGCTGGACTGCGCCCGGATGCTGCAGGGACGCCCGGCCGGGGCCAAGGGCGGGCAGCGCCCTCCGGGCGGACTCGCCGACGCCGTCGCGAGCCCCGCGGGGCACCGCCTCAGCGAGCGCGAGTGGGAGGTGGCCGAGCTGGTGCTCGCCGGGTCGACCTATCGCGAGATCGGTGACCGGCTGTTCATCTCGGCGAAGACGGTGGAGCACCACGTGGCGCGGATGCGGTCCCGGCTCAACTGCGCCAACCGGGCCGAGTTGCTGTCCCTGCTGCGGACGATCCTCGCCGACCGGTCGGCCGGCGCGGCTCGGCAGCCCTGGCCGGTACGGACGCCGTCGAGGTCCCGGTCACGAGAGCAAGGAGACGACGACAGATGACGCCTTCCGTGGTCAGCGTCGGCAGCCTGAGCGACGCGCTGAACGACCTGGTCGACCGGGTGCCGGGGGCAGAGTTCGCGGTGGTGCTGTCCCCGGACGGGCTGCCGCTCGGCGTCTCCCGGAGTGTCGACGACGAGCTCGCCGGGCGACTGTCCAGTGTGGTCGGGGGACTGGAGGCCTTCGGCCTGGCCGCGGCCCGGGTGTGCGTCGGTGGGGCGCTGCGTCAGGTCGTCGTGCAGATGTCCCGGGCGTTCCTGTTCACCGCCACCACCCGGAACGGGGCGATCCTCACCGTCCTGATGGGCGGTGACGCGGAGGTCGGCGACATGGCGTACGAGGTGGCGCTCTTCGTCGGGCAGGCCGAACGGCACCTGCCGGTGCGCCTCGAAGCGGCCTCGACGGTGCGGGGCGGGGACACCGGTGCGGGCTCCGGCCCGGCCCCGACCTGGCCGGGTCCGTCGGTGACCCACCGCTGACCGCCGCACGAGCACATCGACCAGCGGGACCACCCGGCGTCGAGCCCGCTGACGCCGGACCAGGCCAGCCTCATAGTCAGATCAGGCCGTGCGCCAGCATCGCCTCCGCCACCCGGCGGAACCCGTCGATGTTCGCCCCGGCCACGTAGTCGCCGGGCAGGCCGTACTCTTCGGCGGTGGCCCAGCAGCGGTCGTGGATGTTCCGCATGATGCCCCGCAGCCGCTGCTCCGACTCGGCGAAGGTCCACGAGTCCCGGCTGGCGTTCTGCTGCATCTCCAGCGCGCTCACCGCCACCCCGCCGGCGTTGGCCGCCTTGCCCGGCGCGAACCGCACCCCGGCCCGGCCCAGGATCCGCACCGCCTCCGGCGTGGTGGGCATGTTCGCACCCTCCACCACCGCGACGCAGCCGCCGGCCACCAGCGCCGCGGCCTCCGCGCCGCCGATCTCGTTCTGCGTCGCGCACGGCAGCGCCAACTGGCAGGGCACCTCCCAGACGGTACGACCGGAGACCGCCACCGCGTGCGGCACGTGCCGCGCGTAGTCGTCCAGCCGCGCCCGGCGCCGTTCCTTCAGCTCCCGCAGCAGTTCCAGGTCGATGCCCTTCTCGTCGAGCACATAGCCGGACGAGTCCGAGCAGGCGACGACCTTCCCGCCGAGCTGGTGCACCTTCTCGATCGCGTAGATCGCCACGTTGCCGGAGCCGGACACCACCACCCGCTTGCCCTCCAGGCCGTCCCCGGCCTGCCGCAGCATCTCCTCGGCGAAGAACACCGCCCCGTAGCCGGTCGCCTCCCGGCGCACCTGCGCGCCCCCGTACGCCAGGCCCTTGCCGGTGAGTACGCCCGACTCGTACCGGTTGGTGATCCGCTTGTACTGGCCGAACAGGTAGCCGATCTCCCGGCCGCCCACGCCGATGTCCCCGGCCGGCACGTCGGTCTCCGCGCCGATGTGCCGGTACAGCTCGGTCATGAAACTCTGGCAGAACCGCATCACCTCGCGGTCGGAGCGCCCCTTCGGGTCGAAGTCCGCGCCGCCCTTGCCGCCGCCGATCGGCAGCCCGGTCAGCGCGTTCTTGAAGATCTGCTCGAAACCGAGGAACTTCACGATCCCGAGGTACACCGACGGGTGGAAACGTAGCCCGCCCTTGAACGGGCCGAGCGCGCTGTTGAACTCCACCCGGAAACCCCGGTTCACCAGGATCCGGCCGCGGTCGTCCTCCCACGGCACCCGGAAGATGACCTGCCGCTCCGGCTCGCAGATCCGCTCGATGATCCTCGCCTCGGTGTACTCGGGGTGCCGGGCCAGGGCCGGACCGATGCTCTCCAGCACCTCGCGCACCGCCTGGTGGAACTCCGGCTCTCCCGGATTGCGGGCGACCACGCTGTTGAACACCGTCTCCACGGACTCCGGCATAGGACACGTCCCTTCACTACTTGCTGGTAGCCACGTTGCTACCACCCGGCACCCGCGTACCCGCCAACCGTCCCGGGATACGGACCGTGACCTTCGTCCGGTTCACTATTCGCCGTGGACGACTCGATCTGGGCCGCGGTCCGGGCCTCGCGCGACTGGCTGGACGCCGCCAACGGCACCGGACAGGCCGAAATGACCTGCCGGATCCTCAAGCTCACCGAGGAGGCGGGGGAGGCGGCGGGCGCCTGGATCGGTCTGCTCGGCCAGAATCCGCGCAAGGGCGTCACCCACACGCGGGACGAGGTGGCGGCGGAACTGGCGGACGTGGCGTTCACCGCGCTGGTCGCCATCGAGAGCCTCGGGCTGGACGCGGCAACGGTGCTCGGCTCGTGTGCGGCCAAGGTCCGGGGGCGGGTGGGGCCTCCTCCTGGTTGAGGTTCGGGTCCTGGCCTTCTTCCGTGCGGGTGTTTGCCTTGCGTCGCTCTGCGTGGTGGTGGGGGTGTGGCCCACCGTGCCCGGCTCCGGGCGGTCAGGCTTGATCCCTGCGCCGGGCACGGCGGGCCACACCCCGTCGGTGGTCGCGCACCGTCCGTGCCTGGATGTCCGCTATCCGGCAAACGGGCCGTCGGGAGGCCCGTCGGGAGGCGACGGCGATGCGTAGGCGAGGGCTGCAACGAGATCCTCAACGTCACCAGGCCGGACGTCGTCCGGTGTCGACCGCGGGGTCGCGGCCCGTCGGCCGCTTTTGACCGGTCCGGCGGGTGGGGTGCGGTGGGCGCTGTCGAGCTGCCCCGTCTGTGGGACCACCCGTCACACCAGGCGCGATCTCCCGCCAGGGCACGCGTGCCCCATCTGTGCGGGCAGCTCGACAGGGAGAAGATGGCGGCACCCGTGGGGTCCGGTTGTGTCCCGTCTGTGCGGGCAGCTCGACAGGGTCCGGGTGGCGGGTGTCCCGTGGGTCCGGTTTCGGGGTGTGACCGGGGGCATCGTGGGGGCGGAATCGTGGCCGGGCCGGGGTCGTTACACCCTGCGTACGACCGAGCAAGACCAACGCCGCCCCCCGACGGGCTGGCGCAGCGCCCCGGCCCCGGCCCCGGCCCCGGAATGATGGTGGGTCGCCGGTCGTTACACATGGTCCCGGCCAGCGAAGGGCGACCCCCCGCCCCCGCGACACAGGCCACTCCCGTGGTTTTCAGATGGCCGGTCTGATTCTTCCCGGCGCGTGACGTCGGATCCCCTTTGAGTTTGTTGAGCGCCGGACGGTGCTTGCGCCCCGCTGAACCCCCTTCGGCGTGTGGTGCCAACCCCCGAATGGAGCATCTGATGAACACGATCATGCGTAAGAGCGTTCTCGGTATCGCTGGCCTGGCCTTTGCCGGTGGTGTGTT
>NZ_JBVJGT010000097.1:0-13255 GCF_055587185.1 Micromonospora sp. NPDC048040 | reverse complement strand
ACGATCGAGGCGAAGTTCCCCGCTGCGGCAGAGCACCTCGACGCGGCCCGCGATGACCTCCTCGCGTTCACCGGCTTCCCGCGCGAGATCTGGCGTCAGATCTGGTCGAACAACCCGCAGGAGCGGTTGAACAAGGAGATCCGCCGCCGCACCGACGTCGTCGGCATCTTCCCGAACCGGCCGGCGATCATCCGCCTCGTCGGCGCGGTCCTAGCCGAGCAGACCGACGAATGGACCGAAGGCCGCCGCTACATGGGCCTGGAACTCCTCGCCAAGGCCCGGATGGTCACCATCGAGACCAGCCAACACGACACCGACCAGCCCGACCCCACCCCGATCGCCGCATAACATCAGACTGGATCCCGCGATGGCCGTCTCTTACACCATCCGCGCGGACGTGACCCTCGGCCCTGGCTTGACGGGCTCGCCACCGACCTGGCCAACCAGCACCGGGCGGCAAGGCAGACCTGAAACTCTGGATGGTTGGCGGCCGGTGCGAGGTGGGTGGGGCTCGCTCTGCTGGTTGCTCCGTGGATGCCTGACGTCGAGGGACTGACGCTTGGCAATCACCGTGCACTACCGGGACAAGGGGTGGTCGTCCCGGCCGTCAGGTACGTGGGGTGGTGTACACCGAGATCTCCCGCACGCCAGCCTTGCGGCGGCGGGCCTTGAAGTCCCGATGGAAGTTCCCCGGTCGATCGGCGTGCCGAGGCGGTGGCGGGCCGCGTCCAAGTGGACGGGAAAAGCAGCGGTGAAGCAGCGAGCCCTCCGACGCTGGCTGATAGGAAGCACCAGGGTTCGAATCCCTTCGGGCGCGCATCTCCCCAGGTGAGCCGGGTCTCGGCGCCACGATCAAGGCCATCCTTTCGGTGGACCTCGTGCCGTGCCCGTGCGTCCATGTCCGCCGCGTCGTCGTGAACCAGGCGCCCCCGGCACGAGCGAGGCGGTCGCGCACCCGCGCCCATTCCGGCGGGCCCCGGGTCCTCCTCGCCGTACCGCGCGTCGTGCTCCGCCACCGGATCCGTCACCGGGTCAGCCATGCCGGCCGACCCGAGTGATGAGTTGTCGCGCCCGCACCCGTCACACCTACGACGGAACACGACAAGGCGGAAGGATGACGTGATGAGTGCGGACACGCGGCTGGAGGAGCTGGGCGGAAGCGGTCTGGGCGAGGTCGACGAACCGGCGTTCTCGGGGCTGACGGAGCGGCACCGGCGGGAGCTGCACGTGCACTGCTACCGGATGCTCGGGTCGTTCGAGGACGCCGAGGACACCGTGCAGGAGACCTTCCTCCGTGCCTGGCGGCGGCGGGAGACCTTCGAGGGGCGGTCGACGTTCCGGGCCTGGCTGTACCGGATCGCCACCAACGCCTGCCTGGACCTGCTCGCCAAGTGCCGCCCGGAGCCGGCGACCGGCGGCGAGGTGCTGTGGCTGCAGCCCTACCCGGACCGGCTGCTCGACGAACTGCCCGCGGGCGACGCGGACGAGCCGGAGACGGTTGCCGTCGCGCGGGAGACGATCGAGCTGGCGTACCTGGTCGCGGTCCAGCACCTCGCGCCGCGCCCGCGGGCCGTGCTGATCCTGCGGGACGTGCTCGGCTGGCCGGCGAAGGACGTCGCGGAGCTGCTCGGGGACTCCGTCAACTCCGTGAACAGCGCGTTGCAGCGGGCCCGCGCCGGCATGCGGGAGCATCTGCCTGCCGAGCGGCAGGACTGGACCGGCGGCGAGGAGGACGCCGGGACCCGCGAGCTGGTGCGCCGCTTCACCGACGCCAGCGTCGCCACGGACATCCCGGCGCTCGCCTCAATGCTGCGCGACGACGTCCGGTGCTCGATGCCGCCCACGCCGGGCCTGTACGTCGGCCGCGACGCGGTGGTGAACAACTGGGTCGACGACGGCTTCGAGGGCATGACGGGTCTGCGCGCCGTCCCCACCGCCGTGAACCGGCAGCCCGCCGTCGCCTTCTACCACTGGCGGAAACGGGAGCGCGCGTACCTGCCGCTGACGATCGACGTCCTGCGCGTCACCGGCGGGGCGATCACCGAGATCGTCATCTTCCACGACGACCAGTTCCCGCGGCTCGGGCTGCCGGAGCGCCTGCCGGCGGACGGCACGGAGTAGTCCCGGTGTGGACGCTCGCGCTGCGCGGTGGCGCGCGTGTCGCGGTGGTCTCGGCGGAGTGGTGCGACGCGTTCGCCATCGTCACCCGGGGGCGGGTGCAGCTGGAGTTGCGCGACGGCGAGCCCGGGCCGGTCCTCGGACGCGACGCCGGGTTCTGGCTCCGCGGCACCGGCGTCCGCGCCCTGCGGAACCCCGGCCGTCGCACGGCGAGGGTGCGCATCGTCACCCGCAGGGCCACGGCCGTCACATGCCGGTCAACACACCCCGTACGCCAGTACCGAATGACGGAGGAACGACATGAACAGCAGAAATGACACCAGGGTCGTCGCAGGCCCGGCGTCGGGCCAGACCAGCCACACCCACCGGCTCCGCGGACTCGCCGTCACCGGCTTCATTGCCACGCTCGCAGCAATGGTGGCCATCACCCTCGCCGCTGCGCTCGCCCAGGCCGTTGGCGTCGACTTCGAGGTGCCCGATGGTGGCGAGTCGATCCCGCTGTCCGGGTTCGCCGTGGTGACCGGCTTCTTCTCGATCGTGGGCATCGTCATCGCCGTCGCTCTTCTTCGTTGGAGCGCTCGCCCCACCGAGCGATTCGTGTGGACGGCAGTGGCGCTGACCGCGATCTCGTTGGTCCCGCCCCTCCTTTCCGGGGCAGACACCGCCACCATCACCGCCCTCCTCGGGCTACACCTCGTCCCTGCGGCGGTGATGATCCCCACCCTGACGCGAAGCCTCCGCACCCGGGCCGATTGACGATCCCGCAACATTCGGCTCCTGCACGGCGGCTTGAGCCGGAATCTGACCCGCTCTCGGGTCGACGTCAGGCTCAAGCCGCGCCAGGACGCGCTCGCAGCCGAGCCCTGACACCTACGCCTGCGGGCGGCTGCCACCCGTAGCCGTCGGGGGTAGGAAGCGCTGCTTGTGACGTGGAAGGTTGGAAATGGCTCAGCGGGTCACGGCGGTCTCCCGCTCCATGCGCGACAGCTTTTCCGGATTGCGTACGTGGTAGGCGCCGGTGACGTAGGCGTTCTCCACTCGCACCGCTACCACGCCGTCGATTTCGCCGTTGACTCGGACGAGCAGTCCCGGGCCACCATTGATCTGCACCAGCTCGACCGACCTTTCTGCGTCGCGTTTCCACCAGCCGAGGGCCAGCAAGCGAGCAACGTTGTCAGCCCCCACGATGGGCCGCAGCAGGGCATGCTTGACACCGCCGCCGTCGCTCAGGGCGACGACGTCCGGCGCCAGGATGTCGAGCAGGCTCTGCAGGTCGCCGGTTTCGACCGCTCGTTGGAAAGCCTGGAGCGCGGCTCGGTGCTCGGCAGGGGAGCCGGTGCCGCGGGGCCGGCGCGCGGCGACGTGTGCCCGTGCCCGGCGGGCGATCTGGCGTACCGCGGCCGGAGTCTTGTCAACGGCTTCGGCAATCTCGTCGTAGTCCACATCGAACACCTCGCGCAGCACGAACACCGCCCGCTCGGTCGGCGTGAGCGTCTCCAACACCAGCAGCATCGCCATCGAGACACTGTCGGCCAGTTCGACGTTTTCGGCCACATCCGGCGCGGTCAGCAGCGGCTCGGGCAGCCACGGCCCAACATAGGACTCCTTGCGTCGGCCCAGCGTCCGCAGCCGTTTCAACGCCTGCCTGGTGGCGATCCGGATCAGGAACGCGCGCTGGTCCAGCACCGTGCCGAGGTCGACGCCCACCCACAGCAGCCAGGTCTCCTGCAGGACGTCCTCGGCGTCGACGGCGGAGCCGAGCATCTCGTAGGCGAGAGTGAACAGAAGGTTACGGTGAGCGACGAACGCCTCGGTGGCCGCGTCCATGCGACTGCCACGAGCTGTGGCCGTCGGTTGCTCACTTCGTTCGCTCATCGCTGGTTCCTGCCTGTTCGTTCGCGACCGTGCCATATCCATGCGATCCCGGTCCCCGCCGCTTTGTGACACCGACGACCCGTGGGCCATGTCACATAGGTCCCGCTGTCACAAAAAGCGGGTCGCCGGGATCTCTTGCACGTAACGACGCAACACCACGAGTAAGGAATTCCCAGCATGTCCACACCCACGACGACCAACCTCCGGTCGCGCATGCCCAACCCTCTCCCGTTCGTCCCCGAGATGGCGGAAGTTGGCGCAGGCCTGCAAAGGTCTCAAGAACGGTTCGATTCCCCCGACGACCATCAGCCTGCTACAGCCCCGCGCCGGGCAGATCCTCGGCAGCACGTACTTCACCATCCGGGAGACCAACAACCTCCGCAGGATCGGGGAATCAGAGGAGCGCATCACCGCCGTGGCCACGGCACGAAGCCACCTACTTCACCGAGCATCACCAAGTTCGCGGTGGCAGGAGCGACCGGGCGGCTGGGCCGCCACGTCGTCGACGTCCTGGCTGAGAGAGGACACCAGGTCGTGCCGATGTCCCGAGCCACCGGCGTGGACATCATCACCGGTGAGGGCCTCGCCGAGGCCTTCACCGGGGTCGAGGTCATCATCGACGTCGCCTCGTGGCACTCCTCCGACCAGGAGGCGGCGACGGATTTCTTCCGCACGTCGGCCCGCAATCTGCATGAGGCGGGCCAGAAGGCGGGGGTCGCCCAGATCGCCATGGCGTCCATCATCGGCGTCGACAAGGCCACCGCCGGTTTCGTCGCCGCCAAGAAGGTACACGAGGAACTCCTCCTGTCCGGCCCGCTCCCCGTCCGCATCCTGCGGGCCGCACAGTTCCACGAGTTCGTCGGTCAGCTCCTTGACTGGCAGCGGAGCGACGTCGCCTACATCCCGGCCCTGCCCACCCAGCTCGTGACCTGCCGCACCGTGGCCGAGACACTGGTCGACCTTGCCCTCGACCCCGACGCACCCGCCCCAGGAAGACCTATCCCCGAGGTTGCCGGACCCCGCAAGGAGACCATGTCGGAGGCGGCCCAACTCCTCGGCGCCCGCCGAGGCATCAAGGTCGTCGGCGTCGACGGCTCCGGCATGCCCGATGCCGAGATCGCCGCCAACGGCGGGTTCCTGCCCAGCCCGCACGCCAAGCTCGCCGGCCCCACCTTCCAGGAGTGGCTCGACACCCGACCCTGACCCCGGCCGGAGCCGGCCGAACACCACCGATCAACCAGCACATCACAAACGACAGTACTTCCCCAAAGGACCTACCTGTCCGCCCACGACCCCGAGTACCTGGCCACCGTCGCCCACCAACTCAACCGCCGCCCACGCAAACGCTCGGCTGGGAAACCCCAGCCGAGCGCCTGCATAAACTCCTCGCGTCCTGATCAACAGACCACGTGTTGCGACGACCCCTAGATGCCGCCAGGGCAGGAAGGGCCTCTTGTTGACGCCCGTCAGGCGGCCTGCGGTCAGGCGCGCATGAACTGGCCGACCGGCAGCGGCCGGTCCACGATCCGGATGTCGCCGAGCCAGCCGTAGAAGCCCTGCTCCACGACGCGGTCGTAGTGGTACGCCCCCACCAGCCACGGCTCGTTGCTGCTGGCCAGCCCGGTCGCCGGGGTGGAGGGGTTGCGCAGCAGCTTCGCGCCGTCCACGTACATCGTCGTGGTCCGGCCGTCGTTGACGACGGCGACGTGGAACCACTCTCCGGCGCGCATCTCGTGGCCCCAGTTGGTCGAGATGCCCTCCTGGTTGAGCGGGAAGACCGCCCACTGCAGAGCCATGCCGTCGGAGAGGCTGAGTGTGGCGAGCGGCTCGGCGGGATCGCCGCCGGACTTGCCCGCGTCCCGACCGCTTCCCATCCTGGACAGCACGCTCATCCAGGCGTGCTTCGTGGCCCGTACGTCCGTCGGTAGTTTGACGAACGCCTCGATGGTGTAGCCGGACCGGAAGGTCAGGGCGTTGATCGGTGCGCCGTCGGCGGTGCGCAGGTATGCCCCCCGTGCTGGTTGCTTCCCCCCGTTGAGGAAGAGGCTGGCGTGCGCGGGCTGGTCGGGGTGGTGCTCGTTGCTGCTGCGCAGCGCCGACGCGTCGCTGCCCGGGAGGGTGACCCGGGTCAGGTGGTTGCCGCGGCCGGACAGGTCGGGGATCGGTGCGCCGTCGGGAACGGGAGTCCCGTCGGGGCTGCCCAGGTCGAAACGCCAGTAGGCGACGGTGCCGGGGACGACCATCTGGCTGGCCGGCCTCGCTGTCCGGGGCGGGACCGGCGCGAAGCCGGCGAACCGCTCGGCGAAGTCGATTGCCACGCTGAACCGGTTGGTCGAATCGGTCAGCTCCACCTCCTGCTGCTCCAGGGCGTTACGCCGGGTCGGGTCCTTGTCGAGGATCCACGGCGATAGGGTTTCGACATCGATGGTGTTGCGCGCCAGGTCGAAGTGGTAGAGGCGCGCCATGGCGCCGCCGCCGTAGTAGCGGTCCTGGTAGTTGCTGATGTGCACGTGGACGTCGTGCCCGGCGGCGTTGCGCAGCATCGTGCGGCCCGATGGCCAGAAGTGGCCGTTCAGGGTCAGGAAGATCTGGTCGTGTTCCTTGATCAGCGAATCCCACAGCCGCTGGCCGTGTCCGGACAGCCGTGCTTCGCCCGTGCCATCGGCGTATGCGAGGTCGTGGGTGGTGAGGATGGCGGGCAGTCGCGGGTGCGTGCGGAGCACCTCCCGGGCCCAGGCGAGCGTGCCCGCCGATGGGCGCCAGTCGAGGGCGAGCAGCAACCACTCCCGACCGCCGGCGGTGAAGACGTGGAAGGTGTTGTAGCCGTCCGGTGTGGCGCCCCGGAAGGTGGACATCTTGCGGAACCGGGCGGGTCCGAACACATCCAGGTAAGGGCTGGCACCGCGCTGGTCGTCGGTGCGGGAGTCGATGTCGTGGTTTCCGGCCAGCACGCTGTACGGCATCCGGTGCCGGTCGAGGATTTCGAACACCTCGCCCGCCTGGGCCAGTTCCGCGGCAGCGGCGTTCTCCACCACGTCGCCGAGGTGTGCGGTGAAGACGATGTTCTCTTCGGCGCGTGCCGTCACCAGGTACCGGAACGTCGCCCCGAGTGGGGCCGGGTCGCCCCGGTCGGCGTCGAACAGGTACTGCGTGTCGGGGATCACCGCGAGGGTGAACCGGGGTGCGTACGGATCGGGCCGTCCGCCCGACCCCGGCGTCCCGGCATCGGCCGCGTGTGCGCCGGCTGGGGGCAGGGCCGCCCCCACGGCCGCGCTGGCTCCCAGCAATCCTATGCCCTGCAGAAGGTGGCGCCGGGTGGGGCTGTTCGGCATGTCTCGTGCTCCTCGTTCTTCATCTTGGATGCAGAGACATTGCGAGTGAGCAGCGAGAACAAAGATCGTTTGGCGAGGTAACCCGGTTTGAACAGGGGATGAAACCTCTTGCCATGCAGCGTCAGGTGGTGCTCGTTGACCACGCCGGAGAGTCGTCGTCGGCGCCGTACGGGCATGTTTATGGGGATGACGACGGCCGGGTAATGGTTGGGTGGTCGCTGCTGTCGTCCTTGAAGTGGTCGGTGGTTGTCGAAGTGGTCCACGTACTCACCGACTACGGCCAGCGCGTGCCCCTCGTTGTAGATGAGCAGGTGGTAGGTGCACTCCTCGCCGAGGCTGCGGCCCAGCGCTCGATGAAGCAGTTCGCCCGCGGGGCGCAGGGCGGAGTCTTGATTGCCGTCATGCCTTCGGCGACGAAGACCGGCCAGTGGCGGCACGCTCTTGAAGTGCCACCCCGAGGGCGGCAAGGGGTATGCGAGCCAGTGCCGACCGGCGCCCTGACGCTACGGGCTGCAGACCCGTGCATCTGCCTCCAGTAGACAAGTCAGGGATTTGCTCGGCTCGAAGTAGCGTTGCCCTCCCGGCTCGACAACCCAGGTGGATCGAGCATCGGAGGACGCGCTGCGGCGTCGGGGTCGAGTCGTCGGGACAGCCCGCTGTCGGGGTCGGTGGTTACTTCCGGGGGCGGGAGACGGCGCTCCGTTCCGGGCGGTCTGCCCGGAACGGAGCGGAAGCGATGGGCCATACGGGCCGAGCGTACGGCCCGGGAGCCTTACCGGTGACGGCGTACCGGCTCGGACGCGTGGCTCAGTTGAGCTCGTCCGGGTGTGGGCCGGTGCGCAGTCCGCGGTCGGTGGCGGCGATCGAGGCCATCTCCTCGTCGGTGAGATGGAAGTCGAACACGTCGAGGTTCTGGCGGATGCGGGACGGGGTGACCGACTTGGGGATGACGATGTTGCCCAGCTGCAGGTGCCAGCGCAGCACCACCTGGGCCGGGGACTTGCCGGTCCGCGTGGCGATCGCGGTGATCGCCGGGTCGTCCAGGACGGCGCCCTGGGCGAGCGGGCTCCACGCCTCGGTGGCGATGCCGTGCTGGGCGTGGAAGGCGCGCAGGTCGGCCTGCTGCAGGCCGGGGTGCAGCTCGATCTGGTTGACCGCCGGGGTGAGCGCGCTGCCGTCCAGCAGCCGCTGGAGGTGGGCGGGCTGGAAGTTGGAGACGCCAGCGGCGCGGATGCGCCCCTCGGCGGCGAGGCGTTCGAGGGCGCGCCAGGAGTCCAGGTAGAGGTCGCGGGCGGGGGTGGGCCAGTGGATCAGGTAGAGGTCCACGTAGTCGAGGCCGAGCTTGGCGAGGCTTGCGTCGAAGGCGCGCAGGGTGGCGTCGTAGCCGTGGTCGGCGTTCCACAGCTTGGTGGTGACGAACAGCTCCTCGCGCGGCAGCCCGGAGGCGGCCAGGGCCCGGCCGACGCCGGCCTCGTTCCCGTAGATCGCGGCGGTGTCGATGGAGCGGTAGCCGGCCTGAATCGCGGCGGTGACGGCGGCGGCGGTCTGGTCGTCGGGGACCTGGAAGACGCCAAAGCCGAGCTGGGGATCTCGACGCCGTTGTTCAGCGTCACGGTGGGGATGGTCATGGGTGGTTCGGTTCCTTACGCGTCGCGGTCGGTGAGGGTGTAGCGGACGGTCTGGGCGCTGATGAGGCCGCCGCGGAAGACGAAGGTGTCGGTGCCGTCGGCGACCCCGTGGGTATCGGTGGTGGCACTCCACTGCAGGAACAGCACCTCGCCCGCGAACTGCGGGGTCAGCTGCCAGGCGGCGTCTGGGAGGTCGGCCAGCAGCCGGCCGATGGCCTGCCGCACCCCGTCGTGCCCGTGAAACGACCCTTCGGGGGTGATCAGGACGGCGTCCTCGGTGTAGTTCCCGGCGATCAGGTCGAGGTCCCCGGTGCCGAGGCGGCTGCTGTGGTCGGCGAAGACCTCCTGCGGGGTGCGGGTCATCGGGTGAGTTCCTCTCGTGCGGTGGTGGCGAAGGCGTGGTCCTGCTCGGGGGCGCCGCCGCCGACGCCGATCGCGCCGATCAGGCGGCCGTCGCGTTGCACGGGGATGCCGCCGGCGATGAACAGCAGCGGCCGGTCGAGCGCGGTCGCCAAGGAGTGGAACGGCCCGTCGGGCTTGACGAGGTCGACCAGGTCGGCGGTCGGCGCGTTGAGCTGGAGGGCGGTGTAGGCCTTGCGGGTGCTGGTCTCGCCGGAGATCAGCACGGCGCGGTCGTCGCGGTGGAAGGCGAGCAGGTGCCCGCCCGCGTCGAGAACGGTGACGCTGACCGGGACCCCGGCCGCCTCGGCGGCGGCGCGGGCAGCCGTGATCAGGGTATCGGCGTCGGCGGTGGTCAGCGGAGTGACGGCGGCGGTGGCGTTCATGATGCGTCTCCTGAGGTGAGGCGGTGTGGAGGAACGGGAGGTCAGCGGTGGACGAGGGTGGGAGCGGGGACGGCGGCCGCGGCCTCACGCGCGGGGGTGCGGCGCTCCAGGGCGGCGGACCAGAAGGCGAGGACCAGCGCGGCGGCGGCGAGGACGGCACCGACCCAGTTCGGAGCGGTGTAGCCGAGGCCGGCGGCGATGACGAGACCGCCCAGCCACGCGGCGAGCGCGTTGCCCAGGTTGAAGGCGCCGATGTTGACCGCCGAGGCCAGCGTCGGCGCGCCGTGGGCCTGGTCGAGGACACGCTTCTGCAGCGGCGGCACGGTGGCGAAGCCGAGCGCCCCGACGAGCAGGATGGCGATCGCGGCGAGGATCTTGTTGTGCGCGAACACGGTGAACAGCGCGAGCACCACGGCGAGCCCGCCGAGGGTGGTGTACAGCATCGGCATCAGCTTGCGGTCGGCGTAGCGGCCGCCGAGCAGGTTGCCGACGAACATGCCAACGCCGAAGAGCATGAGCAACCAGGTGACCGCGCCGTCGGAGTAGCCGGCGACGTGGGTCATCATCGGCGCGACGTAGGTGATCGCGGCGAAGACACCGCCGAAGCCGAGCACCGTCATCGCCATCGCGAGCAGTACCTGCGGATTACGGAACGCGATCAGCTCCCCGCGTAGGCGCGCGCCCTCGGGCCGGGGCATGGCGGGCACGAGCCTGGCGATGCCGAGCAGGCCGACCACGCCGAGCGCGGCGACGACGGCGAACGTGGTACGCCAGCCCACTGCCTGCCCGATGAACGTGCCCAGCGGCACGCCGACGATGTTCGCGATGGTCAGGCCGGTGAACATGGTCGCGATTGCACCCGCCTTCTTGTCGGGGGCGACCAGGTCGGCGGCGACCACCGAGCCGATGCCGAAGAACGCGCCGTGGGCTAGTGAGGCCACGATGCGGCCGGTGAGCATCACGCCGAAGCTCGGCGCCAGCGCGGAGAGCAGATTGCCGACCACGAACAGGCCCATCAGCAGGATCAGCATCGTCTTGCGGCTGATCCTGGTGCCGAGCACCGTCATCAGCGGGGCGCCGATGACAACGCCGATCGCGTAGCCAGTGACCAGCAGGCCGGCGGTGGGGATGGACACACCGTAGTCACCGGCGACCTCGGGCAGCAGACCCATGATCACGAACTCGGTGGTACCGATCCCGAAGGCCCCGATGGCCAGAGCGAGAAGTGCGAGAGGCATGGCGCCACCTTCCGTGCGGTTGCTAGTGCGCCTTACATGCGCCAACAATAGTTGCACACGCGCCTAAATGCAAGGGCGGGCATTCCTCCTGAGCCTTGGATTCCGGTGGCGCTCGGGACTCAGCGGCGCGCAGGTGCCGCCCGTTGCTCCGGCCCCGGCGAGATGCGGCCCGGGTCGCACCCGAGCCGCATCGGCGGGACGGCGTGTGGGATGCGGTCCGCGTCGCAGCGGCCGCCCACTCCTCGCCGACACCGGGCACCCTCATGGCTGACCTGCGGCAGGTGCCGAACGCCCCGCGGGGCACCGCCTCGAAGTGGTGCGTCGCCGTCGATGCCGCCGCGACGAGCACCCGGTCGCCCCTGGCGACCCGTGGGCGCTGGCGGCGCCGGAGTTCGCGAACAAGGATGCTCGGCCGGGCGGACCGAAGAACCGGAACGCCGGGAGCGTGACCGCCCACGCGAAAGGCGGGGCCGGAACGCGATCGGCCCGGCCTCGCCTGCCGTCGGCGCCCCGGACGGGTGACGGCCGACGCCGCCGGGCGGGCCGGCGGCAAGGCCCTGGACCGCTAGCTGGCGAAGCCGCCCTTGGGCTGGATGATCTCCAGGTTCGTGCCGTCCGGGTCGTTGAAGTAGGCGACCCTGGTGCCGAGCGCCGCGTCAGGGGTGACCTCGCCCGCGATGAACGTGTAGTCGTCGCCGAGGAAGTCGTAGCCGGCCTTCTTCATCCGCTGGTACACGGCGTCGAAGTCGTCGACCCTGAGGCACAGATGCATGGAGCCGGGGCGGTTCGCCTTGCCGTTCGTGCGTTCGCCGACCGGTTCCTGGAACTGGATGAGGTCGATGCCGAGGCCGTCCAGGTTGATCGTGGCGTACCGCAGCTTCGCGGCAGACAGCCCCTGCGCCTTGCCGAACGGCACGCTGCTCATGGTCCCCTCCGCGACGGGCTCCCGCCCGGTGAGAGCCGTGTAGAACGCGATCGAGGCGTCCAGGTCCGAGACCGAGATCCCGACATGGGCGGCCCGGGTGAGGTTCATCGGAGTGGTGGAAACGGTCATGATGCAGCCCTTCTCTGTGCGCCCTGCCACCTCGGCGAAACGCTCGCCGGTACAGGGCGGCTCCATGAGGAACCAGACGGGAACGATTCGGCGGTCGGGCGGCGGAGCGCGCACCATCGCCGACGGTCCGCCCGACCCCGCACCGGCCGCCCCAGAGATGCTTGCAAAAGCCTTATGCAGGCTCTGGCTGATATTTTCAGAAGGGCGTATCCTGGACTTCAGTCGCATCCGGAAGGAGACCCGGACCCATGACCGCCACGGATCCCGCGCTGACCGCCCTCGCCAACGGATGGGCAGCCCTCTACCTCCTGTACGGCAGGATCGAGGCGCACATCGAGCGCGCCCTGCAGTCCGAGCACGACCTGAGCGTGCGGGAGTACTCGCTGCTCGACGTGCTCAGCCGCCAGCACGACGGCGAAGGCGGCCATCTGCAGATGAAGCAGGTTGCCGACGCGGTGGTGCTCAGCCAGAGCGCCACCACCCGCCTGGTCACCCGCCTGGAGGACCGTGGCCTGCTCTCCCGCTACCTGTGCCCGACCGACCGCCGCGGCATCTACACCGATGTCAGCGACGCGGGCCTGAAGCTCCTGCAAGAGGCCCGGCCGACCAACGACACCGCCCTCAGAGAGGCGCTCGACGAAGCCGCCAAGAACCCCGAGCTGGCTCCCCTGGTCGCGGCAGTGGAAGCGATGAACCAGACGCCTCGGCACCCCGATCCGCTTCCGGCACGGTGAGAAGGAGCGGTCTCCTGGCCTTCGGGCTGAGGAAGGGAGAGATGCGGGCCGTTGATCTGGTGACGCGGACCCTCGACCCTCTTCGTGCTCCGGTGCCATGAAGCCAAGGTTAACGGCGATTACGGTGGGTCACTTGCAGAAGTGAACAGATGCAATGTGCGACTACGTCGACCGGCTCTGAGAGGACGCCAAGGCCCACAGCGACCGCGGCAGCGAGTACGCCTCGGCCGACTTCGCCCCGGCCTGCGCCCGATGGAAGGTGCGCCAGTCGATGGGGCGGGTCGGGTCGTGCTTCGACAACGCCGTCGCCGAGGCCACCTTCTCCACCATCAAGGTCGAATACGTACACCGTCGTCATTTCCGTACCCGCACCGAGGCCCGACTGAAGATCGCGACCTAGTGCCGCATCAGGCAACGTTCGCCTTGATGACTACCTGACGTAGGCGTTCGTCGGCGGCGTGCTTGTTCCGCCAGATGATGTAGCGGCGGAT